>JAIUMB010000009.1 GCA_022565745.1 Cryomorphaceae bacterium | reverse complement strand
TCCAGGTTCGATTCCTGGCGGGGCTACAAAGTACTCATTTCGTTTTATTTAAGCCTCTACGTTGTTTACAGCAACCGTTGTTAATTCACATTGCCTAATTTTACAAAAGTTGGGTATATTTACGGAGAATTAATCCAATCATTACATGAAAACCTTGACCTCACTTTCTATTCTGCTATTGATGACAATTTTGTTGTCGCCTAAGGCAGAAGCCTGTACGCGGGTGGTTTACAAAGGGCCCAACAACACCGTGCTCACAGGCCGTTCCATGGATTTTTCTATGGAGATACCCGCGAATTTATGGGTCTTTCCTCGCGGTGTGAAACGAAACGGTGAAGTTGGCAAAAACTCGGTAGAATGGACCTCCAAATACGGAAGCATTGCCGCCAGCTCTTGGGATATTGCCACGAGCGATGGGATGAATGAAAAGGGCCTGGTGGCGAATATGCTTTGGTTGGTGGAGTCTGAGTATCCTTCGTTTGAGAAAAACGGTAAAAGAAAAGGCATTGCTATTTCACTGTGGGCACAGTATGCGCTTGATAACTTTGCCACTGTAGCCGAAGCAGTTGAGTCATTTGGTAAAGAATCGTTCGCAATTGTATCTGACTTTATACCAGGTACCGATAAGTTTACGACCGTGCATCTCTCACTTTCAGATGCCAGTGGTGACAATGCCATTTTAGAATACATCAACGGGAAACTCGTTATTCATCATGACCCTTCTTATATTGTTATGACCAACGATCCGCCATTTTTAGAGCAATTGTCCATTAAAAAATACTGGGACAATATTCCGGGAAAAACGTTTTTACCTGGCTCCGTGACGGCTTCTGACCGCTTTGTTCGTGCGTCATTTTTTATCGATGCAATACCGCAAACCGACAATACCCGTGTAGCTGTGGCCGGCGTAATGAGCGTAATACGCAATGTATCGGTCCCCTATGGTTTTTCAATTGAGGGTTTCCCAAATTTGTCAACCACCAGATGGCGTGTCGTCTCTGATCAAAAAAATCTCGTTTACTACTTTGAAACAGCCTTGACCCCTAACACGTTTTGGGTTGATCTCAAAAATTTTGATTTTTCCAAAGGTAATGAGGTCAAAAAATTGGACATGTCAAACAATCAAACTTATGCCGGTGAAGCCTCTGCTTACTTTGAAGTCGCCCAGCCTTTTCAATTTATAGGATTGTAAATGCATTCATATCAAAAGCAGTCGCTAATCAACGTTAAGGCCAGCTAACATTCTGCCTTCATTTTTATTTGCGAACTGATAAATAACATTGTCATTAGAAATGAGAAGATAAAAACCAAAAGACATGAAGTATACCAAATGGACACATCACTTTGAGCGATTTGTTTTTTATGTGCTCTCTGGGGTTGTAGTGCTTTACATATCGGTTGAAATCATTGAGTTGGTTTACCAGTTTGGAAAAGCGCTATTCACGGCACATGAGCAGCATGACCGTTTATTAATTACAAAGGAGCAAACGTCTGCTGTGTTGCCTGTATTTTTCAACATTCTCATAGCCATAGAGCTGATTGATACGTTCAATATCTATATTAAAGAACACAGCATAAAAGTGCAAAGCATCTTACTGATTGGACTGATTGCGATTGGTAGAAAGTTGCTTGTACTTGATGTAGGCCACAACAGCGGCATCAACAATATTGGTTTGGCTTCCATTATTTTGGCGTTGTCTATTGGTTATTATCTGGTCAAGCGACCAGAGATGGTGGATGGGAGAAAGGGTAAACAAGAGTAGGTATTCAAGGCGCTTATGCTTTAGAACTGCCCTCTTTGTGCGGTTGTATGATTGCTTTTGTTCTTTGATTAATCGTTCTAATTGCTGTCGTGTGCTTGTTCAATATGCGGAAATTTTCGCTGCGAACCAGTGCGTTATTTTTTCCGTGCTGAAACAATATGTCTCTTGCTTGTCGTGCCGATGCTTCGATGTCGACTATTGGAGATGGATAGTCGATGGGTGTCCAAGCGCGCTCAATGGGTGTCATTTTCCATGGGGTGTGAATCATTTCGCTGGGTAAGTCTTTAAGCTCAGGCACCCAATGTCTAATAAAATTACCTTGAGGGTCGTGGTCTTGACCTTGTTTAACTGGATTGTAGATGCGAAATTGATTTATTCCAGTGCAGCCAGCTTGCATTTGAAACTGCGGAAAGTGAATACCCGGTTCAAAATCTAAAAAGCATCTCGCTAAGTGATGCACGCCTGTTGTCCAGGGTTGCCATAAGTGATGGGTGAGAAAGCTGACCAGCATGGCCCGCATGCGAAAGTTAAGGTACCCCGTTTCAGTTACACAGCGCATGGCAGCGTCAATCATAGGGATACCCGTTTGGCCAGTTTTCCAGGCATTAACCTTTTCGTCATCAATTTCGTGTCGGATATTGTCAAATCCTCGGTTGAGGTTTTCAAATTCCATGCGGTCTTCCATTTCAAATTTTTGGATGAAGTGACAGTGCCAATGGATTCGGCTGATAAAGGCTTGAAGCGCCCGTTTGTTGTCTGCACCATTACCATAAGTTGTCATGCTGGCCTGGTAAACTTCTCTTAACCCAATACTTCCCCATGCCAGGTGGGTGCTCAGTCGACTGCAAGAGGTTCTGCTTTCTGTGGGTTTAGAGATATCACGTTGGTAATTGATGTATCGCTTTTCCTCAAGAAAAGCGTGCAGTAAAGTTTGGGCTTCGCGTTCACCGCCCTTTTGTCTGTGGTGATGGCCTTTGGTTAAATTAAAAATGGACTCCGGAAGGAATGTACCCGCTTCTTTGACGTGCCATAGGGCATTATTTATATCTGGTTGAATCAAATCAGCCTGCATAAAAGAACGCCAGTTTTGGTCCCATTTTGTTCTGTTTTTCAGGCCGCGTTGCACACCATTATTTTGAAATTCTTGCCACTTGATGTTATTCTCACGAAAAAAAACCTGTAACAACTTGTCACGCTGATAGGTCCATTGCACCCCGGTCTCCATATGACTGTACACGCAATCAATGTCGTATTTTTTAACCAATGAAGCGAAGAAAGGCAAAGCGTCGCGATGCAGAACTTGTAAAGGGATGTGCGCTTGTAGGGAGAATGCAGATTCAAGAGTGAATACAAGGTGTTTGGGGTCGTACTCTGGTTGTGTGTGACCGTGTGGCTCAACAAGATAAACGGGGAGAATGGGTAGTCCACGGGCGATAGCCTGTTGTAAAGGCGCATGGTCGCTGATGCGCAAGTCTCGTTTAAACCAAACAACTGAAATCATGAAGAGAAAACAATTAAAAAGGCGATTGGTTTTTGCGCTTTGTATATTTGCACTCAGAATTAGCACGATGATGTCTGATAAAAAAGTAGCCTTTCACACCCTTGGATGCAAGCTGAATTTTTCCGAAACCTCTGCCATATCTCGCGCATTGGAGGAAGATGGTTTTACGCGCGTTGATTTTTCAGCGAATGCCGATGTGTACGTAATCAATACATGCTCGGTAACGGAAAATGCCGATCGAGAATGTAAACATTGGGTCAATCGAGCACAGCGTGCCAATCCGGATGGGTTTGTGGTGGTTGTGGGGTGTTATGCGCAATTAAAACCCGAAGAAATTGCCGCCTTTGATGGTGTAGACATGGTTTTGGGTGCTACGGAGAAGTTTAATATTGGAGAGTATTTGTATGACCTCACCAAAAAAGAAACAGGAGAGGTGCATTCTTGCGACATCGTAGAGGCTGATTTTTTTGTGGGTAGTTACTCCATTGGCGATCGTACCCGTGCATTTTTAAAGGTTCAGGATGGGTGTGACTATAAATGCACCTACTGCACCATTCCTTTGGCTAGGGGCATAAGTAGAAGTGCGTCACTCAATCAAGTGGTACAGCAAGCGCACGAAATAGTCGCGCAAGGGATCAAAGAGGTGGTGCTCACCGGCGTGAATACCGGCGATTATGGTAAAGGGGAATTTGGCAACAAAAAGCACGAACACACATTTATGGACTTAATACGTGCCCTTGATGAAGTAGAGGGTCTTGATCGTATTCGCATATCATCCATAGAGCCTAATTTGCTGTCCGAAGAAATCATTGAATTTGTAGCAAAATCAAAGCGTTTTGTACCGCATTTCCACATTCCATTACAATCGGGTTCCAATGAGATTTTAGGAAAAATGAAGCGTCGTTATCGCCGTGAGTTGTATGCCGAACGCGTGGCTTGTATCAGAAAACACATGCCACATGCTGCAATAGGCGTGGATGTGATTGTGGGTTTCCCTGGTGAAACAGACGAGCATTTTTTAGAGACTTATCGATTTATCAATGATCTGCCCATTAGTTATTTGCATGTGTTTACCTATAGTGAGCGTGCCAATACAGAGGCCGTGAATATGGATGGTGTGGTGCCCATTCCCGAGCGCAAAAAACGCAACAAAATGCTGCGGGGGTTGTCGGCAAAGAAGCGTAGGGCTTTCTACACCTCACAAGAGGGGATGAGGAAACGAATATTGTTTGAAGATGAAAATAACAAAGGGTATATTTTGGGCTACACGGAAAACTACGTGCGGGTAAAAGCTTTTTGGGATCCGGCATTGGTCAATACAGTTCAAAATTTAACACTCGGTAAACAAAATAATGACGGCACGGTTGCTCTAGTTGAGCTTTCTACTGTACATTTGGAAAATGTTCGCCATCATTAGATTATACCATCTTAGTCCAATTTTTGAAGAGTCGTTCAAGCGCGATTGGAACACATTGGTTCATGTTTTCAGATCTCATGACGCCTTTGTCGATTCAAAGCTTCACAAAGAATCACCTGTCACATTCATTGCTTATGAGCGCTGGGAATCCAAAGAAAAGTACCTCGAGGTGATGAATGATTACGAAGGAAGAATTCGAGAGCCATTGGAGAAGTTAAAGGAAAATTGCAACGATATGAAGTTGTTGCATTCCATGGAAATGATAGAATCTTACGCCATAGATGGTCAATAAATCCATGCTGAATCAGGTGGTTGATGTGGTTGCGAAAACTGCCCGATTTATAAAAAGCCAGTCCGATCAATTTAAGCCTGCTGACGTAGAGGTTAAAAGCCTTAATGCCTTGGTAAGCTATGTCGACAAACAGGCCGAAGAAATGTTGGTAGAAGGCCTGTTAAAAGTTTTGCCTGAGGCAGGGTTTATAACCGAGGAGGAAACCATTACCACCGAGCGCAGGTCGTACAATTGGATTATAGATCCGTTAGACGGCACCACCAATTTTCTTCACCACATTCCGGTATACGCCATTAGCGTTGGTTTGGAATATGAAGGTAAGATGATACTGGGTGTGGTTTATGAAGTGGGAAGAAATGAATGTTATACCGCTGTGGCAGGGCATGGCGCTGAACTCAATAATGTTCCTATTCGGGTAAGTGAAAAACAGCATCTCAAAGATACGCTCATAGCTACGGGGTTTCCTTATTATCGCTTTGATCGCATGGACGATTTCATTAAGACGCTGACCGACTGTTTCCGCCTTACACGTGGTGTTCGTCGGATAGGAACGGCAGCGACTGATTTGGCTTATACTGCTGCAGGTAGGTTTGATGCATACTACGAATATGGTTTAAGTGCATGGGATGTAGCTGCTGGTAGTTTGATTGCTCAAGAAGCAGGCGCATTGGTTACCGATTTTTCTGGAGGCAACGATTACTTGTTTGGTGGGGAAATTGTTGTTGTTCAACCCAGTATTTCTGAAGCGTTTTATGATCTGCTCTCACCGCTTAAAAGATTTTGAGTTTTTTTTGATTAATAATTTGTCGGCTCATGTTTTGTTGACTAATTTTACGTCAACAAAAAGACAAAAAACATGTCAAATAAAAGTGTATCTCCAGCAAATAAAACTGTAAAAGCCATATTGACAAACCATTACTTACACGAAGTTGTTTCTGAATGTCGTCAAGGGCGTAAGCGTTGGTTTGTGATTCGGTCTCAAAAGTTGCTTTGATTTTGGGCCAATATCAACCAATTTGATGCCTGTTCCTCTCGTAATGCCATAGCAGTCAGTTACATTCTATCTTAATTCAGCAAAGTCTGTATCGCTATTGAAAATCCTGTTAATATGGTTGAATACCACTTTCTCAAACGGGTGTTCTGTACTATTTTTGCCGCTTCTTTGTGTAATCAAGTCTCCGTGATAGCAACCAATAGTTAAAGATCAGTTTGGATGTTGCATTAGACTGAAAACCATTTTGAACTAATCAAATAGATGAGTCATCAACAATCGGTAACCATTTCAACAGCAGTTGTACCCAAGTGGCGGGAATACATAGCGCTCATGAAGCTCAGGCTGTCCTCAAGCGTCGTGTTTTCGTCGGTAATAGGATACTTGTTGGGCGCATCTTCGGTTCGCATCTTCGACTTAGTGGTGTTAACGATAGGGGGCGTGTTTGTCACCGGCGCGGCAAATGCTTTTAATCAAATCATCGAAAAGGTACAAGACAGCAAAATGAACAGAACGGCACAGCGGCCGGTAGCCAGCGGTCGATTGTCAGTCAACGAGGCGTTGGTCGTTGCATTTGTTTTATCTGTTATTGGCCTGGTCTTACTATATTCTTTAAACTTTCTTACTTTCATTTTCGGGGCAGCTTCTGTGGTGCTTTATGCGTTGGTCTATACGCCATTGAAGGCTAAGACATCCTTTGCTGTTTTTGTAGGCGCATTTCCCGGAGCCATTCCCATCATGTTGGGATGGGTAGCGGCTACTGGTCAGTTTGGCGTGGAGCCAGGAACATTATTCGCTTGGCAGTTTTTATGGCAATTCCCCCATTTCTGGGCCATTGCCTGGTTGTTGCACAACGATTACGCCAAGGCCGGTTATGTGTTATTGCCATCAGGAAAGCCAGATCGTGCTTCAGCTTTTCAGGCTGTACTCTACGCTTCGGGGCTATTGGGGCTTGTTTTACTTCCATACTTTGGATTGGCCGGACGCTTCACCGTTAGTGCACCCGCTACCATTCTTACATTTATTCTTGGTTTGGTATTGGTATACCGTGCATGGGTATTGTTTCGCAAGCTCGACCATTCGTCGGCGCGCAAACTAATGTTGTACAGTATTGTTTACTTAACATTGACTCAGATCATCTGGGTTGTTGATCACTTTATAGGCTAAATACATGTCTAACGAAACACTACAGCAACAGAGAAAACGCGCCAAAAAACCTATGCTTTGGATTGCGCAAGCCAGTATTTTTATGGCCTTTGCCGGACTAACTTCTGGTTTTTTGGTGAGTAAAGGTTCTTTGCAAGACAAAGGCCTGTGGATGGAGTTTGCTTTGCCAAGCGAATTTCTCGTCAGCACCTTTTTAATTGGCGTATCTAGTTTGGCTTTGATCGTATCGGCCCGAGCCTTGAAAACCGATAACCAATCCATGTTTAAAGGTGGAATTATCGCCGCTTTTTTCCTGGGTATAGGATTCATTGTGTTCCAGCTCTTGGGTTGGCAAGATTTGATTAATCGAGGTATATTTTTCACGGGAGAAGGAAGTAATGTCAGCGGATCATGGATTTATGCCATTACTTTTTTTCACTTGCTCCACCTGGCGGGTGGAATAATTGCCATTGTGGTAACAATGATTAAGGCTTTAAAAGACTTGTATTCAGTAGATAATAAACTAGGATTCGAGTTAACGTCAATTTTTTGGCATTTTCTCGGTGTCGTTTGGTTATATTTGTACCTGTTTTTAATTTTTGTTCGTTAATATTGCACCTTTAATTCAAATACGTAACAATGGCTACACAAGCATCTGTAGATCAAAGTAATGAAAATGTATGGGGCGGAGGTAATCGTCCTTTAGGCGCCTCTTATGGTAAACTGATGATGTGGTACTTCCTCTTATCAGACGCCCTTACGTTTAGTGGTTTTCTCGTAGCATACGGATTGTATCGCTTCAAATTTGAATCTCTATGGCCGGATCCCGATGCCGTATTTACGCATTTTCCATTCGTACATGGAGAGTATCCATTGATATATGTGGCACTTATGACCTTTATTCTCATTATGAGTTCTGTTACCATGGTAATGGCAGTAAATGAAGGCCATAAAATGAATCAAAAAGGAGCAACCATATGGATGTTGGCTACCATTGTTGGTGGTTTGATTTTCCTTGGCTCACAAGCGTGGGAATGGTATCATTTTATCGTAGGTGAGCACGGTGCTGTTCGCTTTGAAGATGGACGAATGGCAAAGGTTGCCGATGCCGATGGCAGCGTTCTTTCTCTCCATGACATTGTTCATGGAAGTGACACTCCGCACGATCATCATGAAAAATTTGCCACCGAAGAAGTGATTGCTGCTTTTAAAGCAGATCCAAGTTTGCAGTTGCTGCTTCCCGGAAAAGAAAGAGAGATCATCAACCACAAAGCGGCACTGCCTTTGGTAGAGAATAGTTATGTGGTTCAAGGTGCGAATATGAAAGAGAATGAGTATGGTCATCCGTTGTTTGCCAACTTTTTCTTCTTTATTACAGGTTTTCACGGTTTTCACGTATTTACCGGGGTATTGCTCAACTTCATCATCTTTGTCAACATTGTTAAAGGCACTTATCAAAGAAGAGGGCACTACGAAATGGTTGAAAAGGTTGGTCTCTACTGGCACTTTGTAGACCTTGTTTGGGTATTTGTATTTACCTTCTTCTATCTTGTTTAATATAATTTCAAACGAAAAATAGACTCGTCATGGCTGATCACGCAGAACACCCAACCGGAACTCGTTGGATTTGGAATATCTTTTGGCTCCTACTTATTGTAACGGCTGTTGAGGTAGGTCTAGGTATTGTTAAACCTGCCTTCTTAATGAACAAGGTTGCGGGCACGTTGTTAATCAATCACGTTTTTATCATTCTAACGTTGGTTAAAGCATACTACATTGTGATGTACTATATGCACTTGAAGTATGAGAGGAAGAATTTTATTTGGACCATTGCTCTTCCAGCACTTATTCTTATTCCTTACTTGATGTTTATAATTTTAGTTGAAGGTGGGTATATGGGCTCAATTACACTGCAGTCCATACCCGGAAAATAAACAACATGCAAATCAATTTTAAAAAATGGGCGATATTGGTAGCTATACTAATATTGCCTTTTTTGCTCTATTACATTTGGGTTTACAACGTCAAAGAGGTGTTCTTTCAGACGCTCGAGTATGCTGGCCCTAAAGAAGTAACCGAAGACGGTGATACCATCCCCTACAGTGTTCCTGAGTTTGCAGGTTATGTCAACCAGTTTGGCGAAGATATTGATCGATCGTTCTTCGACGACCGCATCACGGTGGTTAACTTCTTCTTTTCTACTTGTCCCAGCGTTTGTGGTCCGATGAATTATCAGGTTAAGGATCAGATTTATGATCGCTTCAAGCATATTGACGACTTTCGAATACTTTCTTTTACGGTTGACCCTGAAACAGACGATTTAGAAACCCTCCGTGCATATGCGCTGGATCTTAAAGGCAAAGAGCGTCGTCCGGCTGTGTGGAATTTTGCCAGAGGAGAGAAAGAAGAAACCCATCAACTGGCCGCAGCGTTCTTTCTGTCTGCTATGGAAGATGAATTAGCTCCTGGCGGTTTTTTGCACTCAGAAATGCTTGTTTTGGTCGACTGGAATGGTAGAATTAGGAGTCGACGTGATGAACTTGGTAATCTTATGGGTGTTTATAATTCATTGGAGCCTGTAGAAGTCAAGGATTTGGTTGACGACATCAAGGTGCTCAAGGCTGAATTAGAAAAGGACCGCGCACGACGAGAACATCAAGCGTCGAAAAAATAAAAAACCATTATTGTACAAATGGACAAAATACTTTCCAACGAAAAAAAGGCACTCAGCCTAATTGCCATTCTCTCTATTGTGGTACCAGTGGCTGTTGCTATTTTAATGGTCCTCCCCGAAAGCGCAAGGATTGATACGGATAATCCCATTGTACAAGGATTACCCTTTTTACATGCAGTACTCAATGGCTCAACTTTTATTCTTTTAATACTCGGTGGTGTGTTTATTAAAAGAAATATGATTCAACAACATCGATTGGTAATGGCTTCAGCCTTTATTTTATCAGCGGTGTTCTTGGTTTCCTATGTCATTTCCAAACTATCCAACGAACCTGTTCCTTACGGAGGTGAAGGGGCCATGCGCTCACTGTACTTTTTCATCTTAATTTCTCACATCATTTTGTCTGTTCCGGTATTGCCTCTGGCTATGTTGGCCATTTACCGCGCATACGTCAATCAAATTGACAAACACAAAGCAGTGGTTAAATGGACTTATCCCATTTGGCTTTACGTTGCAATAACCGGCGTTTTGGTTTACGTTTTTATGTACCCTTATTATGGATAAGCGACTGTTTGTTTTAATCTTAACCCTCGTTATTGTCGGGCTCATTCCTCAGCTTGCTGAAGCACAATGTGCCATGTGTAAGGCGGTAGCAGAAACGTCCTCAGGGAGTAAAGGTGCAACCGGACTTAACAATGGTATTCTCTATTTGATGTTTATGCCATACTTGCTCATGGGAATTGTTGCTGTTACATGGTATCTACACAAAAAAAGCGGAAAGGCATAAGGTAGACCTTGTCATGAAATTTGCATCCGTTAATTATTGGGTGCTTCTACACGCAATTTTAGTAAAAATCAATATTTTTTTGGTTTTTTTACCACTTGCCGTAAGCCTTGCAAAATGTTGTTTTGTTTGAGGTTATGACGACAATTATTTGCCAAAACGACAAATAAATTCCTTTATTGTTGTCCAACATTTACCTTTGCCGCATACGACAAAGACTATGATACAATCAATGACTGGTTATGGCAAAGCAGAAGGCGCTTCCGAACGCTTTCACTTTATTGCTGAATTGCGAACGCTCAACAGCAAATCATTCGATATAAATTTTAGAATTCCTCAATTGCTTCGGCCCTATGAAGCAGAGATGCGCAAGCATTTTCAACAACATATTGTGAGGGGAAAAACCGATGTGCAGATTTCGCTGCAAACCCAAAAAGAGAGCTTGTCAAATGCCATAGACACAGATCGATTAAAATCCTACGTGGAATCGTTTAATCAAATACTCACTGCCACCAAAGCTTCAGGTGATCCGCTTGCCGCGGCCATGCGAATGCCTGATGTCTTTAACTCTTGCGAGGAGCCATTAAGCGAAAGTGAATTTGCTGAATTGATGGCGGTGGTTGAAAAGGCAACCCATAAGTTGGTGAGTTTTCGCGAATCTGAAGGGGCAGCAATGGAAAGAGATTTAAAAAATGCCATAGAGCAAATGGCTGACCGCCTTGAAGAAATTCCTCCTATGGAAGCAGAGCGTACCGAGCGATTGAGGAATAAGTTTTTAAACCAACTCAATGAGCTTAAAGTTGATGTCAATCGCGATCGCTTTGAACAAGAAATGATTTACTACTTGGAAAAGCTCGACATCAATGAAGAAAAGGTTCGACTAAAGCAGCACTTGGATTATTTTTTGAGTGAAATGAGCGTGTCTATGCACGGGGGACGAAAACTAAACTTTATTGCCCAAGAAATGGGCAGAGAAATAAACACCTTGGGGTCAAAATGCCAGCATGAAGGCATCCAAAAGCGTGTGGTAGAGATGAAAGAGATGCTCGAGCAAATCAAGGAAATCAATCTCAATATAGTTTGATGATGTCTGGGAAAATGCTCATTTTATCAGCGCCAAGTGGATCGGGGAAAACAACCTTGGTCAAGCATCTGCTGACACAAAGAAGTGATTTGTTATTTTCTATAAGCGCAACCACTCGCGCCCCAAGAGGAAAAGAAGTGCACGGCAAGGATTATTACTTCCTAAGTGTTCAAGCCTTTGAGGAAAAAATAGCCGAAGATGCTTTTGTGGAATATGAGCAGGTTTATCCGGGAAGGTACTACGGCACATTAAAGTCCGAAGTGCAACGCATTTTTAATGCAGGGAGCCACGTGGTATTTGATATCGATGTTCAAGGCGGGGTAAACATTAAGCGTCAATTTCCAGAAAACAGCTTATCCATCTTTATTCAACCCCCGACTATTGAGGCATTACAGAAGAGATTAATGGCACGTGGAACGGATAGCGAATCTGAAATTGAAATGCGTGTAGCAAAAGCCCAAGAAGAAATGGCCATGGCCAATCGGTTTGATTATGTGCTTGTTAACGACGATTTGGAACGTGCCAAGAAAGAGATTGCCGAAATAGTAAATGATTTTATATGTCGATGACAGGCTTGTTTTTCGGTAGTTTTAATCCTGTTCATATAGGTCACCTCATTGTTGCCCAACACATTTATTACGAAATGGGCTTAGACGAAGTGTGGTTTGTGGTGAGTCCACAAAATCCATTTAAAGCTTCAAACGCGTTGGTCGATAAATATGAGCGTCTGCATATGGTTAATTTAGCCATTGCCGAATGTCCTTATTTTAAAAGTAGTAACTTGGAGTTTGCACTACCTGAACCTTCCTATACATATAACAGTTTGCAGGTGTTTAAAGACAATTATCCCGATAAGTCATTTGCACTGTTGATAGGTTCAGACAGTTTACAGAATTTACACCGTTGGAAAAACGGAGAAGATATTTTACGTCAGCAGGAAATTATTGTTTATCCAAGACCTGGTTTCCCCCCCGATGGGAAATATTTTTCATCCCCAAACATTCACATATCTGATGCTCCCTTAGTAGGTATTTCGTCTACAGACATTAGGGCGTCCATAAAGAACAATGCACCAAAGACCTTTTTACTGCCCAAGGATGTTTGGGAACATATTGACAAACAGCTGCTTTACGTTTCTTGATGCTTGTTTTTATGTTAATATTTAGGGTTAGATATTCATTTTAAGAAGGTAAACGTTCAGAATATTCACTTTTTCTAAATCAATTGAACATGGCTTGACATTTAATTGATTTTGATTAGTACATTTGCACTGCTCCTATAAACACAATTTGCTCAATGAGTAAACTAACTAAGATTGATAACATGTGGCTGACATATGCGCTAAGAACATTAGCCATTATGTGCTTGGTTGTCATTGTATTTAATATTTTACTGTCACTTATACCCGGAAGTTTGGGTTGGTTTTTTGCCAATTACATCCCAGCCATTGTCGCTTCATTTGTGCTGTTGAGCATCTTTATTTTGCGTTTCAGATACAGTGTATTTCAGGTAGAGTACGAAATCATTACCTTAAGAGATGTGCCGTTGTTTAAGAAATTGCCTTTGAGTGGTTATTATAACGGTGCTTCAGAATTTCCTAGAAGAATGTTGAAGGAGTTTGGTTTTAAAGAAAAAGGGTTGAGAAAAATATTGGTCATCAAAACCATTTCTAATACCAACGAAGAAAAAACGAGAAAGCTTAATGTTACCTTTCTTTCAAAGAGCAAGAGAGATAAAATATACAGTATTTTAGACAAAATAAAACGCAAGAACGAAAAGCAAAACAACTTAAATGACAGCGTGGCATAACCGTCTTTTTTTTGTTTATTTTTGCTTGTGCTCTTATTTTTTTTCGTAGGTTTGACGTTCTAATTTTTAACCATATGTATCCAACTGTATTAAATATTCACTCCATCCTCGCATACGTTGTCTTTATATTATTGATCATATCAATAGTAAGATGGATTGTCAAGATCAACCAAAATGCCACCTATTCCGAGTCTGATAAGAAATGGACAAAAATGGTAGTAATGGTTGTTCATATTCAATTTTTGATAGGCTTAGTGCTTTACTTGTTTTTAAGCCCCATTACCCAAGAAGCTTTTTCCAATGTTGGAGAAGCCATGCGTAATTCAGCGCTTAGGTTCATGTTATTGGAGCACATTACGGCAAATCTTTTGGCTGTTGTGGCCATTACCATGGGTTCAGTAAAAGCAAAGAAAGTAGCGGTAGATAAAATCAAGTTTAAAAAACTTGCTCTTCTTTTCTCCATTGGATTT
The DNA here is from genome assembly GCA_022565745.1 of Cryomorphaceae bacterium. Classification (GTDB taxonomy): domain Bacteria; phylum Bacteroidota; class Bacteroidia; order Flavobacteriales; family Schleiferiaceae; genus CSBr16-58. The sequence goes on along the minus strand of JAIUMB010000009.1, from coordinate 10,315 downwards.
ATCTTGTTGCTCTCTCGTGTGCCTTGGGCCAATTGGTGGAATTTAAACTGATCCGCCAATATCCTGAACATTCTTGTCACTTCCCATTCACTCCTTCGCTGCAGGGTTGTCGTTTTTCCATATTTTTGTGCTCATAAGAGACAAATAAACGTGTTGACGTCGCACCTTAGACAGCAACAAATAAATTGTGCATTATAATAAAAGCGATACATGCTTGAACGACAAGAAAGAGATAAACAAAATGAAACGGCTGTATTGGTAGGTGCACATACGCGCCACATGACAGACGACCTGCTCAATGAGTATTTGGATGAACTCGAGTTTTTAGCCAAAACAGCCGGGGCAGAAACACTAAAAAGGTTTTCACAAAAACTATCAAACCCCCATCCGCGCACCTACCTCGGTATGGGTAAAATAAACGATATCGCTGATTATGTCAAGGAATTTGATGTTGATTTAATCATCTTCGACGATGAGTTAAGCCCCTCGCAAATCAAAAACCTTGAAAAGATATTTGAGCAAAAGGTGATGGATCGCACCAACCTTATTCTCGATATTTTTGCTTCACGTGCTCGAACAGCTCACTCAAGGACACAAGTAGAGCTGGCTCAGTATCAGTATTTGCTGCCTCGACTTACGAGAATGTGGACCCACCTCGAGCGACAAAAGGGGGGTATCGGTATGCGTGGTCCTGGTGAGACGCAGATTGAAACCGACCGCCGAATCATTACCCAAAAAATTGCTTTGCTCAAGGACAAGTTGAGTAAAATCGACAGACAAATGGCCACCCAACGCAAGTCGCGTGATCAACTGGTGCGCGTTGCATTGGTTGGATATACCAACGTCGGAAAATCTACCTTGATGAACCTCTTGTCAAAGTCGGAAGTGTTTGCGGAAAATAAATTGTTTGCCACCTTAGACACCACCGTTAGGAAGGTGTTTCTCGAGGGCATTACCTTCTTGTTAAGTGATACCGTGGGTTTTATTCGAAAATTACCTACCCAGCTGGTGGAGTCATTTAAATCTACACTCGATGAGGTTCGAGAGGCAGACCTCTTGATTCATGTGGTAGATATCTCCCACCCCTTCTTTGAAGATCAAATCAAAACCGTGCAAGAAACACTCTCGGAAATCAGTGGTGAAGAAAAAGAAACCCTACTGGTTTTTAATAAAATCGATGCCTTTACCCACGAAGAAAAAGAAGACGATGATCTTGGCCCTATACAAAAAGCCAATTTGTCGTTGAAAGACTGGAAACAAACTTGGATGAACCGCATGGGCAATAATGTGGTGTTTATCTCAGCCACCGATGGAGAAAATATTGAAGAACTAAAAACCAAACTACGTCAAATGATAACGCGCATCAGAGATGAGCGTTATCCCTTTACAGAAGGGTATACAGACTATTGGAATTTAAAGGACGAAACAGATGGGAAAGAAACTGAATAAAAAAGACATCCTCGATTACCACAGTCAGGGGAGGCCGGGAAAGATTGAAGTCATTCCCTCAAAGCCATCAAACAGTCAGCGCGACTTAGCCATCGCCTATTCACCTGGTGTGGCTGAGCCTTGTAAGGAAATTGCCAAAACACCGGATGATGCGTATAAATACACCGCCAAAGGCAATTTGGTGGCGGTTATATCAAACGGAACGGCTGTTTTGGGGCTCGGTGATATTGGGGCTTTGGCATCAAAACCAGTCATGGAAGGAAAGGGCTTGCTCTTTAAAATTTTCTCCGATATCGATGTGTTTGATATAGAAATGGACACCAAAGATCCAGAAAAATTTGTGGAAGCAGTGAAAATCATGGCGCCAACCTTTGGAGGGATCAACCTTGAAGATATTTCTGCGCCCGATTGTTTTTATATTGAACAGCGATTGCGCGAGGAGTTGGATATCCCCGTGATGCATGACGATCAGCACGGAACGGCTATTATTTCCGGTGCTGCTTTGATTAATGCTTTGCAGTTGGTTAAGAAAAAGACCCATAAGGTAAAGGTGGTTTTTAATGGCGCAGGAGCCAGTGCAGTAAGCTGTGCCAAACTTTACCTTTCGCTTGGTGTGAAAAAGGAAAACTTGCTGATGCTTGACTCCAAAGGAGTGATCACTACCGATCGCGAAAATCTCACGGAAGAAAAAGCCTTTTTTGCAAGAAAGACCAAGTTAAAGACACTTGAAGAAGCCATTAATGGTGCCGATGTATTTGTTGGTCTAAGCAAAGGGAATGTCGTTACTCAGCAAATGATAAAAAGCATGGCCAAGAAACCCATCGTTTTTGCCTTGGCCAATCCTGATCCGGAAATCACCTACAACAAAGCCGTCACTGCCAGAAACGATATCATTATGGCTACGGGGCGTAGCGATAACCCCAATCAGGTGAACAACGTTTTGGGTTTTCCCTTTATTTTTAGAGGTGCTTTGGATGTACGAGCCAAGTCCATCAATGAAGAAATGAAACTTGCCGCTGTTCATGCACTGGCAGAGTTGGCTCAGCAACCTGTACCAGAAATCGTCAATATTGCCTATAATCAAAAGAATTTGCAGTTTGGTCCAGACTATATCATCCCCAAACCATTTGATCCACGTTTGATCTATACCATTGCTCCTGCAGTGGCTAAAGCCGCTATGGATAGCGGGGTGGCACAAAATCCCATAACCAATTGGGACGTCTACAGAGAAGAACTCATTAATAGATTAGGCCGCGATGACAAGTTTATGCGCTTGGCTATTGAACGCGCTCGTGCCAATCCAAAACGCGTGGTGCTTCCTGAAGCAGATACATTCAAAGTGCTTAAAGCGGCTCAAATTGCAGTTGATGAAGGTATAGCAGAGCCAATTTTGCTTGGCAAACGCAGCAAAATAGAAAAAATCATTGAAGACTATCAGATTTTAGGTTTGGAAAATTGCCAAATCATTGACCCTAAAGAAGAAGGGCCAATCAATGAGGCTTATGCCGAATCGTTCTGGGCGCTTCGCAAGCGTCGTGGTGTGACCAAAATGGATGCCCACAAAATGATGCGTGAACGCAATTATTTTGGATGCATGATGCTGCGCGAAGGCGACGCCGATGTCTTTATCAGTGGTAGCACGAGAAAGTATCCGGAAGTGGCAAAGAATGTTTTTCAAACCATCGGAACAGCCCCAGGGGTTTCAAAAGCAGCCGGTATGTATATTATGCTTACCAAAAAAGGGCCGATATTTTTTGCTGACACCACCATAAACCCGGAGCCAACCGTAGAAGATTTGGTAGAGATCACCGTACATACAGCCAATATTCTGCGCCGTATCAATCTCAAGCCTAAAGTAGCCTTTTTGTCGTTCTCTAACTTTGGTTCTCACGAGGGGGAGGTGCCCAAAAAAATGCGTCGTGCCGCTGATATTTTGCGTACCCAATACCCCGATATCATCGTGGATGGTGAAATGCAAGCCAATTTTGCCGTTAATAACGATCTGTTGAAAGAGAATTTTCCGTTCAGCGACTTGGTAGGCAACCGCCCCAATATTTTTATTTTCCCATCTTTGGCCGCGGGTAACATAGCCTATAAACTATTGCAGGAATTTGGTGCCGCTGAAGCACTCGGTCCTGTTCTTCTCGGACTTAATAAGCCGGCACATATTTTACAAATGGGCTGTTCAGTTAGAGAGATAGTCAACATGATAGCCCTTGGTGTCGTTGACGCACAAACGCGCGAAATGACAGTGGCGAACTGACATTGAAACCATGAAATATGACAGTTTGACAACGATTAGAGGCCTTAGGCCTCTAATTTTGTTTTGGCACATATTGTGACCGATGCACAACGTCAAATTGTATAACACTAAATTCTAATAATTATGTCGAACCTAAACATTCGCCCTTTAGCAGACAGGGTTCTGGTAGAGCCCGCTGCGGCAGAAACCACAACAGCTTCGGGTATCATCATCCCAGATACCGCACAAGAAAAACCCCAACAAGGGACAATTGTAGCGGTTGGTAACGGTAAACCGGACGAGCCTCTCACGGTGAAAGTAGGAGACAAGGTGCTCTATGGAAAGTACTCCGGCACTGAACTTAATTATGAAGGTAAAGACTACCTCATCATGCGTGAATCTGATATCTACGCAATCATCTAATAAAAAACACAAATTAAAAAAGTTATGGCTAAAGAAATCAAATTCAACGTAGAAGCCCGCGACAACCTGAAAAGAGGTGTAGACGCGCTGGCCAATGCAGTTAAAGTAACCCTCGGACCACAGGGTCGTAATGTGGTTATAGAAAAATCTTTTGGCGGACCATCCATTACCAAAGATGGTGTGAGTGTAGCCCGCGAAATTGAGCTTGAAGACAAAATCGAAAACCTCGGCGCCCAAATGGTAAAAGAGGTTGCATCAAAAACCGCCGATATTGCCGGTGATGGTACCACAACCGCAACAGTTCTTGCTCAAGCCATTATCAACCAAGGCTTGAAAAACGTTGCTGCTGGTGCCAATCCTATGGACCTTAAGCGTGGTATCGACAAAGCCGTTAAAGTTGTAGTCGATAACCTTCGCAGCCAATCCACCGAAGTGGGCGACAGCATCGAGAAAATCGAGCAAGTGGCGACCATTTCAGCCAACAACGACCCCGCTATTGGTAAATTGATTGCCGAGGCCATGGGTAAAGTGAAAAAGGAAGGTGTTATCACCGTAGAAGAAGCGAAGGGAACAGAAACCACTGTTGAAATTGTAGAAGGTATGCAGTTCGACCGCGGTTATTCTTCGCCTTATTTCGTTACGGATTCAGAGAAAATGATTGCCGACCTTGAGAACCCATACATCCTTATCTACGACAAAAAAGTATCTTCGATGAAGGAATTACTTCCCGTACTTGAGCCTGCTGCTCAGTCTGGTCGTCCTTTGCTTATCATCGCTGAAGATGTAGAAGGTGAAGCATTGGCTACTTTGGTAGTCAATAAAATTCGCGGTTCATTGAAAGTTGCGGCTGTTAAAGCACCTGGCTTCGGCGATCGCCGCAAGGCCATGTTGGAAGACATCGCCGTACTTACCGGAGGAACGGTTATCAGCGAAGAGCGTGGCTTTAAGCTTGAAAATGCCACCCTTGATATGCTTGGACGCGCTGAAAAGGTGACCATCGATAAAGACAATACCACCATCGTTAACGGTGAAGGTAACAAAGAGGATATCACCGCTCGTGTCAACCAAATCAAAGCGCAAATTGAAACCACCACTTCGGATTACGATCGTGAGAAGTTGCAAGAGCGCTTGGCAAAGCTTGCCGGTGGTGTGGCTGTACTTTACGTAGGAGCTGCCTCTGAAGTGGAAATGAAGGAAAAGAAAGACCGCGTAGACGATGCGCTTGCTGCAACACGTGCCGCCATTGAAGAAGGGATCGTTCCCGGTGGTGGTGTGGCCTTGGTTCGCGCGACCGAAGTTTTGGCCAACGCCAAAGGCGACAATGACGATGAGACCACTGGAATGGCCATCGTTATGCGTGCCATTGAAGAGCCATTGCGTCAAATCGTAGAAAATGCCGGACTAGAAGGTAGCGTGGTTGTTGCCAAAGTAAAAGAAGGCAAAGATGATTTTGGATTCAACGCCAAAACCGAAACCTATGAGAACATGCTCAAGGCCGGTATCATTGATCCAACCAAAGTAACGCGTGTGGCCATGGAAAACGCCGCATCTGTTGCCGGTATGTTGCTCACCACTGAGGCAACCATTACGGAAATCCCTAAAGAAGAGGGCGCCCCTGCCATGCCTCCAGGAGGTGGAATGGGCGGAATGATGTAAATCATCGCTATAGATAAATGAAAAAGCCGGAAGTTGATGCTTCCGGCTTTTTTTTGTTTGGTATTAAGTTTTTAGCTGGGGGATAGAAATTTTTAATATCATCTTTGATTGTTGCGTTCTTCCCGGGTTCTGTGTTTTTTACTTATTGATATCCATAAACTTTTTAATGTCATCCATCAATCCGAAAATGATGATCAAGTCACCTTCTTCAATGACCGTATCGGGATAAGGAACCCCGAGAATGTGGTGGGTGTCTTTGTCGTGTCTTAAAACGGTCACTAGGTTGAGTTTGTATTTTTCGCGCAGACCAATGTCGGCAAGTTTCTCATTCCAGAGGGAAGATGGGGCAGATATCTCGACGATTTCGTATTCGTCGGGCAGCTGAACGGCCATAAGTACGCTGGGGTTGATAAGCTGCTGAGCCACTCCGTTGCTGACTTCATCTTCTATACTCATGATTTCACGCACGCCCATTTTTTCGAGTATTCGCTTTTGCACTTCGTCTTGTGCACGTGCAATGATGCGCTCTACACCTATTTCCTGTAGTGCATAGGTGGTGAGGATGAGGTCTTGAAAACTGGCGCCAATGGCGATGACCACGGCGTCCATATCGGGAATGTTTTGCGACATCAAGGCCTTGGGGTCCGAGGAGTCCAAACAAACGGTGTACGTAAGTATGTCTTTGAGGTCTTCCACCTTATCTTCACTGATGTCAATCCCCATTACATCAGCGCCTAAACCTACAAGTTTTCTCGCGATGGCCGTGCCAAATCGCCCCAAACCAATAACGGCAATTTTTTTCTGTTGCATGTGCTTATTCTATTACTGTTTTTAATACCCCTTCTAAGTCGCGAATAAGGTCTTTGGCGTCTTCCAATCCCACACTTAAACGAATGAGGCTATCCGACAAGCCGGCCTTTATCCGCTCCTCGCGAGGAATGGCTGCGTGGGTCATGCTGGCAGGGTGTCCGGCCAAACTTTCAACCCCCCCTAGAGATTCTGCAAGTGTAAATACTTTAAGCGAAGATACCAATTGAAACGCTTTTTCGATGCTGTCGTTTTTCAATTCAAAAGACAACATACCGCCAAATCCACGCATTTGTTTGTTGGCAATCTCGTGGCCAATATGTCCGGGGAAACCGGGCCAGTAAACTTTTTTTACGGCGGGGTGACTGATGAGAAACCTCGCAATGGCCTCCGCATTTTCACAATGGCGCTGCATTCTTACGTGAAGTGTTTTGATACCTCGTAGGGCTAAAAAGCTGTCCATCGGTCCGCAAATGGCACCACTTGCATTTTGTATGAAGTATAGTCGCCCAGCCAATTCCTCATCTTTTACCACCAAAGCGCCCATGACCAAATCACTGTGTCCACCGAGGTATTTGGTAACGGAGTGCATGACGATGTTGGCACCAAGCTCCAACGGCGATTGTAGGTATGGTGTAGCAAAGGTGTTGTCTACCACGAGCATAAGGTCAAACTCATCTTTAATGGCTGCGAGTTTCCGAATGTCAAAGATTTTTAGCAGTGGATTGGTGGGTGTTTCAGCCCAAATAATACGTGTATTGTCGTTGATGTGCGCGCGGACTTCCTCTTCATTGCTCAGGTCGACAAAGTGAAATACCAGACCCCACTTGGCAAAAATGGAAGTGAATAGTCGGTATGAACCGCCGTATAAATCATTGGTGGCTATGATTTCATCTCCAGGTTTGAGTAGTTTCATCACAGCGTCGATCGCGGCTAATCCGGAGCCAAAGGCCATGCCGAATTTACCCTTTTCCAAACTGGCTAAACTCTTTTCCAAGGCGTGTCGCGTTGGATTGTGTGTTCGGGAATACTCGTAGCCCTTGTGTTTGCCAGGCGCCTCTTGCGCATAGGTCGAGGTCTGGTAGATGGGCGGCATCACTGCGCCGGTAGAAGGGTCGGGCTCTTGGCCGCCGTGTATGCTGAGTGTTCCAATGCCAAAACTGTTGTCCTTTGCCATGAAAGATGATTTTGTCTAAAGGTAATGTTTTTTGTAATCGCCCACAAAGGTAATAGGAGAAGCTCAAACCACACGTGCTTTATCATTGTCAGAAATGGGGTATTAAAAAAATGGCCGGGTAAAATGTATTCTGCGTTACTTTTACAACGAAAAAAAAAGGTTATGCGCAATCAAAACATACTCTTGATCCTCTTGCTTTTTATGAGTTTTGCTTTGTCGGCTCAAATGGTGCTTACCAAAGATGGTGTGCCTATCATGGAGATGACTGATTTGATGCAAGAATGCGTTGGCAATGAAGAGATATTGGAGTTGCAAAACAGAATGGGCATTACATTCGAAGTGGATAGTTTTTGCGCCTGCATCATTACCTCAATGTTTTCTAATGTGCACTCGTCGGTATTTGAATCGGTCGTTCATCTCGAGGATAGAGAAGAAATGATTATGGAAATCCTTATTCAGCAACCGGAAGCAATGAAGTCGCTGCTCGAATGTGTGGAAGCAAATGTAGAATACGGTGAAGAGTTTGAGTTTTTATCCGGTGAATCTACTGAGTTGACGTTGACCATTGCCAAGTTTGCCTGCGTAGAGGAAATTGTGGGTGATGGCGATATGTCAGAAATAAGTAGAGAGGCTGCAGAAAATTACTGCGAATGCGCGTTGACCAAGCTACTGGATAGAGGGTATAAATTATCAGAAGTACAAACACTCACCGAAGAAGACAGCGAGTTGTTTGTGGAAATCGTTATGCCTTGTGTAATGGAACATTTGATAGAAAGTGACGAAGTTGTCAGCAACAACGTTTATGATCCCTTAGACATTATCGGTGATGACGATGCATTTATTGAAGTGCCACTAAAGGAAGACCTCAACAACACCTATAAAATCAAGGTCCGGATTGCCGACAATGTTCATTATTTTCTATTCGATACCGGTGCAAGCGATATGGTCATTCACCGTGGCTTAGAGTCAAAACTCCGCAAAGCTGGGGTTATAAACGACTCTATGTTTGTTGGTACTTGTACGTATACTATGGCCAATAACGAGCTTGTTGAAGCCGATACTTATCTCATCGATGGCATTGAAGTTGGCGGTTACACCATCAACAATGTGTACATTGATGTGTTTGACAACGCCACCCTCATTATGGGGATGGGCTTTCTCAATAAATTTGCCGACTGGCATTTTAAACCAAAAGAGCAGTTGTTGTTGTTGTGGCGTTAAAATTCACAATTGCCCGGAGTGCGGGGAAAAGGAATGACGTCACGGATGTTGCTCATGCCGGTAACAAACTGCACCAAGCGCTCGAACCCTAAGCCAAATCCACTGTGCACACAGCTGCCAAAGCGACGGGTATCGAGGTACCAATTCATCTCTTCCTCGGGAATATTGAAATCGGCCATTTTCTGACGAAGTACGTCGAAGCGCTCCTCACGCTGTGAACCACCGATGATTTCACCAATGCCGGGAAAGAGGACATCCATAGCGCGAACGGTTTTTCCGTCGTCGTTTAAGCGCATGTAAAAAGCCTTGATGTTGGCCGGATAATCAAACAAAATCACCGGACATTTAAAGTGTTTTTCGACCAAGAAGCGCTCGTGCTCCGATTGTAAATCTGCACCCCAGCTTTCGATGGGGTATTGAAATTTACCCTTTTTGTTGGGCTTGGAGTTTTTGAGAATATCAATGGCCTCGGTATAGCTTACACGGCGAAAGCCATTGTCGGCAACAAACTGCAAGCGCTCCATCAAGTTCATGGCAGAGCGTTCGTTGGCGGGCAGTTGCTTTTCCTCATTTTGAAGGCGATCACTCAAAAAGCTCAAGTCGTCTGCGCAATGGGTGAGAGCAGAGCGAATGATGCTGCGAAGAAAATCTTCTGCCAAGTCCATATTGTCGGATAAATTGGCGAAGGCCACTTCCGGCTCAATCATCCAGAACTCCGCCAAGTGTCTTGATGTATTGGAGTTCTCTGCTCTAAAGGTTGGCCCAAACGTATACACCTTACCCAAAGACAGCGCAAACAACTCGGCTTCAAGCTGTCCGGATACAGTGAGGTTGACTTCTTTCTCAAAGAAATCCTCGCGATGATTGATGCTCCCATCTTCGTTTTTTGGCGGATTTGCCAGATCGATGGTGGTTACGCGGAACATTTCGCCTGCCCCTTCGGCATCACTTCCCGTGATGATGGGCGTGTGAACGTTATAAAATCCACGCTTGTGGAAGTATTCGTGGATGGCAAAAGACAGGTAGTGGCGGATGCGGAATACCGCGCCAAAGGTCTGCGTTCTTGGACGAAGATGGGCGATTTCACGCAAAAACTCCAATGAGTGCTTTTTGGGTTGTAGAGGAAACTTTTCTGGGTCGGAATCACCGTGTATGACGATGCTCTTGGCCAGTACCTCAACAGCTTGTCCGCTGCCCTGAGACTTTACCAAATCTCCATGTACTTCAATACATGCCCCTGTGGTGATTTTTTTGAGAATGGCCTCATCCATTTTTTCAAAATCAACCACGCACTGAAGATTATGGATGGTGCTGCCGTCGTTGAGGGCAATAAAGCGGCG
>JAIUMB010000008.1 GCA_022565745.1 Cryomorphaceae bacterium | reverse complement strand
TTTCTCAAAAATGCTTGGGTTTCTTCGCGGTTCATTTCCAACATAACAATCCAATCAGAGGATAGGTTGTTCTCTTTTAATGCGTCGTGCCAAAGGTCGACTAAAATACGATTGCTATGAGACGCTTCTTTTCCCCCTTTGAGTAAAATTTTGTTGTTGGCCTTAAACGCTAATACGGCAGCTTCAATGGTGACATCCGGACGACTTTCGTAAATGATCATGATGGTGCCGAAGGGGTCGGTTTTGTTGATGATGTCCAGGCCGTTCTCTAGCTTAACTTGAGAGATTTTCTTACCAACGGGGTCATCTTGGTCTTTGACTTCCTGAATGGCCTGAATCATGCCGTCAACTTTAGATTCGTCAATAACCAAGCGATCGTATAATGCGCGGTCGTCTCTATTGAATGCTGCTAAGTCGCGCTTATTGGCCTCGATGATGTCTGTTCTTCTTTCGTCCAGTAAGCGCATCATGCTGCTTAGTACGTTGTCTTTTGTTTTGCTGTTTATTAATGTCATGGGGGTTGTTTTTATTTGTTAATAGAATCGTCGGTAATCAATGTCCCTTTTTGCATACCGTTGACAATGTCGATGATGATGTTTTCATCTTTGCCGTTGGCGATGTAGGTGGGGATTCCGTTTTTGGCTGCTTTTTTAGCCACTTTGATCTTTGACTTCATGCCGCCTCGGCCTTCGCCAAATGCTTTGTTTGAGGCTTTGATGTACTGCTCCACATCTTGGTCTACGTTAACGTGACTAATTAAGGTTGAGTTTTCATCGTCGGGGTGGCCATTAAAAACACCGTCTATGTCGGTGAGTAAAATCAGCATATCTGCGCCGATTAACTCTGCAACCAAGCTGGCCAGCTCGTCGTTGTCGGTAAACATGGAATTGGTCAACGATACGGTGTCGTCTTCATTGGCAATGGGAATGATGCCTTCGTTGATGAGAGCTTCATAGCAGTTGGTCATGTTGTCGCGATACTCTCCGGCCGAAAAGTCTCTTTTGGTGGCCAATACCTGTGCGCACCGCATACCAATGTCGTGAAACATAGAGTAATAGTGACGCATCAACCGGGGTTGACCAACGGAGGAGTAAATTTGTCGGCGGGTGGTTTCATCTACAGCCGAGCATTCTCCCAGCACTTCTTTACCTGCAATGGCAGATCCTGAAGATACCAACGCAGTTACTACGTCGCGTTCATAGAGCCATGAGATTTGACGAATGAGATTTCTCAAAACTGGACCCACAATACGATTGTTGCGATTGGTCATCACATTGGTGCCAACTTTGACCACTATGCGTTTTTCAAAATGTTCCATTATTTATTGTTTTCATTTCCTAGTTCTACAGCACGATTAAAAGCGGCATAAGCGGCCTCTTCAATCAACGACTTAATGTTGTTGTCTTCCATGGAGTCTAACGCTGCCTGTGTAGTTCCGCCCTTAGAAGCTACGCGCTTCATCCAAGTGGTTGGAGATAAATCCGATTGGTGAAAGAGTTCTACAGCACCTTCGAAAGTATTGCTGACCAGTACTTTTGAGTCGTGTTCTGAAAACCCCATTTTTAAGGCCGCTTCCAGCATCGATTGCATAAAGTAAAAGACATAAGCCGGGCCCGAACCAGAAATACCGGTAGACTTGTCGATAAATGTTTCGTCATCTACGTGAATGGACTCACCGGTGGTGTCTAGTAAACTCCTGACGGTGATCAATTCAATACGCGTCACCTCTTTAGATGCCGTGTATGAGGTTATGCCTTTCCCGATTTTTGCCGGAAGGTTGGGCATGGTGCGCACTACTTTTTTAGCGCCTAATTTATTTTCTATGAAATCAATGGTAACACCGGCCATTAAGCTGACAAAAATTTGCTGTTCTTTGATCATGTCTTTGATGTTTGCAAACAGCTCTTCTGCGTGATAGGGTTTAACCGCAATAAACACAATATCAGCATTGGGTAAACAGGATTCAAGGCTTTCGTGTACATCGAATGTACCTTCCTTTTTTAAACGGGCAATAAGTTGGGGGTTGATGTCGTAAACCATAGGTTTTTTGCGGTCAAACCAACTGGATTTTGCCATGCCTTGGGTATACGTAAGCCCCATATTACCGGCGCCTATGAGTAATAATTTCATTGAAATTGTTTAATTTGAATTAGTGAAAAGTTGATCCATGCATCTTGAACCATCAGGCATATGCGAATTGCTAGATACCTTTTGAGTGCACACTTAAAAGAGAAAGTGTGTCTATTGGTTGTTAGAGAAAATATGTTGTGTCGATGCGATGATTCAGCCATAGCTTGAATATGTATGTCCAAGATTCATGCAGGATACGCATTGTGTATAAAAAAAGTTTATATCGTTAACTTTCGGTGTTCTTTTTGCTTGGTTTTTAGCGTGTTGTTGTCGGGTGACAATCTGGCGCAAGCAACTGTCAGACTTACTTGTAAATTTGAAAAATGGCGACAAAATTCTGCGTACATTTGTCGTTTAAACCTTGATATATGCAATTCGCGAAGGGGCAAAGAGTTCGCTTTTTAAATGATGTGGGAGAAGCCGAAGTTTTGGCTGTTGACGGTAATCGGGTTAACGTTTTGCGCAGTGATGGTTTTGAGGAATGGTATCCTTCAGAAGAGTTGATTGTGGTGGAAGACGATGTTTTGTCACAACACTTAGAGCGTCAAACCATTCGACCAAAAGATCAAGAGGTTATTCGGGTAAGTCGATCAGAGACTTTTACCCCTAAGCTCAGCACGATGGAGGTTGATTTGCATATACACAATTTGGTGGAAAACGAGCGATTGATATCCAAGGAAAAAATACTCGATGTGCAGCTGTTTCACGCCCGTCAAGCGATTGACAATGCACGAAAGAAAAACATCAGACGCGTGGTATTGATTCACGGTATTGGTCAAGGCGTTTTGCGTAAAGCGCTTATGAAACTTCTTGATGGGTACGATCGTTTACAGTATTTCGATGCCTCGTATCAAAAATACGGGCACGGGGCAACGGAAGTAGAACTTTGGTAAAAACTGAGTTATGTCGCTGAAGCGTTTTGGAATGTTTAAGACAAAACCGCCCAAGGGTTTTGACTACAAGCCGCTCTATTATGATGAAGATAAGGAGCGAAGAGAAGAGCGTGCCAAACAATTAGCCGGCAGAGCACTTCACAATGAAGAAGTGCGTGTTGAATTGCAAAAGAAGTGGAGCCGATTGCGGACGACACAGCGAAGCAAGGGAAACTCAAATTTAATGTTAGTACTAATCATCATTCTACTGGCCATGGTGAGCTGGTGGTTGTTGTTTTAAAATAGTTAAATGATGGATGTCATTCGTCAGTTGCCGGATCATGTGGCCAATCAAATCGCCGCCGGTGAAGTGGTGCAGCGACCGGCTTCGGTAGTGAAAGAGTTGCTGGAGAACGCCGTAGATGCAGGGGCAAAAGATATACAGCTGATTGTCAAAGATGCCGGTAAAACACATATACAGGTCATCGACAACGGGGTAGGGATGTCTCAAACTGATGTGCGTATGGCCTTTGAGCGTCATGCGACGTCAAAAATCAGGGATGCGGCCGATTTATTTCAACTAACCACCAAGGGCTTTCGCGGAGAAGCATTAGCGTCTATTGCGGCCGTTGCTCACGTGCGTTGTCTTACGCGGAAGAACGAAGAAGCAGCTGCCCACAGTTTGCATATCGAAGGCGGTAAGGTGGTAGACTTTGGACAAGAGGCGCATCCGGTAGGGACGTCCATTGAGGTGAAAAACCTGTTTTATAATATCCCTGCCAGACGACAGTTTCTAAAGTCAGACAGCGTAGAGCTTAACCATATTACCGACGAATTTCAGCGGGTGGCCTTGGCGCATACCGACGTGGCATTTCGGTTTTACCACAACAATACCATGTTGTTTCACCTTCATCCGGGAAGTTTAAAGCAACGCATCATAGGCATTTTTGGAAAGAAAATAGACGATAAGCTGGTCCCGGTTGATGAAACCACTGAGCATGTTCGATTTACTGGTTTTACCGGAAAGCCCGACGCGGCCAAAAAGCGCAGGGGAGAGCAGTTCTTTTTTGTCAATAACCGCTTTATTCGCTATCAAAAAATGCACTATGCAGTGATGCGTGCCTACGAAGATTTATTGCCTTCCGGCACCTATCCACCGTATTTTATTTTTATTGACGTAAATCCTGCAACGATTGATGTGAATATTCACCCCACGAAAACAGAAATCCAGTTCAACGACGAAAACATGATTTTTTCCGTGTTGGCGTCGGCGGTGAAACACAGTTTGGGCAAACACAATGTAGCCCCTTCATTAGACTTTGAACTGGGGCAAGCCTTTACGCTTCCTAGTATGCCCAAAGAAGTAATTCCGCAACAACCTACCATCAAAGTCAATAAAGACTATAACCCCTTTTCAAACGCGCGACCGGCAAGCGGTTCCCCCTCTATGGCGGCTTCCTTTACGGGAAGAGAACGCGATAAAGGCATTGACGGGTGGGAATCGCTCATGATTCCCGACGAGCAGGTGCCTGAGGCTAAACAAGCCAATTTGTGGCAAGAAGAACAGGAAGAGTCATCAGAAGGCACATATGTCTTGGCTAACAAATTCATCGTGCAGTTACAGTCAGATGGCATTCAGCTCATTCACCCGCGACGCGCCCACGAACGAATACTCTATGAATCGCTGATGAAAACGATGCACGCATCAACAGCGCCTTCACAGCAACTTCTCTTTCCGCAATCGGTGCATCTGAGCTTGGCCGAGCGACAACAATTGGAGCCTTGGCTTCCGGTGCTGGTGTCGGTTGGTTTTGATGTTGACATCGACGAAGATAATCATGTGCAGTTTTTTGGTTTGCCGGTACATATAAGTGAATCTTCCATTCCAAATATCGTAGAAGAGTTGCTGCGAGACATAAGTGAAAGTGATCACATTGACGAATTAAGGTTTCAGCGCTCACTGATTAAAAACCTTGCTAAAAATGGGGCACTGCGAAGTGTTGCCGGTTTGTCAAAAGCCGATTTGCAAAGCTTGGTAAGAGATTTGTTGCGCTGCGAAGAACCACAGTTATCTTTGCACGGCAAACCCATTATGCACAATTTGAGAATTGACGAATTAGAAAAAATATTTCATTAATGCTGCAGTCGACCCGTTTTAGTATGTTGCCAGAGGTGATCAAAAATTTATTGATTATCAACGGTTTATTTTTCTTGGCCACCATTGTCTTTGATAGCACATTTGGCGTCAACCTCATTCGATTGCTGGGCGTGTATGTGCCGGGCAGTAATAATTTTAGTCCCTACCAGTTGGTGACCCACATGTTCATGCACGGTAATTTTGGACATATTTTCTTGAATATGTTTGCCCTGTGGATGTTTGGTACCGCACTGGAAAATATTTGGGGTGGGAAGCGGTTTTTAGTTTACTACCTCATCACCGGTTTTGGCGCCGCATTTCTACATTTGGGCGTACAGTATTTGGAAGCACAGTCCATTTTAAATGAATTGTTGCAAATGGGCTATAGCAAAGGCGATATCGCTCAAATGATGAAAACCGGTTACGCAACTTCATCCGGTATTGGTGGCGAACACGGTTTGGAAAAGCTTCGCCAGTTGGCAGCCATTTATGGAATGCCAACAGTTGGTGCCTCGGGTGCTGTCTTTGGAATTTTATTGGCCTTTGGAATGACATTTCCCAACCAACGTATATATCTTTACTTTTTGTTTCCCATAAAGGCCAAGTATTTTGTTGGCGCCATCGGAGCATTAGAGTTGATCAATGGTTTGGCCAATGATCCTTCCAGCAATATTGCTCACCTTGCCCACCTCGGTGGTATGTTGTTTGGTTTTATTTTAATTAAGTATTGGAAAAACAACGACCCACGTTTTTACGTTTAAACAGACATGACAGCCAATAATCCAATCGATCTCTTTCGCCAAAGTGACGTGTTAACGCGACTGATCCTCATTAATGTGGGGGTGTTTCTTTTGGTTATTGTATTGGATATTTTCAGTGCGTTGACCGGTGTGGGGTTAACCAATTTCTTTATTGATTTTACCGCTCTTCCTACCGATGGATTAAAATTACTGACGCGTCCGTGGACTTTCGTTAGTTATATGTTTTTACACCAAGGATTTATGCATATCCTCTTTAATATGCTCTGGTTGTATTTCGCCGGTATGTTGTTTAGAGAGTTCTTGGGTGGACGAAGGTTGTTGGGGCTTTATCTGTGGGGAGGATTGGTTGGTGGTTTTCTCTATGTGTTGATTTTTAATATAGCGCCAGCCTTTTCCGATGTAGTTGCCATCAGCAATGCCCGAGGGGCTTCGGCCAGTGTTATGGCTATCGTGGTGGCCATTGCAGCTTATCGTCCAAATTTTCCTGTGCAGCTCTTCTTCGTATTACGTGTGCGCTTGTGGATCATTGCTGTCATAGCCGTGCTGATGGATTTGTTAGCACTTAGAGGTTTGCAAAGCAATCCCGGCGGACATATTGCTCACCTTGGTGGAGCCATTTTTGGTTACATGTACATTCAAGCGTTATTAAAAGGCAATGATTGGTCAGAGGGTATTATGGAGTTGGTGGATAAACTTGAAGACTGGGTAAAAGGTCGCAAGCGTCCAAAAATGAAAACCGTTCACAAGCAAAAACAACCCGCCACCAAAACTGCCTATGGCCGTCAAACGCGAAGCACGGCGCAGCGCATGTCAGACCAACAACGCATGGACGATATTCTCGACAAAATTGGTCGCTCAGGATACGACAGTCTTTCTAAAGAAGAGAAGGAGTTCCTCTTTAAATTCAGTGAAAAGGATTAGCCTTTACCCGATACACTTCAACCTCTCCATTTTTCTTTAAGGTATAACTGAAGTCGTAAATACATGGATGGTCTTCATTCATATGTGTCATGTACATAAAGTTGAACCCATTGCTCAACAATACATCCCGATGACTTTTTCCTTTGGTGTTTTCCCATATGCGTTCTAAGATTTTGCGGTTACGTCGTAATGCGTATTCGATGTTTCGCATGGTGTTCGTGCGCGCTCTTAGTCGCTCATTGTTGTAGCTGTTTCTGCAATAATCGTCGCAAAACTTCTTATCGGACCGCCCTCTTATGGGCGCCTCACAGTGTCGGCATGTTTTTTTATTTTCCATATCTTTTTTTGTGCAAATATATATATGTAAACAATTACTTACAAATATTTTTTGTCGTTTGTAAATGCTTAGCAACCGGTTAAATCTTATAAATACAAATACATTTGCATTGGTTAGAGTGAAACATCTGACATATTGTTTAATTTTTAATTTTTTGTATTATGAGAAGTATTCGCAACAAAGTAACACTCATTGGCAACTTAGGAGCCAAGCCAGAAATTCGCGAGTTTGAAAGTGGAAACAAGTTGGCCACTTTTAGAATTGCCACCAACGACTACCGCTATAATGGTGATGGTGAAAAAGTAAAAGAGACCCACTGGCACCGATTAAAGGCTTGGGGAAAGTTGGCGGAAAACATCACCAACTTGACCGATACCGGGACAGAGATTGCCGTGGAAGGTCGATTGGTCACCAACTCCTTTAAAAACAAAGACGGTGAAGATGTCAACCTGATCGAAGTTGAGGTCAATGACTTTATGCTGCTTCGCAAGAAAGCTGTTTAAATGGGATGGGTTATGGTAGGGCAGGACATACACCTGCCCTTTCCATAACCCATTTATTCGTTCAACAACCATCATCCCCATATTGCATGGTATATTTGTGACACTTAAATCATATTGTAGTTATGACCCCAGCACACCAATTGGCAGAAAATTACCTTCGTTTTACGGGGGTGTCGGTGTTTTTAACCGGGAAAGCCGGTACCGGTAAAACCACCTTTTTAAAAACGGTGGTGCCTACTATATCTAAGCAACAAGTGGTTGCCGCTCCCACTGGTGTAGCTGCCATGAATGCCGGTGGCGTGACGCTTCATTCTTTGTTTCAGCTGCCTTTTGGTCCGTATCTACCCATAGATAATGTGCCAGAGGGAATGCCCGAACACATTGATTGGCGAAATCGACGAACCTTGATGCGTAATGTGCGCATCAGCAAAGCCAAACGCCGATTGTTACAACGTCTTGAGTTACTTATCATAGATGAAGTCTCGATGGTGCGCGCCGATATGATGGACGCCATCGACCGAACACTGCGATCTATCCGACGAATCCAACGACCCTTTGGCGGCGTGCAGGTCCTTTTTATTGGCGACCTCCGACAGCTTTCCCCAGTTGTCAAACAAAATGAATGGAACATTCTAAAACAATATTACCGTTCGCCTTACTTCTTTGATGCACAGGTAATGAAAGAGGTGGATTGCGTGAACGTGGAACTCAAAACTGTATATCGACAAAGCGATGAACAGTTTGTCGGGTTGCTTAACAGGCTCCGCAATAAGCAGGTCAACAAAGACGATATGGCCTTGTTGGAATCCAGATATAATCCCAATTTCTCGCCCGAAAAAGAGGCGCAGTACATTACTTTGTGCTCCCATAATCATCAAGCGAATGCCATCAATGCCAAGCGACTGTCCGAGTTAAAAGGTGATGCTGTTGATTTGGCGGCTGTAGTTAAAGGTGATTTTCCTGAACACAGCTATCCTGCAGATGCCCAGCTGTCTCTAAAAGTAGGGGCACAGGTTATGTTTGTCCGTAACGACATCGGAGAAGACCGCCGCTATTACAACGGAAAAATAGGTGTTGTTGAGGCCATTGTTGAGGACGGAATTCACGTCACTTTTACCGATGGTTCAGACGACGTATTGGTCGAACCCGTTCAATGGGACAACGTTAAATTCGAAGTAGATGATGAAAACAAGGTTAAGGAAAACGTCATGGGGTCGTTTTTGCAGTACCCTCTGCGATTGGCTTGGGCCATTACCATCCATAAAAGTCAGGGGTTGACCTTTGATCACGCGATTATAGATGCGGGGGCGTCTTTTGCGCCCGGACAAGTATACGTGGCATTAAGCCGACTTACTTCGCTGGAAGGTTTGGTGTTGCGTTCGCGCATTACACCGGAAAGTGTTATGGTCGATGAAGACGTCACAGATTATCTCAATGCTTTTAAGTCCGACGTAGAGCTAGACAAACAACTCGAACTGAAGAAGAACGAGTATGCCCGAAGTCTGGTGGTAGAGGCCACCGATATTCAAAACTTTCGGGTGGTATTTACCCCATTTTATCGGGATATTCCCGCTATGAAGTTAAAAGATAAAGACGTATTGCTCGCTTGGGCGGATAAAGCCAATCAAGTAATGATAGAATGGGATGGGGTACATAAAAAACTAATGTCTTACCTCAATCAAAACTGGCCCATGACGAGTTTGCCTAATCCCACAGTGATGAAACGCTGCATGGATGGTTGTGCATATTTTTTAAAATTACAGAAAAACAGTTTGTATGTGTCTCTAGTAAAAGAGTTAGAGCAATTATCGGTTGAAAAAGCCACGAAACGCGTGCTTGAAGAAATGAACCAGATATTGGTTGTTGTACAGCAAATGGGTAATGATTTAAAGCGCACCTCTGGAATGTTAGAGGCCATGATGAGTGGACAAGCCTTGGATAATGCACTTAGCATCCGTCAGGATACCTCGGCTGATAAATATGATAAGCCTGAAGCATTACAAAAAGCAGAAAAAAAACAAAAAAAGAAAAAGCAGAAAAAAGAGGTCGGCGCCACTTATAAAGAAACATTGACCATGGCTTTAGAAGGTATGTCTATTGAGGCCATTGCCAATAAGCGCGAGTTGGCCGCCAGTACCATCGAAGGTCACTTCCGTCGACTCATTGGTCAGGGCGACTTACCCATGGAAACATTGGTGAATGAGGAATTGTATCAACAAATTTCAAAAGCCTTAGATGGGTTGCCTGAAGATGCTGGTGCAAAAGACGTCAAAGCCATCTTAGGCGATGCCTGTTCTTTTGCTCAAGTTTTTGTTGTAATGGATCATTTGAAGCAACTTGAATCGTCTACATCAAATGCCAATGGCATCTAAGAAATGATGTTTGATTATTAATATAGAGTTGATGTAGATCACATCAAACGATGTGTCTACACCAACAATAAATTTATTGCTTAATCACCCGCTCAATGCGAACGGCGTTGTTTTCATCCACAATTGTGAGGAAGTACACACCGGAAGGAAGATTACCTAGAGAAACATCTTTCTGTGTTGTTTCACGGATGATTTTCCCGTCCAAGTTGGTAATGCGAACGGCTTTCACATGCGCATCTGTTTCGATGTGCACCATACCTGTGGTGGGATTGGGAAAAACGTTTACGGACTTCTCAAAAAACCTTTTGATACTGACATTAACCATTTGATTTTCGAAGAAAATGAATTGTGCTGAATCTTGATTGCTGAGGTTCATAGCGCCTAGAACTAGGTCTGTATCACCATCGTCATCAATATCGCCTTTTGCAAACTTAGACAGTCCGTTGGGAATGGATAGGTTGAATGGATTAACCTGTCTAGGGCCAAACTGAGGGCTTGAAGCAGAGCCGATATTTTCGTAATAATGCAGCTCTCCAAAAATGGTATTGACCAGCAGATCATAATCACCATCGTCATCAATATCAATAAAGGTTGGTATTCTGTTGCTTGGAAAAGAGTCTAAACCAAATGGGTTGAGCACAGGTGTGCTTCCAAAATCAGGAGAATTAGACGTTCCGATATTTTCAAAAAAGTAAATACTACCGTTTGTCAACCCGGCAAAAAGATCGAGATCACCATCATTGTCGATGTCTACAAGTTCTAATAAGCCTTGAGAAAGCACACTGTTGTTGATGTTGTAAGGGTTAATAACGCCACTGGCAAACTGAGGGTTGGTAGATGATCCTACATTTTCATAAACATAAATGTTACCATTAAAATCGATGCCAATCATGTCATAATCGCCATCATTATCGATGTCTGTAAAATTGACTAAAAGGGTATCTGTTTTCCAGTTTGGACGAAGAGGAGCGGCAAATAGAGGACTGCTTACTGTACCAATATTTTCAAAATACACCAGTTGACCAAATAACTCAGAAGTGACAATGTCTAGATCGCCATCTCCATCAATATCAATTAAAACGGGGTAGTTTACTGTATTAACGGGCGTTAGTCCAAAAGGATTGGTGATGCCCGGGGCAAAGGTTTGTGCGCTTGCTGTCGTTCCAAATGAAAAAAAGAATACCAATAGTAAGCCTTTCAGTAGACTTGACGATTTGTGGTTTGATTTTTTAGTAAACTTATTTTGTGTAGTAGAGTTTGTTTTCATGATCGATGATGTTTTGAAAGTGAGTATTACCCTTGTAGGTTGATTTATTTTGGAAACGTAGCATATTGTAGATTATTGCTTATACTACGTTTCCAAAAGACAAAGTACTACTGCTTAATCACCCGCTCTCTTCGCTCTGCGTTGTTTTCATCCACAATCGAGAGGAAGTACACACCGGCAGGAAGATCACCTAGAGAAACATCTTTATGCGTTGTTTCACGAATCACTTTCCCGTCCATGTTGGTGATGCGAACGGCTTTCACATGCGCATCTGTTTCGATGTGAACCATATCCGTTGTTGGATTGGGGGAAACCGTTAAGCGTATCTTGCGGAACGCTTCGGTACTGTTGGTAGGCGATGTGTTTTCAAAAAAAATAGTATTGGCGTTGTAGTTGGCTGAATAAAACCCATCAACACCCATAAACAAATCAAGATCACCATCATCGTCAATGTCACCAGCGGTAAACTTACTTATTGTATTCATTCCTGTAAATCCAAAGGGATTGTTTTGCTCTGTACCAAATTGTGGATTGGTTGCTGATCCCGTATTTTCATAATACTTTACATCACCGTATAATTCGCAGGTCAGTAAATCCGCATCACCATCACCATCTAAGTCGGCAAATGTTGCTATTCTAAAGACGCTGGATACAGGAATGTTAAAAGGATTTGCAACCGCAGCTGTACTGAAGTTTGGCGCTGAAGCACTACCCGTGTTTTCGTAGTACAGGATGCCTCCATAATAATCAGATATAAACAAATCCAAATCACCATCGCCGTCCATGTCGATTAAAGTCGGGGAACCAGTTGTGATTATTCCAGAATTGATATTAAATGGATTGCTTATTCCAGTAGCAAATTGCGGGTTGGTTGCAGACCCCGTATTTTCGTAGTAATAGACATCGCCATAGTAAGAAACGCCCATTATGTCATAGTCGCCATCGCCATCTAAGTCGCCAAAGGCCAAGTCAATTAATACGGTATCAGGGATCCAAGCTGGAAATGATGGTGCGGCAAACTGCGGGTTGGTGGCGCTACCTGTATTTTGAAAGAAATTTATAACACCGTAGTCTTCTACGCTCACCATATCTAAATCGCCATCACCATCGATGTCGACAAGAGAAGGTAGATTGAGATAGCTGGTGGGTGTTAACCCAAAGGGGTTTGTAACACCCGGTGCAAAGGTTTGTGCAGCAATTTCAGGTGCATTTGTCAGTCCAAAAAGTATGGCCAAACCACCCAACGCATGGCGAATTTGTGCTTTGTGAAACCGTCTTCGCAATCGAAGAATGGTGCATTTGATTTTGTTGATTAAGCTTCTAATTTTCACTTCATTTGTAGAAGGATTTTTTAGAAGATGCTCAAGCTCAATGCGCATTTGCTTGACAAAGCGTAGTGCGCGTGCGTAGTTTTTGTTCATGATTGTTTGGGTTTAGACCAAAATGTACTGTTCGGTGTAGACAGTGCAGCTTGGTAGGAGTCAGTTATGGTGTTTAAAATATTGGGACGTCTTATCCCATTAAACAAAGTTATGTCATAAATTTCATCAACGCTCATCTCGTAAAACATTTTTCCTACAATACTTTTTGTGGGGAGGTGAATGGCAATGATGCCGCATTGTTGAGCCTCGTCACTTATGGGGAGCTTGGCAAAGGTAGATGAGTTTTTGCGCAGCTTACTATGGGCAACAAACAAGTATTCACCGTGTGCGCACATACCCCTTAAAAATCCACCAGGTTTGGCAATCACTTCATAATCGCCTTTTTCTCGGTTGATTTTGGCGATTTCACCCGTGGCACTCAATAGCACATAAAGTTCGCCATTAATGAGTTTGGGTGAGTGGGGCATGGGTAAATTGTCTACAATCACTTCGTTGGTTTTAACGTCGTAAATCACTCCAGTTTTTGTAATGTTATCGCGCCAACTTTGCGGGGTGTTTCCACGATTAAAAGCAGAAGCATACCGCGGTAATCCGTTTTCCATGGCCATGCCGTTTAAGTGACAGCGGTCCTCCGACGCCAACTTGTCAATTTGAGGCGGCGTCCAGTAAGGGGTGAAGTTGTGGTTGTCGTCAAACGTAACAATACAAGAAAACAAGGTGTTGACGGCAAATAAAGCTCCGTCTTTTCCGTAGTGCAGGTCGTGGATGTCTAGGGCGTTGGTGTGATACGTGAGCCTGGGTAAAAACATCATGTCGTATACCCCGGGTGATTTGGGGTAATGCATCGCTAAAGACGATGAACCGGCAAAGGTGATGATCTCACTTTTACAGGCAAGCGCTAGTTTTTGGTTCACCGAGTCATAACAAAAACCCATCGGTTTTTCAAATGTTCTGGGTAGTTGTATGAGTTGGTTTTCGTCTTTTGCCGACAAAAAAATCAACTTTCCAGCTTGATACGTACTGATGGCAATGGATGCGTTTAAGCGATGTAAAAGCTCAGGGAAATTTGGTGTGTAGCGAATGCTAAAGGGTGTAAGTGAAGGCGTAGACATAAATCATTTATATTTTTGGCTAAAGTAGGAAACACCGCTATTGTAAATTCTTTTCGCTTCATTTTTTTACGTATTTTTACTTCATAAAACATTAACGTATGAACAAGTTATTAGCACTGGGTTTGCTGCTGTGTTTTTCCGTGGCATGCAAAAAACAAAACAACGCCATTGTTGGCGAATGGGAGGTGTTGCAAATAAAAAAATCAGATAATTCCAATTGGGAAGATGCGCCCGAGGCGTATCTAATGACCTTCACAGATAAAGATGAGATGAATGTTAGGTTAGAGGTGAATACATGCGGTTCAACTTATAATGCTTGCACTTGTGGCAATTTAAATATTGACGTGTTGGCGTGTACAGAGGCGTGTTGTGATTCGGAGTTTGCCCAAACATTAATTGAGTCACTATCAAACGTGGAGTCTTATGAAATAGACGGCGATGCCTTATTGTTGAAAGGAAAGCGGTCTATTGCATTGAAGCGAAAGGGGGATTAAGATTATGACTAAGACTAAGACTTGGCGGTTAACATACTAAAACGTTAAATACCTATACATTCATGAGTCATCGTCATCGTCAAGACATTGACTAAGACTGTGCAGTTAACATATTGAAAGGTCTAATACCTATACATTCGTGAGTCATCGTCATCGTCATCGTCATCGTCAAAGTAACATTATTACCATGCGCATACTACTAATCATATTCACTATATTTCACGCGGTATCTTGCAACGCACAGTCATTTGAAGCGCGTGGCAATGATGGCATACGGATCGGTTTTTACAATGTAGAAAACCTCTTCGACACGGAAAACGACAGCACCATTCGCGACGAAGCGTTTACACCCGAAGGTGACTATCGGTGGACCAATTACCGCTGGGAAAAGAAAACCACCGATTTGGCCAAAGTCATCAGAAATATTGGTGGTTGGGAGCCGGTAGAGGTTATAGGTTTTTGTGAGGTTGAAAATAGAACGGTTTTGGACAAATTGGCCAATCATCCCATCATCAAAGACGCGGGGTATCAAATTGCCCACGAAGAATCACCCGACTGGCGTGGTATTGATGTCGCAGCATTCTACCGTCCCGATAAGTTTGAACTGCTCTACATGCGGGCCATCCCCGTTAAGCGTTCCGATAAGCCAAATTTTAGTACACGAGATATTCTCTATCTCAAAGGACTGACTTTGGGGGATACACTGCACGTGTTTTTCAATCACTGGCCGTCGCGCTACGGCGGACAAGCCAAGTCGGAGCCCAACCGTTTTGCCGCTGCCGCCACCTTAAAAGCTGTTATCGACTCCATCGAAAATATCAATCCTCAAGCCGCCATTTTGGTCATGGGCGATTTCAACGACGAATGGGACAATGCCAGTTTGCACGACACCTTAGGTGCCAAACCTTCATCCAAGGCCACCGGACTGGTCAACCTCATGGCCGATATGCCCGATAACATGGGTTCTTACAGATACCGCGGAGACTGGGGTTATTTGGATCAAGCCATTGTCAACCAAGCCCTGTGGAACGGAACCAATACATTGTGTATTCACAACCGACAAGCGTACCTGCTGCAAGAAGATTACCTACTCGAAGACGACGACAAATACCCCGGCAAAAAACCCTACCGCACGTATCTTGGGATGCGGTACCATGGGGGGTATAGCGACCACTTGCCAATTTTTTTGGATGTGGTGAGGTGTGAGGACTAACGTAGGTGTTGATGCGGTTAAAGGGACAGCGAATAATTAAAAGTCGCGGATTAATCGTGTCGCAATTATGGGTGACTTCATATGCAGCATCCATTGGTATCCAGCACCGATCTGAAAATTGAAAAATTCTGACATACGCCAATGCACTTGAGGAGTGACTCGAAACTCATGACCAACATCCAGATGATAAGCGTAATTGTTTTCAATGGCCAAAATTATACGTTTGTTGATTCTCTGGTTTAGGGTGAAATTGTAGAGCAGGCTCCAATCACTGATATAGGCTATTTCGGCCGAGGCGTCGTATAAATTATGTCTGACACCAGCAATATTGTATACCGAACGCCCTCCTTCGATGTCGTATCCCATCAAATATAAAAAACTGTTTTCTAAAATTTGGCCTTCAAGGATATACTCACCAATCCATTGCCAACCGTGAATAAATGTTGCCTCTTTGTTAAACGAAAACGTCCCCTGAAGAGCCAGTTTGTACGCTTCAATTTCGCCATTGTACATGGGTAATTCTAATTCAATGGCGTAACCGTTGGCGAAGGCATATTCGATTTCGGGTGCCCAATCTACGTTGTATCGCCTACCTTTAAGTGGTAGTAAAGCGAGCGTATTGGCTTCAAACTCACCTTTTCTGGCACCAAGTGGTCGAACCAAGTCAAATATCATAGGTTCAGGGAATACGGGCGCACCTTTTACAATATCAGGGTCATAATACAACGTGTCTGCTTCTTGTGCTGCATTGATACTGACTGAGTCAGATAACTCTGTTTCTGAATTTTGATCCGTGCTCTGTGCGTAAAGCGAAACGCCTCCAATGCTAATAAGCAGGATAAAAAGGTTCTTCATTTGATTAAACGTGGTTTTCTTTTGATTTTTTAATAACGCTATGACTTGCTGATAAACTCCCCTTAAGTTTGAAAAAATCCGCTCCTAAAACGATCTTCTCTTCATTCTACCTTTTTGTTTTTCATGTATTTTGGCAAAGTTGTACGTATTGTTTTACTCGTTAGTGTAGCTGCAAAAGTGCTGCTCTACGCAGTTTGTCTGCATTAGAATTTCAAAATAAAGTCAATCAAAACCAACGGCGTAAATCGGATCCAACTTATCAAAAGTTAAGCCAATTCAAATGGGGTATAGCAAATGAATTTTGTTGGGGTGTTTGTTGTGAATTCAATGATTGAAAGTGAAGTGATTTTCAAAAGGGCTATGTAGACAGGACAAACGCATTAAGCTTTAATTAGATTGAGGACTTTGATGCTGTATCTGTTTTAAAATGCCCCCTAAGCATGCAGTCATGGAGGGTTTAAATGGTTGAATTTTAATGAATGGTTGGGGTTCATGAGCGTGCAATAATAGAAACGGGATGGTTTTGTTTACCGCAAAGGAATTTTGGTAAGGTTCATATGGGTTTGGATTTCATTTGGGAATAATTTTCTTGTTTGGTTGGTTTTGTTTTGAGAAGCGCAGAGGACACAGAGGTTTCGCTAAAGCGAAAGGCCTGACGGAGCGTTGGGCCTTTTGTTGAAAGTTTTGTGATAAGCATTGAAGATGTGACATGCCCTGAAACGATGACATGCCTCAAAGCTGTGCCATCACCATCGAAGAAATAGCTCGTATTCGTGAACGGAATGTGATATACAAGCATCTAACGCATAAGCTTATGGTGTTTTAGATTGTCTTTATCGTTTGATTTAATTGCCTTATTAGGAATCAATTGTATAAGGCTCTTGTTTAGTTAAGGCACTTTTATGCGTTTGCCTAGCTAAGTAGGGGGCTGCAGCCTGATTCATTGATGAATAAGTCAATGTTTAAGAGCGAAATTTTCGGATGTGGTTAGCTTTTGCTGTTATTTTATCTGCATTCCTTTGTAAATGGTATCCAAACTATGAACAACTTGTATTATGAGGTAGAATCAATCCCCCCATCCTTACACCGTCAATTTCTCCAACTCAATCAACTCATCCCTCAACCTCGCTGCTTCAATGAAGTCCAGTGATTTGGCGGCTTTTTCCATCATCTTGCGGGTTTTTTCTACCTCTTTTTTGATGTCCTCCTTGGAGCGGTATTTCTCTCTTCCTTCGGCGGCAAAGGTGATGTCCTTGCGTATGATGTTGTCCATTTGACCTCTTGCGCCGGAAGCATCGCCGCGGTCGAGGATGCTGGTTTTAGGCTTATTGAGCGCTGTGGGCGTGATGCCGTGTTTGGCGTTGTACTCCGCTTGTGTAGCGCGGCGTCGATTGGTTTCGTCGATGGTGAGCTGCATGCTGTTGGTGATCTTATCGGCATACATAATGGCCTTGCCTTCGAGGTGACGCGCAGCGCGACCTACGGTTTGTACCAACGAACGCTCCGAGCGCAGGAAACCTTCTTTGTCGGCATCCAATATGGCTACTAAGGACACTTCGGGCAAATCCAACCCTTCGCGGAGTAGGTTCACGCCAATCAGCACGTCAAAAAGTCCAACGCGTAAATCGCGCATGATTTCCACACGTTCAAGGGTGTCTACATCGGAGTGGATGTAGCGACAACGGATGCCGTAACGGGTAAAGTACTTGGTCAATTCCTCGGCCATGCGTTTGGTTAAGGTGGTCACCAATACGCGCTCGTCCTTTTCTGCCCGCTCTTGTATTTCTGCCATGAGGTCGTCCACTTGGTTTTCGCTTGGTCGCACTTCAATTTGCGGGTCGAGTAGTCCAGTGGGGCGAATCAATTGCTCCACCACCACGCCTTCCGACTTTTCTAATTCATAATCGGCGGGGGTGGCACTGACGTAGATGGTTTGGTTCATCATGGCCTCAAATTCTTCGAATTTCAGTGGCCGGTTGTCCATAGCCGCCGGTAAGCGAAATCCATATTCCACCAGCGATTCCTTTCTACTGCGGTCGCCGCCATACATCGCGCGAACTTGTGAGGTGGTGACGTGGCTTTCGTCGATGACCATGAGGTAGTCTTCCGGGAAGTAGTCCAGCAAGCAAAACGGACGTGTGCCCGGTGCGCGACCGTCTAAGTAACGTGAGTAGTTTTCAATACCTGAACAATATCCCAACTCTTTAATCATTTCGAGGTCAAACTCGGTGCGTTCCTGTAATCTTCGGGCCTCTAAAGGTCGTTTTTCTTTAAGAAACTGATCTTTGCGTATTTCAAGGTCGTCCTGAATTTGTCGAATGGCGTCCTGAAGTTTATCGGGTGAGGTCATAAACAGGTTGGCCGGATAAATGCGCACGCTTTCCAAATCGGCGGTTTTGCTTAAGTCCGTAGGATCCCATTCCTCGATGGCTTCGATTTCGTCCCCCCAAAAGTGAAAACGGATGAATCGATCGGCGTAGGCGGGGAAGATGTCCACCGTATCGCCTTTAACGCGAAACGAGCCCCGTTGGAAGTCGGCCGTTGTGCGGCTGTACAAACTGTTGACGAATTTGTGCAACAACTTGTTGCGCGAAATCATTTGGCCACGCTCCACCAAGATCATTCCCTTGTGGAACTCCTCCGGGTTGCCAATGCCGTATAGGCAAGATACCGAGGCGACCACCAACACATCACGCCGACCGCTGAGTAGGGCGGAGGTGGTGCTGAGACGAAGTTTTTCGATGTCTTCGTTGATGGATAAATCCTTTTCGATATAGGTGTTGGAACTGGCGATATAGGCCTCTGGCTGGTAATAGTCGTAATAAGACACAAAATACTCCACCGCATTATTGGGGAAAAACTGTTTAAACTCACCGTAAAGTTGGGCTGCCAGGGTTTTGTTGTGACTCAGCACCAGTGTTGGTCGTTGGACCTGTTCTACCAAATTGGCGATGGTAAACGTTTTACCCGAGCCTGTAACCCCGAGTAATGTTTGATGCGGCGTTCCTGTGTTTACCCCTTCGGTTAATTGCTTAATAGCAGTGGGTTGATCTCCAGTGGGCGAGAAATTCGATACAATTTCAAACTTCATTTCTTGTACTTGTATTTTAAGTAGAGCAAAAAGGCCAGTGTTACAAAGGCTACGGAGTAAACAATCCAAGGCGGTAATTGCATGATGTGCTTTTTTGCAAAACTACCTTGGAAAAGATTAACAGCCGTAATGCGTCGTTAGTTTTCCGGTTGAAATATGCGGTTTTCTGTCAGGCGTAGTTGGAACAAAAATCAACGACCAACGTTATCAGTTAAATCATAAACAACGAATATCATGTTTGGTCTATTTAAAAAAAAGTCAGAGAAGGAAAAACTACAAGACGAATACAAAAAGCTCATACAAAAAGCTCATGAACTTTCCACCGTGAATCGAGCAGAGAGTGACAAGGTTGCTGCTCAGGCAGATGAGGTATTGAAGAAGTTGGATAAGCTTGAGTGATTTAGATCATTGGCCAAGTCGTGTCGGTAAAGCTTGTTCGTTAAACATAATGGCTAAGCTATAAATCACATAATAACCTTAGGGTTCAAGTCAAGTATTATATGTGTCCCATGTCACTGGTTTCTTTTACTGCGTAAACTACTTTTGTTGCAAATCAATTATTTGCAGTATTGACCGATTCGACCACTTTAGGACTTAGAGAAAACTGGAAGCAATTCACCATCTTGGTTCTTGTAAATGCTTTTGTTGGCGGTATGGTGGGGATGGAGCGCAGTATTTTTCCTGAGTTTGCCAAAGTGGAATTTGGGGTGTCTTCTAAGACGGCCATTCTGTCTTTTATTACTGCCTTCGGTATTACCAAGGCCATTGCCAATTACTATACGGGCCGACTGGCCAATAGATTTGGTAGAAAAAATCTTTTGTTGGTTGGCTGGCTCTTTGCCATACCAGTGCCCTTTATTTTGATTTACGCACCATTTTGGAGTTGGGTTATTTTTGCCAACGTACTCTTAGGTATTAGTCAGGGGCTCACTTGGAGTAGCACGGTGGTGATGAAAATTGACTTGGTTGGAGAGAAGAATCGAGGACTTGCCATGGGGCTGAACGAGTTTGCCGGTTACTTTGCCGTTGGTTTGGTGGCGTTTTTTACAGGGTATGTTGCTAACGCTTATGGCATTACGCCTTACCCGTTTTACATCGGAATATTTTTATCAATTGCTGGGTTTATTCTCTCTTGGGTATGGGTAAAGGACACCCGTATTTTTGTGCAAAAGGAAAGTGTAACGAATGAAACGACACAACTCGGTAATATCTTTTTAGAAACCACCATTAAAAACAAAACCCTGAGTTCTGTTACCCAAGCCGGAATGGTCAATAATCTCAACGACGGGATGATCTGGGGCTTGTTGCCCATCGTTTTGTTGTCGCTGAATTACAACAACGAAAACATAGGCATCATCACTGCAATTTACCCAACTGTGTGGGGTATAGGACAGTTGTTTACCGGAAAGATGTCAGACCATTATTCAAAGAAAAATATGTTGTTTTGGGGGATGCTGTTACAAGGGGTAGCCATTATACTTATTCCTTTTAACGATGGGTTTTTTGCGTTGGCCAGCATATCTGGAGTATTGGGCTTTGGAACGGCCTTAGTTTACCCCACGTTTTTGGCTACCATTGCCCAAGCCACCAGTCCGCTTCAGCGAGCGGAGAGTATTGGAACGTTTAGATTGTGGCGGGATTTGGGGTACGCCATAGGTGCCGTTTTGTCTGGCTTTACGGCTGATATCTTTGGTATTGAATACGCCATCATACTCATTGGCGTGATTACCATAATCTCTTCACTTATCATCAAGGTTCGAATGCCTGAAGGCTTATAAAAACTCCTTTTAGAGATTGTTTTTATCGGCATTGGCTTGAGGTCTCTTGATTTTTTCTATATTTGTTTTCAATCAAAAGTCAAACAGGCTATATATTCTCAACGCCAAACAAACATTTCACCCTAATGCTCAAAAACCTCATTGCTACCGATGCATCCAAAACCACCATCATTATTCGCTTGATGGTAGGCGCTGTTTTTCTGTCCGAGGGCATTCAGAAGTTTTTATTGCCTGCCATTCGAGGAGCAGGGCGGTTTGAAAAAATTGGTTTGCCATCGCCAGAATTCTTAGGAAGTTTCGTCGGTACATTTGAAATCTTATGTGGCACATTGATTTTACTTGGCTTGTTGACCAGATTGGCAAGCATTCCGATTACCGTCATCATGCTTGTTGCCATAGCAACCACCAAATCAGATGTATTGGCAGAAAAGGGCTTTTGGGAGATGATGCACGGATGCAGAACCGATTGGGCCATGTTACTGGGAAGTATTTTCCTGCTGATTAAAGGCGGAGGTCGATGGTCTATTGATCGAAAAGTAAAGGCATCTACGAAGTGACTGCTGGGAACACAAATTAGCTTTAGCAAAAATTGACCTTCGAAATGTTCACACCCTATCAGTCAAACACCTTTCAAGATCGTGTTTAATCTGTATTTCAGCAATGCAGTAGACATATAAAACACTGCCCCTTATTCGTCCCTTAAAGAAAAAAGCCCTTGTAATCACCTGTATTACAAAGGCTTATTTTGTTTGTTGTGCCCAGGACAGGACTTGAACCTGCACGACCGTAGGTCACCACCCCCTCAAGATGGCGTGTCTACCAATTTCACCACCTGGGCAAAAAAAAGAGGGTTTAAAAAACCCTCTTCCAGTGACTCGACTGGGGCTCGAACCCAGGACCCTAACATTAAAAGTGTTATGCTCTACCAGCTGAGCTATCGAGTCATTTCAAGCGTTTCCGCTAACGGGGTGCAAATATACAGCGGATTTATTTTTGTGCAAGTCTTGGTAAAAGAAAAATCAAAAAAAAATCATTTGCCATTCTTTGTAGACATAAATCCAATGTTTTAGCGCTTTGTGGATGGGTAAATTTTTTTTATGGATGAGAAATCACGTGCGAAATACGGTATTTCTGATTGCCTAAACGTACACAAATCGTCATCGTGAACTAAGATTAGGTGTAAGGACTTCTGTTGTACTCGGTTTTTAAGCCATTTAAATATGTCCATAATCTATTTAAAAGGCCAGATTATGTGTAGTAACGCAATATCTGGTTTATTTGCTTTAACCAATCCTCTCATTCATATCATTCTTTTACGCCCCGGTGCTCCACTTCCAAAAATTATATCACACTTTTTTGTCGGACATAATTTAAACCGGAATTAAATTTTAGCATTGGCCAGTGTCTTACCCCTTTCGTAGATTTGCCTTTCTAAATTTAACAAGACCCAGCCATGCGTAAGACCATCATTGTTTTTGCCCTATTGTTTATTGCACGTGTACTTCCTGCCGTAGAGGGTATGTGGGTGCCCATTTTTCTGGAAAAATTAAATGCCGATGAAATGAAGGCCATGGGCATGCGTATTACCACCGAGGATATCTACCATTTTGAAAAGGCCTGTTTAAAAGACGCGATTGTGATTTTTGGCGGTGGCTGTACCGGAGAAATGATTTCGTCTAAGGGGTTATTGCTGACCAATCACCATTGTGGTTACGGACAAATACAATCGCACTCTTCGGTTGAAAACGATTTGCTTACGAATGGATTTTGGGCCAAAAACGCTTCGGAAGAGCTCAAGAATCCAGGACTGTCGGCCACATTTATTCGCTTAATGGAAGATGTGACTGAAGCTGTTACCAATGGAGAAGGCTCCCTAGCTGAAAATATTAAGTCTGTAAACGATCAATACGAAGATCGGTATGAAGGATGGGAATTTGAAATAAAGCCCTTTTTCTATGGCAACCAGTACATCATTATCGGCAAAGAGGTTTTTAAAGATGTGCGTTTGGTCGGTGCGCCGCCATCGGCCATTGGTAAATATGGATCCGATACCGATAATTGGATGTGGCCACGTCACACTGGAGACTTTTCTATTTTTAGAGTTTATGCCAATGCCGATAATATGCCTGCCGATTATTCAGAAGACAATGTGCCGTATCAACCCAAAAAACACTTGACCATCAATGCCGGTGGGGTAAATGAAGGTGATTTTGCCATGGTGTTTGGTTTTCCCGGTAGTACACAGCAGTACTTGCCGGCACGTGAAGTTGAATACATCACCGAAGTTTACAACCCCGAACGCATAGAAGTGCGTGATGTGTTGTTGTCCAATCTCGATCAACGCATGCGCGCCAGTGACGAGGTGCGCATTAAATATGCCGCCAAGTATGCACGCATCGCCAATGCCTGGAAGAAATGGCGTGGTGAGAACATCGGCATTCGCGAA
The DNA here is from genome assembly GCA_022565745.1 of Cryomorphaceae bacterium. Lineage (GTDB taxonomy): Bacteria > Bacteroidota > Bacteroidia > Flavobacteriales > Schleiferiaceae > CSBr16-58. The sequence goes on along the minus strand of JAIUMB010000008.1, from coordinate 1,458 downwards.
AGCAAGGGCATCCAAAGGAAAAAAGACCTGGAGTTTGAATTCCGCCGTCGATTGCTCAGCAACCCGGATCTCAACAACACCTACGGATATGTCATCGATAGTTTGAATCACTATTATGCCTCATTGGTGCCCTATGCACGTGTGCGTAATTACTATATTGAAGTTGGTATTCAAGGGGTGGAAGTGTTGCGTACCATTCGAGAAATCATTGTTGCTACACGCACGTTTGAAAATGGCGAAATAGATGAAGAAGAGTTTATGATGCAGGTTGGTAAGCGCATTACATCACTTAAAAAAGATTATGCTGTTGAAGCCGATCAAGAGGCATTGGCGACCATCATGCCGCTATATATTAAGCGTTTAGAGGATTTAACACCACAGCGCATTCTTGACATTGATCGTTCAAACAATGGTGATTGGTTGACCATTGCCGAAAATGCGTTTAACCATAAGTTTTTTCAAAATCATTTAATGGATTTTGATGAGTCTGGCAAAGCTAAGAAGTTTATTAAATCCATGAAGAAAAGTGTGCTTTATGATATTGCAGAGGCCATGATGGACAACTACACCGACATTGTTGCCCCAAATTTTGCGCGATTGCAAAACGCCATCAATAAGCACCAGAAAACTTATATGGCGGGTTTGATGGAAGTATTTCCCGAAAAGCGCTTTTATCCGGATGCCAACTTTACCCTGCGCGTATCTTACGGTAAGGTAGAAGGATTTGCTCCGGTAGATGCGGTGGAGTATCACTGGCAGACCACCGATACTGGTATATTAGAGAAATACATTCCCGGTGATTACGAGTTTAACTTACCGGACGATTTTCTGGCCTTATTGGAAAATGAAGAATTTGGTCGCTACGCCAACGAAAGTGGACGCTTACCGGTTTGCTTTATTTCCAGCAACCATACCACTGGAGGTAACTCGGGAAGTCCAGCTCTTGATGCCGATGGGAATCTGATTGGTCTTAATTTCGACCGAGCTTGGGAGGGTACCATGAGCGATTTGAACTACGACATCGAGCGTTGTCGTAACATCATGGTGGATGCACGCTACATTCTTTGGGTGGTTGAAAACCTGGGTGGTGTTGGTTACCTCATCGATGAAATGGACATTGTAGGCTTCGACTAATTCTTGTGTGACTAAAGTCATGATATTGCTGCCTTAGGCGGTCTACCTTTGTATCGTTGAACATTAAAAACCAATCGATATGAAAGTAGAACAAATTTATACCGGCTGTATTGCACACGCCGCTTATTACATCGAAAATAAAGGAGAAGCAGCTGTTTTTGACCCGTTAAGAGAGGTGCAGCCTTACATTGATCGCGCTAAAAAAGACGGTGCCAAAATGAAGTACGTTTTTGAAACGCACTTTCACGCCGACTTTGTTTCTGGTCACCTTGACCTTGCTAAGAAAACCGGAGCCGACATTGTTTATGGACCAACGGCTAAACC
>JAIUMB010000007.1 GCA_022565745.1 Cryomorphaceae bacterium | reverse complement strand
ATTTGGTCTTGTTGAGACTTATCTTTTAAAACCTTAGGCGCTTTTTTCTCTACAGACTTCCATTTAAAGGTATACCCACCAACGTGGTTTTTCTTGTAAACCTGACAACTTGTTCCCATCATGAGGACCAGAAACATTAAAGTAAATTTTTTCATAGAAAGAATTTTATAGCTGCTTAAAAAAATTTAGCAACTGAATTGAACATAATTTTGATTTGGTAAAAATATTCACAAAACCGTTAATAATACAACATTAATACAAAAAATTTATACACATTGCATGTCATTAAAAAAACTATTGTGTACTTTAAGTAGTATTTGTGCAGCGTTTTTTATTAACATTATATTTTACAATGCTTCGAACTTCGGTGTTTAAATATGGTGGTCTAAAATGAATAATCTTACACCGTTGCAACGATAATGTAATTATGGAGCACAATAAAAAAGAGATAAATTATTTGTCAATAATCTTCTACAGACATATATTTGGCCCTTTGATTTTTATTTAACAAAAAAAACCAAATAACGTTTTAAAGATTGAACGTTTGTGGTACAAAATCTACTTTTTATGAAGAAACTGTCTATTTCAATTTTAATTAGCACAATGAGTATGGGGCTATTTGGCCAATCCATTGGGCTTAATGTGCTCGAAGATGACCCTAGAAACTTTCCCAAAACGGTAGTACTAGCCGGATTAAGTATTTCAAGTTCATTAGGTACTTTATCATCCACCGAATACTTAGGCTTTGGGGTGATGGGGATGCATCAAATCAATGATGAATTAGATGTCCTTGCAAATTTAGGTATTTCTAGTTTGACTACTGAAGTCGAAGCTGTAGGTCACTACTACTTTTACGACCGTCAAGTTAGAAGAAACCTCCGCAAACTTCTAGCTTCAAATGCATACGTCAACACATTCTTAGTGAGCAAACAAGAGCAATTATTTAGACTTGGTGGTAGAGGTGGTATCTTTTACTCCGATTTTAATAATGCTGATTTTCACACAGGCTCACTTTTTCTAGGAGGAGTATTTAACGGCAGGCGTGCTGGAAGATACATACCTGAAGGTTCATCTGAAATGTCTTTTAACTTAGATTATTTTATTTATGCCGACATTATGATACCCGTTGTCACTTCAGAACTTGCAAACAACGCTATTGGATACAGGGTTGGTATAGACAATCGTGTAGCCAACACCATCTTTGGTTTTGACTTGTATTATGGTTATAAAGTAGAATTGGGAAGGTTTGCCGACATACCCGTTGCTGATGACCAAAGGCACATGCGTTACAGAATCCTATTGGCACTTGGTGCTGCTTTTTAAACTTTTACTTCCATTAAAGAAAGGCTGCGTTAAGAGATTAAACACCTCTTACGCAGCCCTTTCATTTTTTAACTTATTTGACTTAAATATTCTTACTGCTTAACAAATTGTACATTTAAAATCAAACGAACTTCATCGCCAACAACTACGCCTCCAGCCTCGGTAACTTGGTCCCATTTTAATCCAAATTCCTTACGGCTGATTTTCCCTGTGATTTCAAATCCAGCTTTATGCTGTCCATAACCATCCACCATGGTGCCTCCTAAGTCTGCACTTAAGGATACTTTTTTGGTGTAGTCACGAATGGTTAAATCGCCTGTCAATTCAAACTCTGAGTCATTCTTCTTGCTCAATGTCCCATTTTTAAATGTAAGATGGGGATATGTTTTAGCATTAAAAAAGTCATCAGACTTCAAATGCGCATCTCTGTCCGCAACATTGGTATCAATACTATCAATATTTGCACTGAATTCTGCAGAAGCTCCATCAAAATTTTCTCCGTCGGCATGCAAGGCACCTTCAAAGGTTCTGAAGTAGCCGGTGACTGTTGATATGACTAAATGTTTAACTTTAAACTGTACTTCGCTGTGGGTGGGATCAATGATCCATTTTGTTTTACTCATGGTGATGTGTTTTTAAATTTTACTTACATTTTCAACGGCCTTGTCATACTTTTGTTGATTAAGCCACATTAAGAAACCCAAGCCCACCTCTAAAGACAGCAAACTTCTGCTTTTCTGTAGATTTGTGAACACCCATTGTGCGGTTGCGTTTATTCATCAAACATTTAAACCCATGATCTCAACAGACTCAACCATAAATATCCCAACCACTGTTTCGTTACAAAAAGCATTTTATCGAACGCAAGCGACCAAATCCATCGCGTTCCGCAAAAAACAGTTAAGCCGACTGAGAACAGCCATCATTGAGAGAGAGCACGAGCTTTATCAAGCCGTTGAAAAAGATTTGGGAAAAGGGTATGAAGAGGCCTTTCTGACCGAACTGAGTTTGGTTATAAAGGAAATTGATTTGCACCTAAAAAACCTATCGCGATGGGCAAAACCAAAACGTGTTGCGTCTCCTCTTTACTTACTTCCTAGTCGGAGCGAAGTGGTGCCAGAACCTATGGGCGTGGTGCTCATCATCGGTCCGTTCAACTATCCGTTTCAACTAACCATGGCGCCATTGGTTGGAGCGATTTCAGGCGGCAACTGCTGTGTCATCAAGCCATCTGAGCAAACGCCACACACCGCCGAGGTCATCGAGCAAATCATCAACAGCACCTTTGATCCGCATTATTTACGGGTCATCAATGGAGACATTGAAGTGGGAAAAGCGCTTTTAGAGGAAGCCTACGACCTTATTTTTTTCACAGGCAGCACCAATGTTGGTAAAATTGTGATGCAAAAAGCATCCGAGCATCTTTGTCCAGTTATCTTAGAATTGGGTGGTAAAAGCCCGTGTATTGTTCTTCCAAGTGCCGATATCACCACCACAGCCAAACGCATTGCCTGGGGAAAAACCATCAATGCCGGGCAGACGTGTATTGCCCCCGACTACGTATTGGTTCACCGCGAAATGGCAGATGCCTTGATTGAAGGCATTATCAAACATTGGCGCGATATGTATGGAGAAGACAACCGCAAAAGCAGCTACTTCGGACGAATCGTCAGTGCGCGCGCATTTGATCGACTCAGCAGTTACTTGAGCAATGGCAAAGTCGCATATGGCGGTCAAACGGACAGCGACTCTCGTTACATTGCCCCTACCATTCTACGCGATGTAAGCATGGACGATCCGGTTATGAAAGAGGAAATATTTGGCCCCATACTCCCTATCATCACCTACAACAATGAGCTTGAACTGGAGCAAATGCTACCGGATGAAAAGCCACTTGCTTGCTATGTTTTTGGCAAAGAAAAGCATGCCCTTAAATGGTTTGATCACATAGATGCCGGTGGCGGTGCCATCAACGACACCATACTACACGTTTCCAATGCCAACATACCATTTGGAGGCGTAGGTAAGAGCGGTATGGGCAATTACCACGGTAAAAGCAGTTTTGATGCCTTTACCCATCAAAAAGGACGCATCATATCTAAAACGTGGATAGACCCCAACTTGAGATACCCTCCCTATAAATCATTTTCGTGGGTAAAGCGTTTGCTTAAATCGTGGTGAATCTATTGAGTAAATAGCGTTACCTTTGCGGCCAAATTATTTGTCATGTCCAGTATCGTCGCCATTGTTGGCCGCCCAAACGTAGGTAAATCTACTTTTTTTAATCGACTTATTCAGCAAAGAGAAGCCATTGTAGATGCTACAGCAGGTGTAACGCGCGACCGTATTTACGGGAAAACCGACTGGAATGGTCGGCACTTCTCCGTCATTGATACCGGTGGATACATTGTGGGCAGTGATGACGTCTTTGAAGAAGACATCCGCAAACAAGTCGTATTAGCCGTAGAAGAATCCAATTTGATATTATTTTTGGTAGATGCTCAAGAAGGGCTAACCGATATGGACAAAGAAGTGGCTCAAGTCCTTCGTCAATCCAATAAGCCTGTTTTATTGGTGGCCAATAAAGTAGACACCCCCAATCAATTTGCCTTGGCTGCAGAGTTCTACGCCTTAGGGTTGGGCGACTACTTCCCCATCTCCGCCATCAATGGAAGCGGCACCGGAGAGTTGCTCGATGAAATTGTAAACAAACTACCTCAAGAGCAGGTATTTGAAGAGTTAAACCTGCCGAAATTTGCCGTCGTAGGTAGACCCAACGCAGGAAAATCCTCATTTATCAACGCGCTAATCGGCGAAGAGAGAAACATTGTTACCGATGTGGCCGGCACCACACGCGACTCCATTCACACCAGATATAATCGCTTTGGAAAAGACTTTTATTTGGTAGATACTGCGGGGATTCGCAAAAAGGGAAAAGTACACGAAAACCTTGAATTCTATTCCGTAATGCGTGCCGTTCGAGCCATAGAAAATGCCGACGTGTGTTTTCTCATGATTGATGCAACAAGAGGAGTAGAAGCTCAAGACATCAATATTTTTGGTTTAATAGAGCGCAACAAAAAAGGACTGGTAATTTTGGTTAACAAGTGGGATTTGATTGAGAAAGACAATCAGACCATGGAGACGTTCAAAAAAGCCATCCTCGAACGCATCCAACCCTTTGTAGACGTGCCAATCATTTTTGTTTCGGTACTAGAGAAACAGCGTATTTTTAAAGCCATTGAAGAAGGTATTGCCGTTTACGAGCGTCGAAGTAAGCGCATACCTACCAGCAAATTGAATGACGTCATGTTGGAGATCATACAAGCATATCCCCCACCGGCAATAAAGGGGAAATACATCAAAATAAAGTACTGTACCATGCTCCCCACCGAAACACCTCGTTTCGCCTTTTACGCCAACTTGCCGCAATACATCCGCGAACCCTATAAGCGATTCATAGAGAATCAGCTGAGAAAGAACTTTGATCTTAACGGCGTTCCCATTGAAGTCTATTTCAGAAAAAAATAACCTCCTCTATGGTTTCGCTGGTTGAGTTGGGGGAAAATAATACATCCCGTATCTTTGTACCGTAAAGCTTTTGATTATGACGATGCATTCATTTCCCCAAACGGAAACACAGGAAGTACTGGAAACGAAAACCAGTGATGGTTTTAACATTGTGCTATTTAACGATGACGTAAACACCTTCGATTGGGTCATTCACTCACTGGTTGAAGTTTGCGAGCACGAACCTGAACAAGCAGAGCAGTGTGCTTACATCGTTCACTACCGAGGCAAATGCGATGTCAAGAAAGGAAGCTACGAGGAATTAGAACCTAAGTGTTCTGCTCTATTGGAGCGTGGTCTATCCGCTGAAATTCAATAACCTCAGACCAAATTACCAATGGCGAAAAAACAGGAACAGGGCGAAATGTCCTTTTTAGAACACTTAGAAGTCCTACGCTGGCATATTGTGCGTTCCGTCGTTGCCATTCTTATTTTAACGATTTTCTTATTCACACAAAAAGCGTGGCTGGTTGACTTTATTCTTCTTGGCCCGGCACATGTTGACTTTTTTACTTATGCTTTCTTCTGTGAATGGAGCGGAAAACTTTGGAATGGATCCACATTTTGCATGGATGAAATGCCCTTCACTTTACTCAATGTAGAAATGGCCGGTCAGTTTTCCGTACACATTTGGGTATCCCTCATTGCCGGATTTATATTCTCTTTCCCTTATATACTCTGGGAAGTTTGGCGATTTGTAAAGCCTGGTCTGCGCGAAAGTGAGAGAAGATCTTCCAAATGGACCATTTTTGTGTGTAGCATTCTTTTCTTTATCGGCGTTGTATTCGCCTATTATCTGATAGTGCCCCTTTCGGTTCAATTTTTGGGCGGCTACACCCTCAGCGCTTCCGTAACCAATCAAATTACGATTTCCTCTTATCTCAACACTGTGTCCTCTATTCTACTGGCTTGTGCCATTTTGTTTGAGTTGCCCATGGTTATCTTTTTTCTCTCTAAAATTGGATTGGTTACCCCAGAATGGATGCGCAAGTATCGCAAACACGCCTTGGTGGTTACCCTTATATTGTCGGCCATCATTACTCCTCCCGACTTATCCAGTCAAATATTGGTCAGCATACCGGTCTTATTCCTGTACGAAATCAGCATTTACGTTTCTAAGTACGTACACCGCAACCGCCCTGTGGCTGGCGCATAAAAAAACTGCGATATCGTAACGACATCGCAGCTTTAATTTGTGTGTTTATCTATATATCTATATAGCTCTTGTGGCTATACAACGTTGTTAAAGTAAGTGTCAACGGCTATAAGAATAGCCCCAAACACAGCTCTATAACGATGTTTGACAAACGTCTCTTAGCAGCCTTCTGCGTTGATTAACAACTGCAAATCTGCCTCTTCCATTTCACTTTCGTTGATGTAGAGACTGCCGCTTTCCATGAATAGCTCAATTACGGAACCTTCCTCCGTATCGATATGACCAACCAATGGCGTCACCTCGTTATTGGCATTGACATGTGACCAGCGATTCAATTCGTCATCAAAACGCAAGAATTCAGTTTGGAATGCCTTTTCACCTTCTAATGGAGTGATGGCAAATTGATTTTTAGTGGCTTCAATTTCGTAAGAAACGCCGTTGTGAACCAAGTTTTTGACTTCTGAATCACCATCTTTCATGGCTACTGGATTACTGCCAGTCCAAAACTCAACGAGATTGAGAATAAAGTAATCTACTGCAGAAGCAATACCGTAAACCGGTACAATATTCATTGCATAAAACAAAAGTGTTTTTACAAATGCATTATCGACTACTGAGTCATTCCAAGTATAAACTTTACGAACGAGGGCGAATTCTCCAAAGCAACTGGTAAAGACCATTGAAGAGGCCAACATGATTGACATGACAGCCGGCATAAAACGTTTTCTCATGATTTAGGTTTTAAAGTTAATATGCAACAAACATAAGTGATATTATTGAAAAAAAAAAGTCCTTCGCAAGAAATGCTCCTTAACAAATGGTCGTTACTTTTGCGCATTCATTGCAAGCCGTTTATTTTAGGGTCTAACTGTTAAATATCAGTCAATTTATATATGGAAGCGTATACACCTACTCGTTTGGAAGAAAAATGGTATTCATACTGGAGTAAACATCAATGTTTTCGTTCCACTCCTGACGAAAGAGAACCATATACCATCATCATTCCTCCTCCAAATGTTACGGGTGTTTTGCACATGGGGCATATGCTCAACAACACCATTCAAGACGTGCTCATCAGACGTGCACGACTTCTAGGAAAAAATGCGTGTTGGGTACCGGGAACCGACCATGCTTCTATTGCGACCGAAGCAAAAGTAGTTGCCCGTCTAAAGGAAAACGGCATAAGCAAAGAGTCGCTTGGTAGAGAAGAGTTTCTTAAGGAAGCATGGAAATGGACCGATGAATACGGTGGGATTATCCTTCAACAGCTAAAAAAACTCGGCGCTTCGTGTGATTGGGAACGCACTGCTTTTACCCTCGACGAAACCAGATATGCATCGGTGATTCAGACCTTTATCGATCTACACGACAAAGGATTGATTTACCGCGGTCACCGCATGGTCAACTGGGATCCTGAGGCCAAAACCACCATTTCTGATGAAGAAGTCATTCATAAAGAGGTCAACGGTAAGCTCTATCACCTTCGGTATCAAATTGAAAACTCGGATGATTTCCTAACCATAGCCACCACTCGTCCAGAAACCATCCTTGGCGACACGGCCATTTGTATTCACCCTGAAGACGAGCGTTATTTAAAACTTCACGGCAAACGCGCCATCGTGCCTATTGCCAATCGAAGCATTCCCATCGTTCTCGATGATTACGTAGATCGAGAATTTGGTACTGGCTGCTTAAAAGTAACGCCCGCTCACGATGTAAACGACTACGCCATTGGCGAAAGACACGACTTAAGCATCATCGATATTCTCAACGAAGACGGCACACTGAATGAGCATGGATTGCATTACGCCGGAAAAGATCGTTTTGTTGTGCGAAAAAGCATCGCCAAGGAACTTCAAGAAATAGGGGCGTTAGATAAGGTCGAGGAATACCGCACAAGTGTTGGTACTTCGGAGAGAACCGGCGCTGTCATCGAACCACGCCTTAGTCAGCAGTGGTTCTTAAAAATGAAAGCGCTTGCCCAACCGGCCATCGATGCCGTAGAAAATGGCGAGGTTAATCTGGTTCCCGATAAATTCCGCGCTACCTACAACAATTGGATGGATAATATTCGCGATTGGAACATCAGTCGCCAATTGTGGTGGGGGCATCGCATTCCGGTATACTATTATAATGATACCGACTATGTGGTTGCCCGCAACGAAGAAGAAGCCTTGGAAAAAGCCAAAAAAGCCTCGGGACAAAACGACATGACCAGTGGCCAACTTCGACAAGAAGAAGATGTACTCGACACTTGGTTTTCTTCATGGTTGTGGCCACTGAGTGTATTTGACGGCATTAACAATCCCAGCAACGAAGACGTCAATTACTATTATCCTACCAGTGATTTGGTTTCCGGACCCGATATCCTATTCTTTTGGATTGCCCGAATGATTATGGCTGGATACGCCTTTAATGGCAAAAAACCATTTACAAATGTCTACCTAACAGGAATCGTTCGCGATGGGCAAGGTCGTAAAATGTCTAAGCAATTAGGCAACAGTCCGGACGCCCTTAAACTCATTGAACAGTATGGTGCCGACGGAGTTCGTGTGGGTATATTACTATCTGCTCCGGCTGGCAACGACTTGTTATTCAACGAAGACCTTTGTGGACAGGGCCGTAATTTTGGCAACAAAATTTGGAATGCGTTCAACTTGGTTCAAATGTGGACACCATCAGATGAGGTCGACGAACAAGAAACCGACAAACTTGCCATCAATTGGTTTACCCAACGCTTAAATGTTGTACTTACCGAAGTGAACACAGCATTTGATCGCTACAAGCTTTCCGATGCATTGATGAGCATTTATAAGTTAATTTGGGACGACTTCTGTAGCTGGTATCTAGAGATGATTAAGCCGCGAAACGGCAAAACCGTGCATCGTGATACCTATGAGCAAACCCTTGCTTTCTTTGAAAAGCTAATGGTTATCATTCACCCTTACATGCCGTTTTTATCGGAAGAGCTATGGCAAAACATTCGCCAACGCAACGAAGGCGAAACCATCATGTATGCCAAATGGCCCCTAGCTGAAACACCCGATACAAACACCATTAAAGGATTTGACGAGGCCGTTGACGTTATCACCAATATTCGCCAAATTAGATTAGACAAGCAACTCGGATTTAAAGAAGACATTCCCTTGATGGTTAAAGGTCAATTTGCACACCCCTTTTCATCCATCATTAAAAAAATGGCCCGCATCAGCGAGGTAACATCAGTTCAAGAATCCCCAGAGGGTGTCGTCGCCTTTTTGGCTGCCGGTCATAGCTTCTTTCTAGACTTAGGTGACAACATCGATATTGCTGAGGAGCAGAAAAAAATTGAGGATGAACTCAAATACCTCGAGGGCTTTCTCAAAAGTGTTGACAAAAAGCTAAGTAACGAACGTTTTGTTCAGAATGCCCCGGCACAAGTAATCGAAAAAGAAAAAAAGAAAAAAGCCGATGCTGAAGGAAAAATAGAACGGCTAAAGGAACAACTCAAGCATTTAAGCATTTAAATACGAGTAGTAATGAGTAGAAAGATAAAATTCATCGGAAACACTTCAGAATTAGGAGCAGGCACACGCGGCAGTAGCATGGGACTAGATGCTTTAAAAATTGCATCGTTTTCACTTAACAAAAACTTTTTTCGAACCTATAAAGTTGAGCAAATACCAAACCTCAATGACAAGTTATTTGAAGACATCAAGACCAACACGGCAAAGCGATTAGACGGGATTGTCGAAATGTATAATCGCATCAGCCAGGTCATTGGTAAAGCCATTAAAAACAACCGCTTTCCCGTAGTTATCGCCGGTGACCATTCCAATGCAGGAGGAACGATTAAAGGCATTAAAGAAGCCCTACCCAACGATCGATTGGGTGTGATTTGGATTGATGCGCATGCCGACCTTCACTCGCCTTATACATCACCTTCCGGAAATGTACACGGTATGCCACTGGCAACTGCAATCATGGAAGACAATCTGGATTGCCAGGCAAAAAAACCCAGTCAAACAACCATCAACAACTGGAACTTGATAAAAGGTGATGTTCAACGCGTCAAACCAGATGACTTATTTTTTATTGGTGTTCGATCCACTGAAAAACCTGAGGATGAACTGATGAAGCGCTTTAATATCCCCAACGTAAAGGTACCCGAACTCACCGAGAAAGGAGCTGGTTTAGTCGCTAAAAACGCCCTTAATCACTTGAGCAATTGCGATAAAATTTACGTATCATTCGACGTGGATTCACTCGACTCAAGCATCTCTGTAGGAACTGGTACTCCTGTTCCCGGAGGCTTATCAGAAGAACAAGCCACGCAACTACTTATCGGAATTCTCAAAGATCCTCGTGTGGTATGCTTAGAATTTACAGAAATCAATCCTGTTCTTGACACCAAGGGAAATGTTATGGCCGAAACAGCCTTTCGCATCTTAGAAAAAGCAGTTAATCAAATTGAAAAAACAATCCAGGCATAAATGGACGCCCTTACAAACAACCTAACCTCAACAGCTAAAAAAGCGCTCAAAGCCTTATTCAGCATTGATGACGCTGCCGTAGAATGGCAATTGACCCGCAAGGACTTTAAAGGGGACCTTACTTTGGTGGTCTTTCCTTATTTGCGCTTCAGTAAGTCGTCTCCGGAACAAACGGCTGAAACCATTGGTAATTATCTGCTTGAAAACAGCGAACTCGTTGCAGATTTCAACGTGGTTAAAGGTTTTTTAAACCTCAGCATCGACAATGGTTGGTGGGTTTCCTCGTTCAAAACGTTTGCGGATAACAATAATCTTGTCCCCCCTATTGAACACCCACAAGGCATTATGGTGGAGTACTCATCTCCAAATACCAACAAGCCTTTACACCTTGGTCACATTAGAAACTGTCTTTTGGGCTGGTCGGTAGGCAATCTTCAACACGCTGTTGGCCACCAGGTCACCCGCGTTCAAATCATTAACGACCGCGGAATACACATCTGCAAATCAATGGTGGCTTGGTTGCATTTTGCCAATGGAGAAACACCGGAATCAGCGGGTATAAAAGGTGATCATCTCGTAGGTAAGTACTACGTTCTTTTCGATCAACACTACCGTGCGCAAATCAAGGAAGCCATGGCGTCGGGTATGGATGAAGACAAGGCCAAAAACGAAGTCCCCATAATGAAAGAAGCTCGCGAGATGCTCATCAAATGGGAAAAGGAAGACCCCGAAGTGCTTGCTCTTTGGAGTAAAATGAATGGTTGGGTTTACGAAGGTTTTGATAAAACGTATGAAGCGCTTGGCGTAGGATTCGATAAGAATTACTACGAGAGCAATACCTATAAACTGGGGAAAACTATAGTAGACGAGGGACTGAAGAAGGGTGTTTTTTACCGTGAGGACGATGGATCTGTGTGGATTGATCTTACCAACGAGGGACTGGACAAAAAAATCCTTCTACGCAGCGACGGAACAGCAGTGTATATGACCCAAGATGTAGGAACAGCGGTTCAGCGGTTTGAAGATTTTGATATCCAACAAATGATTTATACAGTTGGAAATGAACAAGATTACCATTTTTCGGTCTTGTTTAAAATCTTAGATAAGTTGGGATATGATTGGGCAAAGGGACTTCACCACCTGTCATACGGCATGGTTGACTTGCCTTCAGGAAAAATGAAAAGTCGTGAAGGAACCGTTGTGGACGCTGATGATCTTATAGCCGACATGATAAAAGAAGCAGCCGTTGTAAGCAATGACTTGGGAAAAACCGACGGAATGGACGCCGACGAGCTCATTGACCTCCACCGCCAAATAGGCCTAGGGGCATTGAAATACTACATCCTAAAAGTTGATCCACGCAAGCGGATGACCTTCAATCCGGAAGAATCCATTGATTTACATGGCAATACAGGCCCATTTATTCAATACACCCACGCGCGAATCCGCTCCTTATTACGCAAAGCCAATGTTGAACCTGGCGTTGGAAATTCGCTGCAAATCATAGATGAAGAAGTAACCTTAATCAAAACCATTTTGCGTTACCCGCAAATTGTCTATCAAGCAGCCAACGACATGAGCCCGGCTCAAGTGGCTAATTTTACTTATGAATTGGTAAAAACATACAACAGTTATTACCAAAAGTACAGCATACTGCACAACGATGACGAGCAAATAACCGCCTGGCGATTACTGCTAAGCGCTCAAACTGCTCGCGTAATAAAACACAGTTTAAACATCCTGGGCATTGATGCACCAGAGCAAATGTAAAAACACCTATTCCGTACAACCATGTCTGAAAAAATTTGGCTTTCTTCTCCACATATGGGTCCTAATGAACGCAGGTTTGTCGAAGAAGCCTTTGACACCAACTGGATTGCACCTTTAGGGCCACACGTCAATGGGTTTGAAGCCGATTTACAGTCGTATGTTGGTGTTGGGCAAGCAGCTGCTCTGAGTAGCGGAACAGCAGCGCTTCACTTGGGACTAATTTTACTAGGCGTAAAAGAAGGTGATTATGTAATTTGTCAAAGCATGACATTTTCTGCCAGTGCAAATCCTATTGTTTACCAAGGCGCCATACCTGTTTTTGTTGATTCTGAGTTTGATACTTGGAACATGTGTCCTGCCGCATTAGAAGATGCCATCAAAGCTGGAATTAATGGTACACTCACCAACAAAAACGGAGATAAACTTCCTGCTCGTAAACCCAAGGCCATTATTCCTGTTCACCTATACGGAATGCCCGCAAAAATGGATGCCATTACAGCCATTGGTGATAAATATAACATTCCCATTTTAGAAGATGCTGCAGAAGCATTGGGAAGTCACATCAATGGTAAGCGTTGTGGCGCATTTGGGCAACTGGGGGTACTTAGCTTTAATGGAAACAAAATCATCACCACCAGTGGCGGCGGTGCCTTACTTTCAAATGATGAATCCATCATTGAAAAAGCGCGTTTTCTCGCTACCCAAGCCCGCGATCAAGCGCCCCATTATCAACACTCACACATCGGCTACAATTATCGCATGAGCAACGTATTAGCCGGCATAGGTCGCGGACAAATGCAAGTGCTTGATGAACGAGTGGCCTCAAGAAGAAGCAACTACGAGCAGTATCGATCCTTTTTTGCTGCTATTGATGGCGTAAATGGTATCGACGAACCAAATGGCTATTTTAGCAATCGATGGTTAAGTACATTTACCATTGACCCCAACAAAACCAAAGGCATTACCCGAGAAGATGTACGGCTGGCTTTAGAAAAAGAGAATATTGAAGCCCGTCCACTGTGGAAACCCATGCACATGCAGCCTGTATTTGAAAACGCCCCTTACTTTGGAGGAACAGTTGCCGAAGAGCTATTTGAAAATGGACTTTGCTTTCCCAGCGGCAGCAATCTTAATGAGGCTGATTTTAAACGTATCTTTACCGTTTTAGAGCAAATTTTTAGTCACTAATCATGCAGAACGTAGTTATTTATGGAGCCGGGGGGTTTGGTCGTGAGGTACACAGCATGTTAAAAGCTTCGTCTTTGGGATTTCATGGTTTCGTAGATGATAAGCTAGACAATGTATTGGGTAATGGCCATTGGCTGGGCCGTCAGTCTGAACTCCATGTCATTCTGGCCAACGGAAACTCTCATGAGCGCCGTCGAATGTATCACAACATTCAAAAGGCGGCTCACCACTTTCCCAACGTTATACATCCCAATGCCACTTTGCAAGACACCTCTACCATCAAACTTGGAAAAGGCATCATCATCACTTCTGGCTGCACGTTAACCACGAGCATTGTTGTTGGTGACTTTAGCATATTGAATTTACACACCACCGTTGGACACGATGTGTGTATAGGTCAATTTGTTTCCATCATGCCCGCCGTTAACTTAGGCGGGGGTGTGGTTGTGGAAGACGATGTTTACATTGGAACAAACGCTACTGTTTTACCGTTTATTCGCGTAGGCAAAGGTGCTGTAATAGGTGCTGGAGCCGTTGTTACCAAAGACGTTCCTCCAGGAGTAACTGTAAAAGGCATCCCCGCCAAGCAACAATGATTACGCGCGCTTCAGAAACCGATGAATACATTCAAACACTCGACGCCAACCGAACGGTTATTTTAACCGACCATAACGTCGAACAGTTGGTATTGCCCAAGTTCGCCGCATTATCACCCTTTCGTCGCATTTGCATAGCAGCAGGAGAAGCCTCTAAATGCCAGGAAACGGTGAATACCATACTGCATCAAATGCACCAGTTGGGAATGGACAGAAACAGCATCCTCATTGGCTTAGGAGGTGGCGTGGTGACCGACTTAGCCGGGTATTGTGCGTCTATTTATATGCGCGGCATAAAAGTGATTCACATCCCAACTTCCCTTCTCGCTATGGTCGATGCTGCCATTGGGGGAAAAACCGGTATCAATACCGCTTGGGGAAAAAATATGGTGGGCACTTTTCACCAACCAGAAGCCGTCTTATATAAGCCTGAAGTGCTGAACACCTTACCCGAAAGACACCTCAAATGCGGCTTTGTAGAAGCTTGGAAAACTTTTGTAATGTGTAAACCTAACGAGTGGCGAGAATTGACCTTCCCCCTCTCAGAAGCACAAATTGCTGATGTAGCCCAAACCAAACTTAAACTTGTAGAAGAAGACTTTCGCGAACAAAACAAACGCGCTTGGTTAAACTTTGGTCACACCATCGGGCACGCATTTGAGCACCTCTATCATCAATCACACCATTTACTCCACGGAGAAGCCATTGCTTGGGGTATGCTTGCAGAAATGTATCTCTTTGACGCCAATCAAGACCTGTTGTTATTTTGGGAAAACTGGGTGGTAAATAACATTCCTAAGCTCCCCTATACACCCTTAGATAAAGAACGTATTTTACACCTCATGCAGGCCGATAAAAAAAGTAAAGACGGAACACTCCACTTTGCATTGCCTTATGAAAGTGGATCAGCAGTCGTTCCTCAAAACGTAGAATCCGTTTCCTCTAGTTTAGATCGGATGTGGAAAAAACATCTGTCAAAGGCATGAGATTGTTTCAACCCAAACTCATTAAACGCGTGCCTTTGCCACTGTCTAAAAGCGAGTGCAATCGTTGGTTGATACTCGAAGACTTGTTTCCCGGCACCATAAATATTCAGGCGTTATCGACTGCCGATGATGTCGTAATTCTCAATCGGCTGCTTCAAGACAAACCCAATACCTATGACTGCGGCATGGCGGGTACCACGCTGCGTTTTCTCATTGCCCGTTTGAGTCTATTACCAGGTAAACACTTGGTAACCGGTCATCAACGCTTAAAAGAGCGCCCCATAAAACCGCTGATTGACGCCTTAGTCCATTTGGGTGCATCTATTGAATACACGGAAAAGGAGGGCTATGCGCCAGTTCGAATCATTGGACGACCTATTGAAGGAGGAGAAGTGCATATCGACAATACCAACTCGAGTCAATTTGTGTCAGCATTGATGTTGATTGGTGCCGCACTTCCTGGAGGGCTTACCATTCACTGTAAAAGCATGGGCGTTTCTGCCCCTTACATCTACATGACTGCCCAAATCATTCAGTCGATGGGGATTAAACTTACCATAAACGCATACACCATCCGCATTGAACCGTTTGAAAGATCAACGTCAATAAAAGATGTTAAGGTGGAATGCGATTGGAGTGCCGCTTCTTACGGTTATGCGATGGTACTGTTGGCACAAGACAGTGAAATATACTATCCGGGATTAAAGCAACCCAGTTTTCAAGGTGATGCCTTGGTGGCCAATTACTTTGCGCCGTTGGGCATAGATACCATTTATACGGGTGGAGGCGTACGAATAAGAAAAAAAAATCGCAGCATTTCCGAACACACATACACCCTCAACCTCAGTGGCAATCCCGATCTCGCACAAACGTTAGTCATTGCTTGTGTTGGGATGGGTCAAGCCTTTCGTTTTACCGGTTTGCATACACTAAAAATTAAAGAGACAGACAGATTACTCGCCCTGAAAAATGAACTCGCCGTCATTGGCGCCAACTTGTCCATCGGGGATGATTTTATTGAATGGAATGGCAACGAAACCATCCATCCACCTACCCGTGCCTTTAATTCCTATAACGACCACCGCATGGCCATGTCGTTGTCCGCCCTATCTGCCTTGTTCCCTATCGACATTAACAATCCCGAAGTGGTTGACAAGTCTTTTCCAGATTTTTTTAAGGTGTTGTTTGGGTAAAAAACATTGGCGCGTATTCACTACGAACGCAATAAATCTCACCTTCGTAAATGACTTCTAATAATTCTAAGTCGAGAAAGCCAAGTTTAAAATCATACCTCCCTCCCCGCTCTTGTCAAGCGATCATTTAATGCAGGCCCCAGTTCTAAATCGGGAAATGTTTCGCAATAAATCAGATCGACATTATCGTCGGCATCTAAAGTATGGAGGGCGGCGAAAAAGTTTGTAGCGGCTTCTTTGGTACAAGCCTTTTCTGAAAGCTGAATGCGCTTGGCCGGAAGAAGATGATCTGCATTATTACCAAAAGCCAGAAGAGCGGCATTTTCGGGCAGTTCAAGAGTTTGAAAGTCGACGACATACAGTGGTTTGCTCGGCGCATAGTGAACATCGATATTGCCGGGTGCACTAGGCCGTGAACTGGATACAGCCGCCATTTCTGGTATATATCCGATGATGGAGGAAAGCGACTCAATTGATAAACTGCCTTTACGCAATACCTTCACGCGATCAGTGGTCAAGTCTAAAATGGTTGACTCGACGCCCAAATCGCAAACCCCGCCATCGAGTATATAGTCGATTTCGTTGGTGAATTGACCTTCAATATGTTCAGGCTTGGTTGGACTGATATACCCAAACCGGTTAGCTGAAGGAGCAGCCAGAGGCACATCGAGCATGGCCAATAATTCTCTGGTTAAAGGATGTCTTGGAAAACGGACACCGACAGTATCGAGGCCACTCGTTACCAAATCTGGAACTTTATCCGAACGTGGTAACACATAAGTCACCGGACCCGGGCTAAACGTTTTGGTTAATAAATACCAGATATCAGGTACTGAATGGACATAAGGTAAGGCGTCATTGATGTCGTAAAAATGCAGAATGAGCGGGTCGAAGAAAGGGCGTTTTTTGGCGGAAAAAATTCCTGCAACCGCATCGACATTCGTTCCATCAGCAGCTAAACCGTAGACTGTTTCTGTTGGAATGGCCACCAGTTTACCTCCTCGTATGAGGTTGGCTGCTTTAGCTAAGTCTTTCCCCCTTTCCATGATGCTTTAGCGAACTCTATCGGCGGCACGTACCAATCGTTCATCTTTCATAATCATACGATTGGCGAGTGACAATAAAATAACCGACAACAATGGAAAAATGGCGCCAGTTTGTGTCGCAATGTCGGGCGTGTTGAATACCTTAAAGACTAAATAAACGACCAAAGCAAGGTTGATCAGCATGTTTAGTCGATTGATAACGAATTGTTTTTTCCGCGCTTTGTATTGAAAAATGGCGTAAAAGGCCAGGATAAAACTCAAAATGACCGGGATGGTTGTTGTCCATTGGGACTGAACAAATACAATGACATCAGCACCTATACTGTAAATTGGAAAGTACCAAATGGCCACGCCCATGATTAATACCACCATGGCCATTAACAAAGACTGTTTTCTTTGAATCATTTGAAAATTATTTAACCACAAAAGTACGATAAGTAAAATCTATGCTGCCATAAAAACTAACGAAGTTTTAAACTAAATGGCGGTTACAAACATTACTTTTGTATCCGAATTTTAGTAATCAATAAAACCATTTATCATATGGCAGTATTAGTTGGAAAACCAGCGCCTTTATTTGAGGCATCCGCCGTTATCAACGGTGAAGAAATCATCAATAACTTTAGCTTAGAGCAATTCAAAGGCAACAAGTATGTGATTTTATTCTTTTATCCAAAAGATTTTACATTCGTATGCCCTACGGAGTTACACGCGTTCCAAGAAAAACTTGAGGAATTCAAAAAGCGTGACGTTGAGGTGGTAGCCGTATCAACCGACACTGAGCAATCACACTGGGGATGGCTACAAATGTCTAAGGACGACGGTGGAATCAACGGTGTTACATACCCTGTAGTCGCCGATACCAATAAGACCATCTCTACCAATTACGACGTGATTGCCGGAAGCTACTTCTACAATGAAAACGACGAATTGGAAGCTGAAGGTGAAATGGTTGCTTATCGCGGTCTATTCCTCATCGACAAGGAAGGCATCGTTCGTCATCAATTGGTTAACGACATGCCATTAGGTCGCAACGTTGATGAAGCCCTCCGCATGGTAGATGCATTGCGTTTCTTTGAAGAGAAAGGTGAAGTATGTCCGGCCAACTGGAGCGAAGGCAAAGAAGGTATGCAGGCGTCACATGATGGTGTAGCCAGTTATCTTTCAAAAAATTAATCAATCACTAAATTGATGTTTTTAAGGGGGCTTCGGCTCCCTTTTTTTTTATTCAGAAAGTGAAGTCCCGCAATACTTACAGAAGGAAGCGCTGTCGTCGTAAATATTAGCTTCACACTGTTTGCAACTTCTCTTATTACCTTGACTTTCTTTCACCATTTCCGAACTGATGATTCCTGTTGGAATGGCTATTATTCCATAACCCATCAACATTATTATTGAAGCAATAAACTGTCCAAAATCAGTGGATGGTGAAATATCACCATAGCCTACCGTTGTCAATGTTACTATGGCCCAGTACATAGAGCGCGGGATACTCGTAAAGCCATTTGCCGGTCCTTCAATGACAAACATAATTGTTCCCATTATCAGAACAATGGTAATCACCGTTCCTATAAAAAGACCGATTTTTATTCTGCTGGCCAGCAATGAACGGTAAAGAATCTGCGATTCCTGCATATAGCGACCCAATTTAAGAATACGAAGAATTCTGAGAAATCGCAAAGCCCTAACCACAACTAAAAAGTGAGAACTAAAGAGGAATAAAGACAAGTATGCCGGTAAAACGGCCAGAAAATCTATGATCCCATAAAAACTAAAAATATAACCTTTAGGATTTCGACTAAGCCAAATCCGCAACGCATATTCTATGGTAAAAACAATCGTAAACAACCATTCAAGTGAATAAAGAACACTTCCAAACTTGGTTCTTATTTCCGATACAGACTCGAGCATAGCAGCTGCTACACTAAGAAGGATGGCCAATAAAACGACCAAATCAAAACCCTTTGACCATTTGTCATCGGATTCAAAAACGATATGTGCTAATCTTTTTTTGGTTACCAGTGCCATTAATATAAAACGCTATTCAGGACCAAAAAGAAAATCATCTGAACAACAAATACCTGGGCAGGAAATCTTTTTGGTGGATTTGATGTAAAGCGAAGATACAACAAAACCATTGGAATAGACACCACATACCAAGCGATATAATTGGAAAGAGGCACCTCCACCAGCTCCCAATGCCAATAGCCCAATGCAATGGCTACAGGCTCAATGAGCACATCCATGAAGGTGAGCAATAAAGGCGCTATGAAAACAATTAGCCACTTATTTTTAGTGAGGTATTGGGTAACGGCAACTGCACAAACAACCAAATAAAACCAATTAAGTCCTATAATCAGTGACACTCCCCCTAATTTTGGTCCCAATACGGTACCGTAGGCATATTCGCCAAAAGGAAATCCCGTTTGCACCCCTATAATTTCAACCACCATTCCCATCACAAATAGCATGGCCAGTAACCCATAGGCGTGTTTGTTTTCCTTTTTTAAAACATAAAACACAAACAAACCAGTAATCAACAAGTTGACACTACTCAGCGGCAATAAATCTTGTCGAAAAAAAGGAATACTCAAACCCATCAATCCAACAAAGTGTATGATTACAATTATGGTGATTAAAGGGTTGCTTTTTAAAAGGTTCATAATTGGTCGTTGGTAATTAGGTCTGATGTGATTCTTGCAGAATGCATGCACAAGGGAATTCCGCCTCCAGGATGAACGCTACCGCCACAGAAATACAATCCACCGATTTTATGATGAAAATTGGCATGTCTAAAGAAAGCCGCCATCCGCTCATTGGACGAACTGCCATACAATGCTCCACCTTGGGAGGACGTTTTAAGCTCTATGAGAGGAGGTGTTAAAATGTTTTCCGTTTCTATCAAAGCGGACACATCTACGGCAAGCATTCGATTTAGCTTTTCGATAATGAATTGCTTGGCCTGCTGAGTTAATGTGTCCCAATCTTGTCCACTATCTGCCGGCACATTAATCATCACAAACCAGTTTTCGCACCCTTTTGGAGCGTCATTTTCATCCACCTTTGCGCTGATGTTGATGTACACCGTTGGGTCTTCGTAAAGTGTATCTTGAGAAAAAATGGCGTCGAATTCTGCCTTGTAATCCTCACTAAAAAAAATATTGTGCAAGTCTAACTTGGGAAATTGCTGTTTGATGCCCCAGTAAAAAATAATGGCCGAACTACTGGGCTTTTGTTTAACCACATTTTTAGGTGTTGAGACGTCTGTTAGTAAATGTTTATAAGCCGAACGAACATCTACATTACACACCACCACATCGGCTTTGTGGAGGTTTCCGTTTACGGTAATGGCGGTTGCTCTATTATTCTCAACATGAATTTTCTCAACATTTTGACCAAAGTGATACTCTATACCTGCATCCTTACCAGCATTGAACATGGCCTTAGGTATCGAAGACATGCCGCCATGTGGATAGAACGTACCAATACCGTGTTCGAGGTGGCATATCATCTGCATAATTCCAGGCGTTAGGTAAGGACTTGAACCGTTGTAAGTTGCGAAGCGATCAAACAACTGGACCAACTTATCGTTGTTACCCAATCGTTTTTGATTTCTTTGGTGCAAGCTAGAAAACAACCCCAAAGTGGGCAGTTTAGGAATGGCCTTCCACACATCTTTGGTCAAATACGTTTGCCAACGATGCAACGAACGCTCGAGAAAAACACCTTTGGTGATATCATACATTTTAGCGGCCTCAGAAAAGTACTCAGCAATGGCCCTTGCATTTCCGCCGAGAATATCAGCTGACTTTTTTGAAAAAGTGCCCACATCGCCCTCAGCTAAAAGCTCGGTACCGTCTTCCCAAAAATAAGCACAAGCGGTTTGATGTTTTGAATACGTAAAATAATCAGAGGTTTTGCTGTGAACTGAGGCTATGGTTTCTTCCACCAAATGGGGCAATGTAAACAAAGAAGGTCCGGTATCAAACCGGTAGCCCTCAGACGCCCATTCTCCCATTTTCCCTCCGGGGTGCATAGCCGCTTCAAAAACCTCCACATCATATCCCCGCCCTTTGAGGCGAAGTGCAGTGGCTAGTCCGGCGACACCAGCACCAACTACGAGAGCTTTTGGTTGAGGCATATCAATACTTTTCGGAAGAAATAACCTTTCCGCTTACCTCATAGTTTTTCCATGTACCACTTTTTTCACCATTTTTATATTGTCCGTCGACTTTGAGGTTGCCGTCGGGATAAAACTCTTTGTACGAACCGTGCATGGTATTGTTTTTAAATGTAGTAATGGACTTTACATTTCCACTTTTGTCATAAGCCGTGATTTCACCTTCAATAACCCCCTGATTGTAAAAATATGTGGTTGCTCGCACGCCGTTATCAAAATACCAAGTGTATTCACCGTGCTTGTTTCCATTCTCATAGGCTCCTTTTTCTCTCACGTTTCCATTGGGAAAAAACTTTTCGTACAAGCCATGCAGCACACCCATTTTATAAGAAACACGTTCAGACAACTTACCTCTTGAGTCATATTTCCTAACCGTTCCGTGAAATTCCCCGTCTTTATACTCGGCCTGCTCGGTGACATTTCTTTTTTCATCAATGGTGATCCACGTGCCTTGTCGTTTGTCGTTTATTAATTCGCCCATGGCGCGAACTTCACCATTGTTGTAATACTTAATGTCTATAGACTGGGCAAATGCATGACCAATAAAGAGAGACATGGTTAATATCAAAAGTTGCTTTCTCATAGTAAATAATGTTCAAGGATTGAATCGTAAATGATTTGTTGAATATTGGTTCTGGTTGATCGAGTTAATAGCTTATTGTTCTCTGCCGATGGATGAACGCGATTTGATAAGAAAATAAAAATGATTTCTTCATCGGGGTCAACCCAGGCCAGTGTTCCGGTAAACCCTGAGTGACCGTAGCTATTCATTGACAAACAGCCGCAAGTAGGACCTTTTCCTTGTAGTTGTGGTTTGTCAAATCCTGCGCCTCTTCGGTTGTTATTATCTTCACAATACTGGCAACGTGTAAACTCATCCACGGTTAAAGAATCAATATACTGCACACCACCGTAGGCGCCGCGGTTCAAGTACAATTGCATGAGCTTTGCCAAATCATTGGCATTGGAGAACAGTCCGGCATGACCAGCAACACCGCCCATCATTGCCGCCCCTTGATCGTGAACATAACCGTGTAACAGCTGGCCGCGAAAAGTCAAATCCCTTTCAGTAGGAACAATTTCATTTAATGAGAAATGATTGCGAGGTAAAAAACGCATGCGATGTGCCCCTATAGGTTCGTAAAACGTACGGGTTACAAAATCGTCTAAAGTCATACGCATTTCTCTTTCTATGATATCTTGAAAATAATAATACCCTAAATCGCTGTATTTATAACCTTGTTCTCGTTTTACATTAGACTGATTAATGGCGTTGAAAATACTATCCTTATAACTGTTTAAAATATACATTTGATCGGCAACTTGCCTATTGTACTTAAACGTACGTTCACTTTTATATACAGTGGGATTCCCCTTTCCTCCTACGACGGTTTTTACGTAGAACGGAATCCAAGAGACCAAACCCGCTTGGTGAGATAATATTTCCCGAATTTTCAGATGCTCTTTGTTGGTTCCCTTTACCTGTGGCAAGTGGCTACCCAGCGTTCCGTCAAGGTCAAATCGTCCTTGGTCTGTAAGCGCCATAAGGGCAGGTACAGATGCGGCAATCTTAGTGATGCTGGCAATGTCATAGAGGTCAAATATATCCACCTGTTTATCTTTATCGTAGGTATGGTGTCCGTACGATTTGTGATAAACAACTTGCCCTCTTCTTGCCACCAATACTTGTGCCCCTGGAATGGCTTTATCTGCAATGGCCGCATTGACTTCTTTATCGATGCGTTTGAGCATTTGACCATCAAGACCTACATCCTCTGGCAAACCATATTGTAGGCGGTTGGTGTGTCGGATGCTTAACCCCATATTTACCGGCCACAGATTACCGGCACTTACCGGCAATTTACCCTTTGCTGTTTTAGCGCCATATAAAATCTGTGCAGTAATAGACGCTGCATCCGGGTCATTTTGGTAAGAAAGAATAACCGACTGAGCCAAATTCGCCTGTGGAAAGTCCATCAAACCATAGGGATTGCCAAATACAGCTAAGATAAAATTGTTTTGCTTGCCTAAAAACCCGGCAAAGGTTTTAATGTATGAAGCGTATTTATATGATTTCCATGGACTCGCATTGGATGTATAAACTGCAAAAACCACCTTATCGTAACCTGCCAGCATCCTTAGCAGTTCATTGGCATTTTGATCGTATAAACGATAATGGTCTACGGGCTGATACAGTTTCATATCACGCCATAAATCTTCATTGGCATCTGTTCCAGCGGTTACTATAGCCACCCGCTTGTCTTCCAAATACTGAATAGGAACTGTTTTACCTGTATTCTTAACTAAGGTTACTGCGTGTTCAAACGCTTGACGTTTCAACTGCGCCGCACGAACAGAGTGCAAATCTTTATGAAGATTTTTTATAGCTATCGGTTGGTAATTGTCCAGCCCTACCCATTCTTTGGCCATGAGAATTCGCCTGACTCTTCGATTGATGTCTGCTTCTGAAATTCGTCCATCCTTCAATGCTTTTTTAAACATGGCGATGGCCTTTGGTACATCTTCAGCAAAAAGTAGAATATCGTTTCCCGCCATAAATGCATTTAAGTCAGCCTCTCCAGGAGGAAACATACCGGTAATTCCCTTCATATTAAGGGCATCGGTAAACAATAGCCCACCAAAGCCAAATTCCTTGCGAAAAATACCTTCCAAAATGGTCGACGACACCGAAGCCGGTATCGCTTCAGGCTCAAGAGCTGGCACGTGTAAATGGGCGCTCATCGCTGAACCTAAGCCATAGTCTACAAGTTTTCTGAAAGGATACAATTCAACGGAGTCTAAGCGCAATCTGTCGTGATTAACCGATGGTAAGGTTAAGTGACTGTCTTTATCCGTATCTCCGTGTCCGGGAAAATGTTTCGCACAAGCCAAAACCTTTTCAGATTGGAGGCCCATCATCAGCGCCCTACTTTTCACGAACACATTGTGCGGGTCTTCTCCAAAGCTTCTTGCATTTATGATGGGGTTTTTCGGATTGGTGTTGATATCCACCACAGGCGCAAAATTGACATGAACGCCCAATCGCCGACATTGACGAGCCATTTCTGCGCCAATCTCATAAACGACTTCATTATTTTGAATGGCACCTAAAGTCAAATTCCAGGGAAAGGAAAAAGTACTGTCTAAGCGCATCGATAATCCCCACTCGGCATCCATGGCTATCAGCAAAGGCGTTTTAGCTTTTGACTGATAAGCATTTGTCAATCGCGCTTGTCTGTACGGACCTCCCTGCATAAATATTAATCCGCCTATGTGGTGTGATTCGACAAGTTGCATTACAGCTTTTTCGTGTGAGGCCCCTAGGTTTGAGTATGCCGCCACCATAAACAGTTGGCCAATCTTTTCATCTATTGTCATTGCATTAAACACACTATCGGCCCATTGTCCGGCAGCACCATAAAAAACTGGCGGCCGAGGTGTTTGTGCCAGTAACAAACTGGTATAAACAGTCAAAATGAGCAAAGTGAGTTTATGCATAACACAAAGGAATTATTGCAGGGATATTAGGTTATAAAAATACGATACCACAACATTATGATTATCGACAATCGGTCTAAATATTCACACCTGCTGTTTAATAACATAAGCATGAATTGCACCCCGTCTTGTCAAAGTGATTGAAGCAAAAGTGGTACCAAATAAGATGTTTAGTATCGCCAACGATTAGCCAAAGCAACCAAGGACAACATCACTGGAACCTCTACCAAAACCCCAACAACCGTAGTGAGAGCAGCCGGAGAGGTCAAGCCAAATACAGCAATAGCCACAGCAACTGCCAATTCGAAAAAATTACTCGTACCAATCATTGCTGCCGGCGCACAGACAGAATGTGAAAGCTTTAGAGATTTACCCAACCCCCAGGTGACGAAAAAAATCAAATAGGTTTGAATCGTTAGTGGAATGGCAATTAAGAGTATGATGAGCGGATTGTTAACAATCACGTCTCCTTGAAATGCGAATAACAACACCAAGGTAAGGAGCAATGCAGAAATACTTAGAGGCTTTAACTTAGGGAGAAAATGCTGCTTAAACCAAGCTTCTCCATGTCGTTTAATCAACATTCGATTGGCTAACGCACCTGCCACTAAAGGAATGACAACAAAAATGACGACAGAAAACACCAAAGTATCATAAGGGACATCAACGGCTTGATTAACGCCCGTTAGGTGAAACAACAACGCAACCAATGGGACAAATGCCACGAGAATAATCAAATCATTTACCGACACTTGCACAAGGGTGTATGCAGGGTCTCCATCGGTGAGATATGACCACACAAACACCATAGCGGTGCACGGCGCAACACCAAGCAATATAGCTCCCGCTACATATTCCAGCGCTTGATCGGGCTCGATAAACGCCTGATACAATTGGGTGAAAAACAGCCATGCAAAAAACGCCATTGAAAATGGCTTTATAAGCCAATTGATTACCAAAGTCAACACAACCCCCTTAGGCTTTTTACCGACATTTTTTACCGATGTAAAATCAATTTGAGCCATCATTGGAAAAATCATCAACCATATTAAAATGGCGATGGGAATATTGACATGGGCGTATTCCCACCTACTTATAATTTCAATTTCATCACCGAAGAATCTACCAATTACGATTCCCACTACAATACCCAGCGCCACCCAAAGCGTTAGATATTTTTCAAAAGAGGCCATGCCTTTTTTCATATTCGTTGATTACTTAGTACAAGTGTAAAGACGTTCTCCCGGCATCAAACGATAGCGGTCAATGTCTTCTTGCGACAAGTCTTTTTCGAAAAAATAAGTGTCTACTTTAAAACCAGCGGATTCAAGACGTTGTGGATAATCTAAACCGTACACCCTCACGTGATCGTACTGACCAAATAAACGTATGCGCTCTTGAACGTCTGTAATGGAGGAGTCGGAGAACGTTTCCGCTCTATTGATGTCTTGAGGTACCTGCATGATGGCCATACCGCCCGGCTTTAAAACTCGTCTAAGTTCCTGCATACAGCGAATATCATCGTCTACATGCTCTAAAACATGGTGACAAAATATGACATCATAGGTATTATCTGGAAGGGGGATATCGTGCAAATCAAACTTCAAATCCGCTAAAGGCGACTCTATATCTGCTGTAACGTAATTCAGGTTTTTCATGTTTCTAAAACGCTTGTAAAAACACTGTTCCGGAGCCACGTGCAGCATCGACTTTTCGGCCGTAAAAAAATCTGTATGACGCTTGAGATATAGCCACAACAACCGATGTCTCTCCAAACTTAAGCTTCCCGGAGCCAAAACATTTGGTCGTTGTCTATCGCCATAACCATAAGGCAAAAACTTTCTGTACCCTTTACCGTCGATGGGGTCAATATAGCGGTTTCCGCGCAATAGAAGGGGCAACACGGCCTTTGCTGGATAACTCAACCTAATGAGCCAAGGTCGCGGGATGTACTTAAGGAGAAACTTGAATAGTTTGCTGATCATGGGATTATAATAATGGACAAAGCTAATACAGAATGAAAAATTAAGGATGAAGAATTAAGAATTGGTGACGAATGGCTCTTAAAAAGTTAACTATTTGATTTGAAAATAATAATGCATTCACAAATGGCCACACATGCGCATCTAGTATATGTCGTTTTCGTCATGACCATTCCTAATTGACATACCGTAATTTAGTCGAATTTTTCAACGACTAAACGACTAAACGACTAAACGACTAAACGACTAAACAACTAAACAACTAAACGACTAAACAACTAAACGACTAATAAACGACTCACCGATGCCTCAACAGCTCCTCCACCAATTTAAATACCGTGGTTGACGACTCCTCTTCTGCAGGGTTTTTGTGGTCGTAAGTTCGATAAATACGTCTGGCGCGTTCTATAGCCAACCGGACTCGTGGTTTTTGGGTGCGTTGATCCTTTCCTTCCAGTAAAGCAAAAAGCTGCTCCGAAATGCGCTTGCGTTTTTGTCCGTCAAAATAGGTTCCAAAAGGTTCAATATGTTCATTTAAGCGACCATCATACTCTGTTCTATGCAGCGGAGAGCCATCGTGGTCTTCGAAATGCAGAAGCAACCAATATTCAAAGGCCTGGTTGGAATATGCGACGAAAAAACCATAGCTCGCTGCCAGTGCAATGGCTTCATTAAACTTTTGTGCTTGTTTTGGGTGTTCCGGGTCAATATCAGCGTCAAACACACACCACACCT
>JAIUMB010000006.1 GCA_022565745.1 Cryomorphaceae bacterium | reverse complement strand
TTATCGCCAATGGCGCTGCCGTCGTACAATAAGTATTGCGCACTATCACAGGCACAACTTCCATACATCATATCTTCATCAATAGATACACGTCCACAGCTGCGATCCCAATGTACGGGACAAGCGCGATCAAAAACCGCAAAGTCGTCAGAGCGATTTGACAGAAATCGTCGATAGATAATCAATCCTTTATAGCCACCTTCATGATGAATGGCTCCACCAGGGTTTTGTAGGGGAAGACTGGACGGTATGTTTAAAGACACATATATATCAACAAACACTTCCGGGATGGGGTGCTGGTCTCTTCTACATGCCCATAACAAAAGGGAAAAAGAGAAGAGTATAAGAAGGCATTTTTTAAATGTTTTCGATGTCATTTACGCAATAATAAGTGTTAAAGTACAACATTGAACGCCGAAGATTATTGTTTAGACGGCCTTATTTGGAATGTTTCAAGCGGTAAATTTATAAAAAAAAACATTCATTATCAATTTGTTAAATGTTAATCTCAAAAAAATTTAACAACGCTTTTGGTCGGTAGAAAAATATCCCGTTATTTTACAGTTGGTTTATAGGTATAGATAAATACGTTGATTCATGACAAAAAAATTACTGAGTCTGCTTTTTGTTTGCAGTACAGTGTTGGCGTTTGCCCAGTCACGCCCAGGATCTCTTAGAGGTAAAGTTACAGATGCAACAACCGGAGAGGCGGTTTCATTTGCTACAATTGTCGTCAAAGACCGTGCCGATAACATCATTCGTTCACAGGATGCTGATTTAGACGGTAATTACAATATCAACCCTTTAGATGTTGGTACGTATAATGTCGAAGTTAGCTTTATGGGCTACAATAAGATTATATTAGAGGGTGTGCAAATTAACCCGAACGTCGCAACGGTCCAGAATTTCAAATTACGTGAATCGGTAGATGAGTTAGAAGCCATCGATGTGATTACATTTGACAAACCGCTTATCAATACCGATCCGGTTACCCGAGTAACGGATAAGGAAATCAACGAAATGGCGGTTCGCGAAATCACCAATATCGCTGCCCAAACAGCGGGTGTTTACGCGGCAGATGATGGTTCAGCGCCAATTATCAGAGGTTCAAGGTCGAATACAACCATTTATTTTATCGATGGTGTTCGCGTTCGTGGTTCACTGCAGTTGCCGCAAGCAGCGATTCAACAAACAGAGGTATATACGGGAGGTTTACCCGCTCAGTATGGTGATGCCACTGGGGGGGTTATTTCTACAACCACTAAGGGGCCTTCACCGGTCTTTTTTGGTTCTGGGGAAATTTTAACCTCATCGCCATTTGATCAATACCATTATAACCTTGCCGCCTTAACGATTGGAGGTCCGCTAATTAAGAAAAAGGGAAGCAATAAGCCCATTGTTGGTTTTTTGTTGGCCGGTGAGTTTCAATT
The DNA here is from genome assembly GCA_022565745.1 of Cryomorphaceae bacterium. Lineage (GTDB taxonomy): Bacteria > Bacteroidota > Bacteroidia > Flavobacteriales > Schleiferiaceae > CSBr16-58. The sequence continues at coordinate 28,319 of JAIUMB010000006.1, read as the reverse complement.
TGAAAATGATCCGCGCCCAGCAGCTACGCCACAGTATCGTGTAAACCCAACATTATTGGATCAAATAAGAGAAGTACCTGTGCGTCCTGCAGGACCTGGCCAAGGGGTTGTGACCAATGCAGAGTTTGTCACGATGAACGACTTGGAAGAAATACCTGCGCGCTTAAATGCCCAACAATATAATGCTCGTGTAACGGGTAACGTGAATATTTCGCTAGGTCAAAATTCTAACTTGGCCTTAGGAGGGCGTTTTGTACACGGAAGAGGAAACAGTTTTAATACCTTCCATTCATTGTTTAATTATCAGAACTTTGCTGAGTTTATTGATACAGACTTAGCAGGTTTTGCTCGTTTTACTCAGAGCTTTAACACCGATGGTGAAAGTAGAAATAGCTTGTTGCAAAATGTTTTTATCACGTTGCAAGCCGACTATACTAGAAACTGGAGAACGGTGCAAGACCCCAATCACCAAGACAATTTCTTTGCCTATGGCCACGTAGGTACATTTGATTTGGAATCTGATTTTGCTTATCAGTTTGGCCGTGATGAGACCACTGGTCTAACCGGATTTAGAGCCATTTCTCCACGCCCTATAAGTACTAATTTTACCCCCAGTCCTTATAACCCTGAATTGGCTGCGTATACTTCGTTTTACTATCAGTCAATTGCCAACAACCCTTTGTTGGGTAGCACTGCCAATTTTGATGCCATTCGCGCAGGGCGTGGTTTGATTAACGGTGATCAGCCATTTAGTGTATATCAATTGTGGGGTAATGTAGGGGCTAACGTGTCCAATTTCCAGCAGATTCAGAACTCGCAGTTTAGAGTAACAGGTTCAGTGACATTTGACATCAAGCAACACTCGGTTATTGCTGGTTTTGAGTTAGAACAAAGAACCGACCGCGCCTTTAGTGTTGGTGGTCCCGGACTATGGCCTTTGATGCGTTTGTTGCAAAATGACCACATCAACGAATTCGACTTTAATAATCCTATTCCGGTTTTTGATGAAAATGGTGTTTTCCAGGATACCATTCTTTACCCCTTCCTTTTCTCTGAAACAGCTTTCCAACAAAACGCCTTTGCTCGTCGATTCCGAAATGCAGTTGGCATAGAGGAAAGAAGTACAGAACACATCAACATTGATGGTTATGATCCTTCTGCATTTAGCTTGGATATGTTCTCTGCCGATCAATTGATCAACTTAAGTGGTGTGCGTCAAGTGAACTACTATGGTTTTGATCATACAGGAAGAATTCAAAGAGGTAATCCAACCATTGAAGATTTCTTTACCATGCGAAATGAGGACGGAACATTGGCTCGTCCAGTTGGCGCATTTTCACCCATTTATGGTGCCATTTATGTGCAGGATCAATTTACCTTTAATGACCTTCGCTTTAACGTAGGTCTTCGTGTAGATCGATACGATGCCAATCAGCCGGTATTAAATGATCCTTTTTCACTATATCAGGCAAGAACGGTTGACGAAATCCCTTCACAGTTTAGTGATTTACGCAACTCCGTTCCAAGTTCTATTGGCAATGATTATATTGTGTACGTACAAGATTATAACTTCTTCCAAGAAGGAGGTGGCTCTCCAACCATAGTGGGTTACCGTGATGGAAACAACTGGTACGGCACAGACGGTCGCATCTTGCGTAATCCCAAAGATATTGCAGATGCAGGTGGCGGACAAGCGCGACCTTACTTCTTCGACAATCCAGATGATTTGTCTTTAGATGCGCGATCGTTTACTGATTACACCCCGCAGATTGTCGTTATGCCTCGTATCAACTTTAACTTTCCAATTTCTGACGAAGCCTTGTTCTTTGCACACTACGATGTATTGGCCCAAAGACCAGATCCGGGATTGTCCTTATTCAACCCTATTCAAATGTTAGAATATGAAGTATTGAAAGGAACCAATAGTCCCATTCCAAATCCCAATTTGTTGCCACAGCGCACCACCGATTATGAGATTGGTTTTACTCAAGTGTTGACACGTATCAGCTCGATGAAAATCTCTGGTTTTTACCGTGAAATGCGTGATATGATGCAGACACGCGCTATGACCAATGCCTACCCAGGAACATACATTACCTATGACAACCTGGATTTCTCAACGGTAAAAGGGTTTTCATTGGAATACGACCTTAGACGTTACAAAAACTTTACAGTGTTTGCCAACTATACCCTTCAATTTGCTGATGGTACAGGATCTGGACCAAACACCTCACTCAACTTAGCAAGAACAGAACAACCCAACCTTAGATTTATTCTTCCGTTGAGTTTTGATTCACGTCACCAAGCTACTGTACGTTTTGACTACCGCTATGGTTCTGGTAAGTCTTATAACGGTCCGATATGGTGGAACAAGCGCGTTCTTGAAAACTTTGGTGTTAACTTCGTAGTGAACGCGAATTCAGGTACACCGTTTACCAGAAGAGAGCTGCCTTATCCTATTACAACAGATCCACAAGGAAATATTCCAACTTTAGGCCAAATCAACGGATCTCGCTTGCCATGGCAATTCAGAGCAGATATGCGCGTTAATAAAGTATTCACCTTTGCGTTTAAAGATGGTGGCAGAAAACAAAATGTTGATGTGTACATTCAGGTGCTTAACGTGTTTGATAACATGAACGTATTGGGTGTGTATGCCTACACCGGTGATCCACAAGATGACGGTTATTTAGCTTCTGACCGTTCAATAACCGCTGTACAACAAGCCGTAAGTGCTGAAGCATTTGCTGATTTGTACAGAGCACGCCTGCAAAATCCATTTAACTTTTCACTACCTCGTCGTGTACGTCTAGGTGTTATGTGGAACTTTTAATAACATTGAAAATGAAGTTTTTTAATCAAAATAATGGGATTATGAGAAATAAAATGCTCTTATGGATTTCTGCAATCACGATGGTGTTTGCGTTTTCCACTCTATCAGCTCGTGAAATCCCCGGTGGTGGAGATAGTAACAAAAAGAAGTTTGTTAAACGAACAATGAATGAACTATGTAGTCCGGCTACTGCACAGATCGACCTAGAGCTCAATAATGTCCGTGCGAGAGTATTGGCAGCTGGAGATATGTGGTGGAACCTAACAGGTCAACCGCGATATGAAGTACCCAAAGGAAGTAACCGCCACTCAATGTTTGCCGGTGCACTTTGGTTGGGGGGCTTGGATGAAGGTTCTCAGTTAAGACTAGCCGCTATGACCTACCGTCAGCGTGGTAATGACTTTTGGCCTGGTCCTCTTACGGATGATGGAACTGCATCGGTAACCAACACCACTTGTAGTCGTTACGACCGTTTTTGGACCATCTTTAGAGAAGATGTAGAAATACACCGTGCGTGGTTACAGTGTAAAGAAGATCCAAATTGTATCGAAGCCGATGCCTTTCCAGGTTATGACCCTCCATTGGTTATCCGCGATTGGCCAGGTAACGGAATTCCCGGCGTAGATAGCCCTCTTCCTTTCCGTTTGGCACCTTTTGAAGATTTAGATGGAGATGGGTTGTACGACTGGGAAGTAGATTATCCCGGATATGACTTGGATCGTCAGTACGATTGCCGTGTGGTTGAAATTGATGTGCTTTACGGTGATAAAACCATCTGGTGGGTATATAACGACAGAGGTAATGTCCATACTCAATCCGAAGCTGGTGCCTTAGGTTTTGAAATTCGTGCGCAAGCGTTTGCCTTTAGTTCAAACGACGAGATTAACAACATGACTTTCTACAACTATCGTATTCTCAATAAATCCACGTTTACCCTAACCAATACCTTTTTTGGAACTTGGTTTGACCCTGATTTAGGAAACCCGAATGACGACCTTATTGGTTGTGATATTCCACGAGGCTTGGGATATTGCTATAATGCCAACCCTATCGATGCGGGCCCAATTGGATATGGTGCTAATCCACCTGCGATTGGTTTAGACTTTTTCCAAGGTCCCTTCGCCGATTACTTTGATGGCTTAGACAATAACAAGGATGGATGTATAGATGCAGTAAGAGACTCAGCAGGCAATTGTATCCCCGAAAACCCTGCGCTTGGTATCAATGAGCGTATCATCATGAGTGGTTTTATGTATTACAATCGCAGTGATTTCACCAATCCTAACATGGTTGATCCACGTGTTGGTCAAGATTATTACCGCTACTTACAGTGTCGTTGGTTAAATGGTAACCCTTTGGTATATACAACCAGTGGTGGTATTGGTAGTTCAGCCAACGGAAATGGCTTTACAGCAGATGGGTCTGGTACAAGAACTCTATTTGCTTATCCCGGAGTAAGTTATGACACCACTGCCTCTGGTCGTCAAACGGAAGGCTTATATGATTGGGGAACCTTTCCTCCTTTTGAGCCCTGGCCTAATGGTGGTTGGTTTGAGCCTGCTTCTGAATTGTTTGATAAGCGTGGACTTCACTCTGCTGGTCCATTTACACTTGAGCCTGGAGCATTGAACTTTATTACAACCGGAGCCGTATGGGCACGTGATTTCACCGATCCAGATCCTTATGCATCGGTTCGATTACTCAAAATTGCGGATGATAAAGCACAAAGCTTGTTTGACAACTGTTTCCAAATATTAGATGGGCCTGATGCGCCTGTTGTGACCATCGAAACATTGGACAGAGAGCTCATTATGAAGCTTTCATACCCAGCGACGAGCAACAACTTTAATTTTGGATATCGTCAACAGGATCCGCTGATTGTAGAGCAACCAGATTGGACACCCGCACAGATAGATTCTGCTCGCCAAGTTGGATATTTCGAATACGTCTTTGAAGGTTTTCAAATTTTCCAATTCCGCAACTCTGAAGTTACATCCGCGGATTTATATAATCCTGATTTGTCTCGTTTGGTGTTCCAGTGCGATATTGAAAATGAGCATACACAGTTGATAAATTTTGAGCGTGCACCAGAGTTGAACAACTCGTTCATTCCTCAAGATATGACTATACAGGCAAATAACCAAGGTATTCAAACGACGTTTAGAATAACCCAAGATGCCTTTACCGATCAACTCGATGGCCGCTTAATTAATCATAGAGAATATTATTTCTATGTCATCGCTTATGCGGTTAACCAGTTCCGTCCGTTTAACCCTTCAGAGCCTGATTTGACTCAGCAAACCCCTTATTTGTCAAGCCGCCGATCCGCTGGAGGCGGTTCTATCGTGGTTCACCGAGCCATTCCTCATAAAACAGAAATGCAACGTGACGGTATGACGCTTAACTCTCAATATGGAGATAGTCCGGAAATTACACGCGTAGATGGTATTGGAAATATGGGTCGTTTCTTAGAAATTACCGATATGACAGAAGAGGCGATTGTAAATGCTTACAAGGTTGAACAAATAACCTATAAGAAAAATCAAGGGCCTTTAAACATTAAGGTTGTTAACCCTAAGAACGTTCGTCCAGGTAATTTCACCCTTAAGTTTGATGGACCTGTTACAGGTAATAGAAGAGTAATGGGGCCTGATACCCGCTGGTTCTTAGAAGGAACATATGTTAATGAAGATGGTGAAGAAGTAGTGTTGGGTGCTGAAGCCAATAAGTCTAATGGACCTGCAGGTATTGCTTCAGACACGACCATTGGTTTTAACAATGAGCAAATAATTTCTGAGTTAGGTCTTTCAATTAACATTAGAAATGTTCTAAATCCTGCAGAAGATGAGGATTGTGAGTTTGGTGCTGGAATTATAGGTTCAGAAGTCACTTATTCTGACCCAACAAAACCGTGGTTAACGGGGATTTCCAGCAACAACTCTTTTACACCACTCAATTGGATTTTTGCGGGTACAAATACATTAACATCGGCCGGTACAGTTAATGAAACCTATCGCGATGTAATTGCTGACCCATGTGACAACTGGAATATAGTGAATAGAACATGGGCGCCATATTCGATAGTGAGTCGTTTAACCCAATCAACCAGTCAATTTTCACAAGGTTACGGGCCAGGATTTGACGGTATTAATCCCTCAATTGCCGAGGTGTCAAGATCACGTTCTGTTGATGTTGTCATTACTTCCGATAAGTCTAAATGGACACGTGTTCCTGTTTTTGAAATGGCTGAGGATCCATTAGAGTCAGCCGATGGCGTTACCAAGCACAGTCTGAGAACTGCTCCTGGTTGGATTTTACAGGGTGACGAACTTGTAAGATCAAATGATCCTGATGATGCTGGCTGGTCTTATTTCCCAGGATATGCCATTGATATTGAAACAGGATCACGACTGTGTATGGCTTTTGGCGAAAACACATGGTTGGTGGGAGATAACGGTAACGATATGCTTTGGAATCCATCGGCTCGAATAGCAGACAACTTTAGAGTGGTCATGGGTGGCATGCATTACTTGTATGTATTCCATGCTGAAAACCAGAACGCCAATCAAAATGCTATTGTTGATCTGACATACACAGGGCCTGATATCGAAACAAATCCATTGTTTACAAACTATCTTAGCTTACCTAGTGCCAACATTGCAAGACGTGCTTTATGGCGAGCTGCCCAATATGTGCATGTGCCAAGATTGAACCCTGCATTTGCCAATGTTGATCCTTATGGTGATATACCCGCAACGGTTAGGTATAAAATTAGAATGAATCGTGCGTGGTCAGAATACCATACTAGAGATTCATTGAACAATGGCTTGCCAATGTACACGTTTAATACCGCCGATATAGCGGCTGGTGTAAGACTAGCTGATGTAGCTAGTGATGCACTTGACCTAATAAGAGTGGTTCCTAACCCTTATTATGCATTCTCACGTTACGAACAAAGTCAGCTCGACAACATTGTCAAGATTACCAATCTACCCGACCGCTGTGATGTTCATATCTATACCACCAATGGTACCAAGATTAGAACCTTTAGAAAGGACAACACTTTGCCATTTCTAGAGTGGGATTTAACCAATGACTACGGTATTCCGATTGCTAGTGGTGTGTACATCATCCATGTGGATGCCGGTGAACGTGGCAATAAAGTGTTGAAGTGGTTTGGCGCAATGCGTCCTGTTGACCTCAACGCATTTTAACAAAAAAGTTAGATGGAGCACATTTGTGTGCTCCATCTTTCAATAATATCATTCAAAACGATTGAATCGAATCATTACAAGTAGAATAGTTATGATAAAACCATTAAAGGTACTTGGATTGACGTTAGCTTTAGCTAGTGTGTCTGTTTACGCAGGAAACCCTCAGCGTGTTGGTGAAGCTGGAGCTGCAGAATTACTCATTAATCCCTGGGCTATGAATTCAGGGATGAACAATGCTAACGTTGCTGGTGCCAGAGGTGTGGAAGCCATTTTTATGAATGTGGCAGGAACCGCATTTACTGAAGGAACGGAAGTGGCGTTTTCAAATACACAGTGGTTGGTTGGTGCCGATATGGCCATCAATGCATTTGGTCTAACACAAAGTGTTGGTGAAAATGGGGTTTTAGGTCTTTCATTAACCAGTGTAAATTACGGTCAAATAGACATTACCACAGAGAACATGCCAGATGGAGGTCTGGGTACGTTTGCCCCAAATGCCGTCATCATTACCAGTTCATACGCGCAGAAATTTACCGAAACCATCTATGGTGGGGTGAACCTGAAAATCTTTAATCAAAGTTTAGCCAACTTAAATGCAACTGCCATCTGTGTGGATGCAGGTGTTCAGTATGTAACGGGTAGCCGTAAGCACATTCGTTTTGGTATTAACCTTAAGAATATTGGGCCTTCTGTATCTTTTCGAGGAGATGGTCTTGATGTGCCATTAACCGTACCCGGTGAAGGCAATTATAACCAATCGTTTCAAAGTCGCTCTGCTGCATTCGAATTGCCCTCAACACTTAACTTAGGTGGTGCATATGATTTTGATTTGGGGAGTGATTTGAGATTAACCGCTATGGGAACGTTTAACTCCAACTCTTTTCAAAAAGACGAATATCACGTAGGAGGTGAAATTGCATTCCAAGAAAAGTTTATGCTTCGTGCAGGTTATATCTTTTTTGATAATCGTATTGATGGTGTACAAACCAATGCTTTTACTGGCTTTGCAAGTGGCTTGAGCATTGACTTACCCATGTCTTCCAACGATGATACCCGCTTTGCCATTGACTTTTCATATCGCCAAACCAGAGCCCCTTTTATGGGAACATATAGCGCTGGATTACGTGTTATGTTCTAAATAAAAAATTGGATAATAAAAAAGGATGGTTGACAAACCATCCTTTTTTTTTATTTAAAACCGAGCGATATAACAACATCCCGTATATTTTGATAGGTGTTCTTCAACTTTTTTCTCAGATCTTCAGCATCTGCTACCCATACAACCTTGTCAATGCCTTCCTCAGTTTGAGGCTTCATCTTACTATAGCTTGATGTCTTCATGGTAAACCAGTAGGTGAGCTTTAGAATACGATTTTCATCGAGCTCATACGTGTGGTAGGTTTTAAAAGGCATGGTGTCTTTAACAGTCAAATTCTCAATGCCACACTCTTCTTCCACTTCTCTAACTGCTGCGTTTATTGGCGATTCACCCATTTCAATCTTCCCCTTAGGTAGATCCCATTTTCCTAATCGATGTATCATTAACAGTTCTCCTTTGTTGTTTTTAACAACACCACCAGCAGCCTCGATAGGTGTAAACGCTTTGCTGAATGACGAGAATAAGTCAGTCACATTATCGTGGATAACTTCACAACAGATATACCGGTCTGTGTTTTTTAATTGATGATATAAAGATATCCAATCAAAATCTTCGTGAAAGTAAAAGCGCTGGTTAGCGTCTGCATTCTTCTTTTCGGTTAGCCTTAATTCTGTATGATTAATGTATACTTTGTACATACTTTTGCAATATGAATTCAACAGTCAATATTTACCACGAAGATACTGCAAATGCCGTTGCTGCCCATTTGTTAAAAATCAACGCCATTAAGTTACAACCCAGCGATCCCTTTACTTGGGCAAGTGGATGGAAATCACCAATATATTGTGACAATAGAATGGCATTGTCTTACCCAAAAACACGTGATTTTTTAAAACTTAAAATGGCTCATGCAGCAAAACAACTATACCCCAATGCAGAGGTTGTTGCAGGTGTGGCAACTGGAGCGATTGCTTTAGGCGTATTGGTGGCAGATGTATTGCAGTTGCCATTTGTATATGTTCGTCCAGAGCCAAAGTCGCATGGACGAAAAAATCAAGTCGAAGGTCACTTGCCTCAGGGAAAGAAGGTTTTGGTCATCGAAGATCTAATCAGTACTGGTAAGAGCAGTTTATTGGCCGTCGATGCACTGAGAAAAGAGGGTGCTGAAGTGTTGGGAATGTTGGCCATATTTACGTATGAATTTGAAGCATCCGAAGAAAATATGCGTAAAGCGCAATGCCCTCTACACACACTTTCATCGTATAGCTATCTGATAAATGAAGCCAAACGTTTGTCTTATATCAAGGAAAACGATATAGAAACACTAACCTTATGGCGTCAATCACCAAGCACGTGGCTTAGCGAATAAGAGTGATTTGACCAATCTTTTGTCGATGGTGTAAGTAGCCCTTACTCCAATATGAATAAGAAAGTTCGTAAGTGTAAACTCCCGCAGGAGATGGCGAACCATTGAGTGTGCCATCCCAGCCTTCGTTGTTTCCGTTGGATTCGAAAACCATACTGCCCCAACGTGAAAACACTCGAAAAGAGTACGAATCCATATCGCACTCATGCATGGGATGAATCTCATCGTTCATACCATCTCCATTCGGAGTAAACGCATTTGCCATGTAAACAGGGCAATCACAAACTTCAGTTTCTATCTTTAGCGTTTGAGTAACCTCACCACAGGTATTAGAAACAACATACTCGAGTTCATTAAAAGACGTAAACGTACGACTTGGATTTGTTCGCCCGTCGGCCCATCGCACAGAGTCTCCCGGCCACAATGTTTGGAGATTTATGTTTAATGATTCGGAGATACAGAAAGCTGTATCGATAGGGGTAAAAGGAATTGGCACTTCTTTCTCTAAGAAAACACTATCTGTGAATGTGCCGCATGCATTAACAACAGTCGCTTTGTACCAACCCGTTTCTTTGGGGGTGAATGTGGGGGCAACCTCTCCATTTTGCCACACAACGGGATAGTCGTGAATTTCGGGATCCAAAATGGGCGGTTCGCTGATACAAAATATTTCGTCAAATCCTAAATCTACATATACCGTTTCGTGGCCAATAACGGTGATGGTATCGGTGCTGTAAAAGCAACCGTTAAATACAGTTAGATAGTAAGTGCCCGGATCATTGACGTAACGTACTCTAGATGTACTCCCGTCGTCCCAAAGATAACCCATCATGTTACTGGGGCCAGACAGTTCGTGTGGAGTATTGAATGAAGTACACATCACGGTATCGCCTCTAATTTCAAAATCAGGCACGTCAACAACTTCAACGTAAATGGAATCCGTAAACCTTCCACAGGCATTATCGACCTGAACCCAGTATGTTCCTGTGTTAGAAACGTAAATGCTTGGGGTTGTTTGACCAGTTGACCACAAGATGATTTCGTGACCTTTAGCACCACTTTCTAGAAGTAGTGAATCACCGATGCAAACAATCGTATCGTTGCCAAAGTCGATGTTCATAGCGCTGTCTACCCTAACCTCTATGCTGTCGACATAAGATCCACAGCCATTAGTTATCTCAACACTATACCAACCAGGTATATTGACGCTTATGGTTTGGGTTGTATCGCCATTACTCCAGCTGTATGACGAACCGGGGTTTAATGCGTCGAGAATTAAATCAGAGCCACTACAGAAGTAGACAAACGCTCCAAGGTTTAAGTTAGGAGCTCCTGTTATCAACACATTGATGGTGTCATGCACGGTATCACAAGCATTATAGGCCATCACCGTATAGGTGCCTGATTGGGTTACTGTGAAGGTGGAAGCGTGTAGGTTATTGTTCCATACAATGTGATACCCCAAACCGGCATTAGGTAGTGGATCTAGTAATAGCGTGCCTTCGCAGAAAATGGTGTCATTCCCTAAGTCGATGCTGCTGATGGGGCTATGTTCAATAACGACTACGGTATCGGTGCGAGAACCACAACCATTCATTAAAGTAACGGAGTAGGTACCCGCAGCATGTGCTTGGAAAAAACGTCCGATGGTTAAATCTTGCCATACGGCATTGTTGTTCCCGGCGCCCGCATCAAGCATAGCTGTTTGTCCTGTACATAGGTAAACTGTATCAGGAAGCGCACGAGCGGGGATGCTGTTTTGAATGATATTTATGGTGTCGACTATGGTGTCGCAAGCATTGTAAATGGTGTAAACGAAGTTGCCTCCTGAAGTAAAATAAACGGTATCAGAACTTGGGCCATGGCTCCAGCTGATGTTGGCGTCTGAGGGTACAAAAATGGGCACCATGAGGGTGTCTCCGGTACAAATGGTGAACGATGGGTTATTGAGCAACTGAGGTAGGTTAATCGGCTGGTCAACAATTACTTGAACTGAATCGTGAAGTGTATCACAACGGTTGTATGCGTATAAACTATACCATCCTGCCTGATTTACAGTGATGCTATTGGTCGTATCTCCAGTACTCCATTGATACGTTACGCCATTTTGATGGGTAGAGGACAACACTGCGTTTTCGCCTTGACATATTCTCACTTCACTTGGCATACTGATGTTTGGTACAACATCAATCTCAACGTATACAGAATCTGTTTTTACGTCGCAGCCATTTGAAATGGTTACAGCATACCATCCACTGGATGTTACGGAAATGGTTGGAGTTGTATCATTGTTGCTCCACAAATATGAGTAAGTAGGGTGTGAAATACCTGGATTTACAACATAGTTTGCAGCACATACAAAAACCGTGTCTTCAGAAAAGGAGAAGTCTACTGTATCAGGAGGAAGGATGCTGAAATTATAAGTTCTTTGACTGCAGCTGTCGGATAGAGTGACGGAGTAGTTACCCAACTGATTAAATGATTTGATGCTGTCGTTGCCACCTCCGTTACTCCACGTATAGGTTGTGCCGGCACGACCAGAATAGGCATCAACATCTACGCTTTGTCCTGGACAAATAAAATATTCACTAACAATGTTTTGTGTTCTTACTCTGTTAACTCGGCGAACAACAACGGTTTCGGTAACGGATCCACAGCCATTGGTTACAGTTACGGATACCGTTCCTTGGGTACGTACGTATGCAGAATCAGTGGTTGGTCCGTGAGACCACTGCACAGTGGCGTTTCCATTGATTTGTGGGGCAATTAAAACACTGTCGCCCTGACAAAAACGCACGGTATCTGGTAAGTTGCTGATTGAGGGCGCGCCAGACTGAACCACTTCTAATGTGTCTGTTATTACACCACACGGTGTATTCATGCTCACCACATAGGTGCCCGGTTGTGAAGCAGAGGTTTGGTTAAACGGACTGCCATTGAAATGCCACTGATAAGGAAAACTAGTAAACCCTAATTGTAATGAAACGGGATTACCGTTACAAATGCTAGCAGGTGAAGATAGAGGGAAACCATCTTGAACAAAAAATACCGCTATACTATCGGAAACCGATCCACATGAGTTGGTAACGGTAACGCCATATACGCCAGAGGTACTGATGTTTATTTGTTTGGTGGTATCGCCGTTGCTCCAACTAACAGAGCCAGTTACATTTCCTACAGATAATGTGTGGCTGCTGTTCTGACAAATAATGGTGTCTGCGCCTAAGTTAATGCTATTGGGCAATTCCGGGATGATGTTTATGGTGTCGCTGTAGGTGCCACACGCGTTTGAAGCAGTTACCCAATAGGTTCCGGCTTGATTGACGTTAATGCTGTTGGTTAATGCTCCCGTAGACCACTGGTAGGAAGTGCCCGCAACCTGTGGAACACTCAATGTTTGTGAAAAGGGCTGCAGTGAGCAAAATTTAATGTCAGGCCCAAGATTAACTTGTGCGTGTTGACTAACAATTACATTAACAGAATCAGAAGTTGTTCCACAACTGTTGGTAACGGTAACATGGTATACACCAGGAGTTGTTACAACAATACTAGCAGTGGTATCTCCGGTAGACCAAAGATAACTGGCTCCATTGTTAAAGGCGTTTAATTGCACATTATTCCCTTGGCACGTTTGAATAATGTTGCCAAGGTTGACTGTTGGAACACAATCAGCATGCACGAATGATGTAGAGGCATAGCCTATAAGCACTAGTAAAACTAGTAGTAGACGCTTAAAGAGCAATTTTTTGCCTCTATTCGGTAGTAGACGAATAGAAGTCATTGTTGTAGTAGTATGGTTTTTTCAACGACAAATGTATACAAGTTTTTTAAATAGCCAACATTTTTTTTTGATTTTTTTAATTTTTTTTCGTAATGCAGGTTTGGTTCAAAGTGAAATAGCGTTGTTGCGCGCGTTCAGATTGAGTGTCTCTTCTGCCTAGATGTAGGTGTCTAAAAGTCCTGTCTGTAGTGATGAGACGGTTGAAATAAGTGGTTTTGGGTCTTCGTCGATTTGAATGTTCAAACTAAAAACACAGTCGCATATATGGCTGTCGAAGTCTACATTTGCGTCTTTAAGTTAAAATTTTATGCGCAATTATTTAACTGTAATTTGTTTATTATCTCAGATATCGATTTTGATGGGACAATCGATTAGGGGAAAAATCACGGGTGATGGGGAGGTGCTGTCATTTGCCAATGTGGTGGTTGAAGGAAAGCCTATAGGCACCATATCTGATTTGGAGGGGTGGTTTGAGCTGAAAGACGTGCGTTTACCTCTTGATATAAAGGTGAGTTATATGGGGTTTTATTCCAAAGTAATTACCGTTAGTAGTAGCGATACCATATATATAGACCTAAAAAAGGCTGTAGAAGAGCTTCAAGCCATAGAAGTGTTGCCCGGTGAAAACCCGGCCCTAAGGCTTATTAAGGGCGTAATGGATAACAGAAGGCGAAACGATCATGAATATCTCGATCAGTATCAATGCAAGAGCTATAATAAAATGCGTTTGGGGTTAAAAGTTAAAGCCTACCCAGATGATTTTGACAGCATACCTGAGTCGGCATATTCTAAAGAGTTTTTATTGATTGATTCGAGGGATTTCTTCTTATCAGAATCGATAAGCAACAGGCGATTTAGAAAACCTAATCGCGTTACTGAAGATGTTTTGGCGTCTCGTACTTCAGGAATAAAAGAGCCTTTGTTTGCCGTATTGAGCAGCCAGTTTCAGAGTTTTACATTCTATAACCAAGAGTTTTTGTTGCTTGACTTGGTGTATATGAGTCCAGTTAACAGGATGCTGGAGCGATATTACGAATATTTGATTACCGATACAATGTTGGTCAATGAGGGTAGGGATACCGTATATACCATACAGTTCTCACCATCGGGAAACAGAAATATCAATGCGCTGGTAGGGCAAATACAGATTCAGGCCCCTGACATGGCCATTCGCTCGGTCAACGCTAAGCCTGCAATAATGCCCGATGAAGGGATTAGTATTAGCATTAAACAGATTTATGAAAAAGAGCAGGTTTGGTTTCCTTCACAGCTTCATGTGGATATAGATTTTCACAACATAGAAATTCCTAAAATTGCGGTCGATACATCAAGAACGGTTTTTGTAAATACGTTTTTAGAAGGCACCATACGCACATATCTAACCGATGTAGATGTTCAAAGCGAAAACAAACTCAAGGATGTGGGTAAAATAGCTGTGCGTTTTGATGAAAATGCTGGTCATCAAAGCGACGTTTTTTGGAAGAGCAACCGCGTAAAAGCCTTGACGCTGAGGGATGAAACGACCTATGAGTTTGTTGATAGTATTGGCAAAGAGATTAACTTAGATGCATTGGTAAGAGGTATGCAGGCCATCAGTGATGGATTTATAACCTTTCCATACGTGGATTTGGACTTAAAAAAGTTGATACGCATTAATGCATATGAGAGTTTTTATTTGGGCTTGGGCGGAAGAACCAACCATCGTTTTTCGCGCTTTATTGAATTATATGGACACGGTGGATATGGGTTTCGCGATCGAGCATGGAAATATGGTTACGGTGGTGAAGTCATGCTTCATCGGCGCTCGCAGTTAAAACTTGGCGGTAGGTATTTGTTTGATTTACAAGAAGCCGGTAGACAGCCTTTCGATATCGTTAGTAGAGGAGCGCTTTTTGCAGAACTTTCACAGGTGAGAAGGTTTTATGTGTCGGTTTTTGATCAAGTAAGCAGCGCACAAGCATATGTGATGTGGCAGCCTTCACCAAAGTGGGAAAACCGATTCAGTGTTCACCGAGAAAACCGCTTTGTGGTAGGTGCCGATTATTGGTTTAATGCAGAGTCGATTAATGACAATCGCTTTGAAAATGGGTTTACATTTACCTCTGTACGTTGGGAAGGGCGCTATTCTCCACGCGAAAAGATTATGGAAATAAGGGGCAGGCGCACCATTATCGAGCCCAAATATCCGGTTGTAAGACATCGCATAGAGCACACCATCGACGATTGGTCGGTAGATGAAGGCTCTTTTCTTCGCGCAGATTTGCAGGTTGACCATCAACACCGATCGTTTTTACTCGGTAAGTTTTCACACCGTATTGAAGGTGGATTAACCAATGGCGCTGTTCCATACAGCTATCTTTTTTCACCAGCGGCCAACTTGAACATTTATGAGGATAGATGGATTCCCATTTCAACCTTTGGAGATGCTTTTTCATGGGAAACCATGGGCTTTAATCAATTGTTGTTTCAACGTTATGTAAGTATAATGAGCCGTTGGAATACCGAACAACGCTTGTTTAGACGAAATGCTGTGTTTCCAGAGCTGGCTTTTGTTGGAAAAATGCTGCTGGGTGATGGTGTAGATGAAGCCGGTGAGCATCTGGGTATTCCTGTGCAAGCTCCCAGTGGTCATATGATTTTTGAATCGGGTGTGGAACTGCTGAATATATACCAACAGTTTGGATTGGGCTTTTATTATCGCCATGGTGACAATATTGGCAACCCTTTTGATTATAAGTGGGTGTTCAAGCTTAGGATTGGAGGCTAAGCATTTTTAATAATGGTTGCTTATTCGTCTAAATGACAATTTAAGCGTTTTTTGCATACATAATATAATACCTTTGTAACCGTTTCGTTATATCGGAACAAGGTTAATCAACAGGCGGAGTAAATTTTGAAAAAGTCTTTAGTAAAAATACTTTCATTCACCTTTCTTTTATTGGTGGTGCTTCCTAGCTGCAGTCGTACGAAAAACACATGGCTGAGCAGAAATTGGCATATGCTTTCTTCAAAGTATAACCCGCTTTTCAATGGAAATGAAGCACTGATGAAGGGGGTGAACACCATTGAAGGCAGTCACGAAGAAGACTACCTCAATATTTTGCCTATATACATATGGCCCACCGAATCCCAAGTAGGTAGTGTTGAAGCCGACATGGAGCGCGCCGAAGAAAAAGGGGTGAAAACCATTAAAGAACACTCCATGGTTTTTGGAAGAGAACAGGTCAATAAATATATTGATGACGCCTATTTGCTTATCGGAAAATCTAGAGTTTATCGTCGCATGTGGTTCCCGGCACTAGAGGCATTCAACTATATTATTGTAGAATTTCCGGATGAAGGTCTTTTGTATGAAGCGCGATTATGGGCAGCAAGAACCTATGTGCAAACGGGTAATTTCGCTGGTGCTCAAGAACAATTTGACAAGTTGTATCTCAATAAAAAAGTGCCAAAAAAATTAAAAAAAGATGTGCTGGCGTCTTATGCAGAAATGAAAATAGCTCAAAAAGAATTTCAAAAAGCAAGTGAGTTATTAGAAGAGGCAATTGCAGCAGGTGTGCCCAAATCTAGAAAAGTGCGATTCCGTTATATTCAAGCTCAGCTTCAAGAACAAATTGGGAATAATTACGAGGCCTCCGAGCTTTACGCTAAAGTTGTAAAAATGAAGCCTCCATATGAGTTTTACTTCGCGGCACAAATGGCTCAAGTAAGAAACTTTGACCCTTATTTGCAAGACAGCAAACCGGTTTATGCCACGCTTAAAAAAATGACGAAAAACGATAAAAACTTCGATAATCGTGACCAGATTTATTATGCCATGGCAGACATTGCAATTAAAGAAGATTTAATCCCTGAAGCTTTTGATTATCTCGCTAATTCTATCGCTACAAGCACCACCAACAAAACACAGTTGGGCTTATCCCACCTTAGAAAAGGGGAACTGCATTTTGATTTCCGAGAATATATTATGGCTGCCGGACATTACGACTCAGCTTACCAATCTTTACCTCAAGAACACCACCGATACGAAGAGGTGAAAAAGAAAAAAGAGAGTTTGGCTGAATTGGTCGAATATCTAAACACCATTGAAGTTGAAGACAGTTTGCAAGCCATGGCCAAAATGCCAGAAAAAGAGCGTGATAAACTGATTCAAAAAAGGATTCGTCAATTGGAAAAAGAAAAAGCTGCCAAAGAACGTGCGGAGTCGGTAAGAGGTGGACCTGTTGGGCCCGGACAAGGTGGGTTTGCTGTGGGCGGCCAGCGTTCAGGGAAATGGTATTTTTACGATGACTCTCAGAGAAATAACGGGATTACAGAATTCTCTAATCGCTGGGGAACTAGAAAATTAGAAGACAATTGGAGGCGTAAAGTAAAAACCACAGTAAGTGAGTTTGTGCCAGGTGAAGGTGAAGGCGATGGTGAGGGCGCAGAGCTTGACTCTACTCAGAACCCGATGCACCCTGCATATTACTTAAGCCGTATCCCGTTTGATGCAGATTCTTTAGAGGCTTCTCACAACAGAATTATCAAAGCGCATGAAGGCGCAGGCGGGGTTTACAGAGATGTTTTAAATGATTACATTGAAGCGGTAGACATCTACGAGAAACTGATGAAGCGTTATCCAGGCGCTTCCTTCGAGCCGCGAACACTCTACACATTGTGCTTAATGACCCAAGAAACCAAACAGGCAGAGAAAAAAGACAATTACTGTGGAAAGCTGCAAAGTGAATATGGACATACGCCTTTTGCCAGATTGTTAGATGGCTCACTCGATGTGGATTCAGATGCTGGTCACGATTCAATTGCTGAGGCGTTTTACAGAGAAGCATATGCCGCTTTTGACGCCAATCAGTTTAAAAAATCTAAAAAAATGTGCGTAGAGGGTATAGAACGCTTTTCAGAAACAGATCTTTTGCCGCAACTTGAATTGCTTCATGCCTTGTGTATTGGCAGTGAAGGGAGTATTACCACTTTTACTCAAGAATTGGCTACGCTTGCGGAAAAGTATGAGGGATATTCAGTGGGTATAGAGGCGCAGTCAATCCTTGATTACCTTGGTGGCCCCTCTGATATCGGAGGGAGCTTGAGCCCGGAAATTGAAGAGTTATTTACGTTTAATCCCAACGAGGCCCACCAGTATGTATTGATTTTGCCTAAGGAGAATGTAGACTTTAATCGCATTAGAAATAGTATTTCTGACTTTAACATGAGCAAATACGCCAAAGATCGACTAAAAAGCAGAAACATTATGATGGGTGATGATAAGCAGTTGATCATCATCAGTGGGTTTAAAAACGCCAATACTGCTATGGCCTACTTTGAGGATATTAAGCAGGAAGGTAGCGTAAACATTTATTTACCAAAAACTGGTTACGAACACTTCGTTATTTCTCTGTCTAACTTTAAAAAAATGTACGCTGAAAATGCCATTTACGAGTATAGTATGTATTTTCAGGTCAAGTTCTCAGCGCTTAATTAGTCCCTTCTTTTCTCATTTGACCAATAACCACTAAAGTTGTGTGCCGCGTTGGCACTCGTTGAAAAGATTGCCTACTGAAACTTAAAAAGTGCTAATTTGTTGGGGTGCTGAATGTTTTAAAACACTTTTTGCCTTTGCTCAATTTTTTTCCTTTACATTTGCCCACTACACGTTTACATAAAAAGCTATGATTAAATCCAGTAAGTCAACACCTGCTCCTTCAGCCATTAGCAATAGAATTCTTCAAGGCACCACCATTGAGGGTGACATTACTTCTGACGGAGATTTTCGTTTGGACGGAGAAGTGATCGGCAAGGCCAATATCAAAGGAAAATTTGTTATTGGTGAAAAAGGAAAATTCAAAGGCGATATTCTCTGTGCAAAAGCTTCTATAAGTGGTTCCATTAATGGGTCTATAATTGCTACAGAAATGCTGGAGTTGACAGAAACGGCATCGGTACATGGAGAGATAAAAACGGAAAAACTCTCGGTTGAATCAGGAGCAGAGTTTACCGGTAACTGCCAAATGGGCGGCGTCATTCGCGATATGAAGGAAGACAACAAGAAAGAAAAAGACGTTCGTGGCAAAACCGCGTAACCGCTGGATTGTGCTGTCTGGACTCGTCTTCCAGATGGGTGCCATCATCGGCGGTTTTACCTATGCCGGTTATCGCATTGACATGCGTAGAGTGCATTCGCCCCATCCCGTTTTCACCATTGTATTATCATTAACCGGTGTGGCCATCGCATTGTATGTAGCCATTAAGGAGGTTTCCAAATTGTCTGATGAAGAATAAACTTATCGTTTTAGCGACTTTGCCGATTGCCGGTATAATTGTCGCCATCCACTATTTGATATGGCCAGAAAGTTTTCAGCCTTGGCCGATATTTTATCCCTTGGTTTACGGCTTCATGATTTTTTTCGTGATGCTGGGTTTGGCTCTAACCCTTTATCTCCATAAAAAACACCCGCAACTAGCCGCGTATGCCCTGCTTGGCATGAATATGTTTAAAATGTTGACGGTACTTGTGATGGTGCTGTTGGCCATTTATCGCTTCGAAAATGTGTCGCTCAACTGGAGCTATCCGCTGCTCTTTTTATATCTGATGTTCTTAATCTATTCTACCTTAGCCAGCATCAGGATTTTAAAATATTGAAAAACAAAACGTTGTAGCCTCTAAAAAAAATAAATTTTCAGGGCTGTTTAATTGTTCGTTCACTGTACATTTGCACCCAAATTTAGGGCAGGTATTAAAACAACGTTTTCCATGCACCGGAACATCTTTTTCACCATCATTACGGCTTTTGCCATCAGCTTTGGTTACGCCCAAGAGCATGAGCACATCACAAGTGACTTAGCTGCAAGCGATTTAGAAACCCATGAAGATGAGGACATCAATGCTGTCATCATGCATCACATTGGTGATAGCTACGACTGGCATTTGTTTGACTGGAAAGGTCACCCTGTAAGTGTGTCGCTTCCGGTCATCGTTTATACCAGTAAAGGTGGTCTGTCTGTATTCTCTTCATCCGCATTTCACCACGATGATGCCGGTAAAGAAGTAGTAGAGGTCAATGGTCAGCGCTTTGTGAAATTCCACGAAAAAATTTACTTGGCCAGTGCCTCGGCCAATGAAGATGGCGTATATCTCGACCTCGACGAGGAACACCACGCGCTCAACGCTCGCCCCATTGATGTGTCGATCACCAAAAACGTAGCCTCTTTGTTTGTAACCGCCATTTTGATGCTCATCATCATTTTACCTGCGGCCAATTATTATAAGAAAAACGGTAGTGGCGTAGCGCCCAAAGGCATGGCTTCGTTCTTAGAGCCGCTCATCGTTTTTGTTCGCGACGAAATAGCTTTACAAAACATCGGTCACAAACACTACCATCGCTTTGTACCTTACTTACTGTCTTTATTTTTCTTTATTTGGATTGCCAATATGTTGGGTCTTATCCCCTTCATCCCCGGTGGAGCCAACTTAAGTGGTAACATTGCTTTCACCATGGTATTGGCGGTATTGTCATTAATCATTGTCAACATCAATGGTAAAAAAGATTACTGGAAACACATTTTCTGGATGCCTGGTGTTCCTGTGCCTGTTAGAATCCTCTTGGCGCCCATCGAATTGGTGAGTGTATTTGCCAAGCCATTTGCCTTGATGATACGTTTGTTTGCCAATATGACGGCAGGCCACATCGTTATCTTGAGTTTGATTTCGTTGATTTTTGTGTTGGACTCCATTTGGGTCAGTCCGGCAGCGATCATTTTAACGTTGTTTATCTTTGTTATTAAAGTACTTGTGGCCCTACTACAAGCATACATATTTGCGTTGCTTACTGCATTGTTCATCGGCCAAGCCGTTGAAGAGCATGAGCACCATTAAGTTAGTTTTTTTGTTTAATTCCTAAATTCAATTAAAATGGTAGGAAGTATTGCTGCAATCGGAGCCGGTCTCGCAACGTTGGGAATCGGTCTAGGTATCGGAAAAGTAGGTGGTTCTGCAATGGAAGGAATCGCTCGTCAACCCGAAGCTGCCGGTAAAATCCAAACTGCGATGATTATCGCTGCTGCCCTTATCGAGGGTGCAGGTCTGTTTGCCATCGTAGTAGCGCTATTGGGAACCAACACTGGCGCCTAAGACAACTGTTTAAACCGCGAAGCGAACGTTGGGTTCGCTTCGCGCTTTATTTCACTCAATCAAACAAAAAACAATGGAATTAGTAACTCCCGGATTTGGTCTGATCTTTTGGACAACACTTACCTTTTTGTTGTTGGTCTTCTTATTGAAGAAATTCGCATGGGGACCCATCCTCACTGCGGTTAAAGATCGCGAAGAAAGCATCGATAACGCATTGAAATCGGCGGAAAAAGCACGTGAGGAAATGAAAAACCTCCAAGCGGATAACGAAAAGATTCTTGCCGAAGCTCGTGCTGAACGCGATGCCATGCTTAAAGAAGGACGCGAATTGCGCGACAAAACCATCGATGGTGCCAAAGAAGCCGCAAAATCAGAAGCCGAAAAGATGATCGAGAATGCCCGTGAGCAAATTGAAATGCAAAAACGTGCTGCCATGACTGAGCTTAAAAATCAAGTGGCTGCATTAAGCATCGACATGGCAGAAAAGATTTTGCGTAAAGAACTTTCAGACGCCAAAAGACAAGAAGCCCTTATCAACGAAATGTTGGAGGACATTAAATAATAAACTAACTTTATCGCCTTATGCGATCAGTAAAAATAGCCAGTAGGTACGCCAAATCACTTCTTTTGCTCGCGCAGGAGAAGTCTCTGGTTGAAGAGATTGCCGCCGATATGCGACACCTTAATGCAGTTGGTGTTGAAAGTCGCGACTTTCGCTTGCTACTCAAAAGTCCTGTTGTAAAAAAGGATAAGAAGATTGCCATTTTTAAAATCTTGTTTGAAAGCTCTTTCCAACCGGCATCCATGCTTTTTCTAAACTTGATTACCCGCAAAAACCGCGAAGATGTTTTACTCGAAATCGCGGAGAGCTTCATGCTCCAATATCGCGCTATGAAGGGCATTAAAGAAGCATTTGTTACTACCGCAACTGAATTGTCAGACGCTCAACGCACAACGGTCGAAGATGCCTTGCGTAAATGGGCAGAGTCGGATGTTAGCGTGGAGTATACCGTCAACCCCGACATCATCGCCGGTATTGTTCTTCGTTTGGAAGATCAACAATACAACGGTAGTGTGGCCGCTAAATTAGCCGGCCTCAAGCACCAATTTTCTAAAAACTTGTACGTCCCAAAACTTTAATTAAATTCAATCGTAATGGCTGAAGTTAAACCCGCTGAAGTATCAGCAATACTAAGAGAACAATTGTCAGGTTTCCGCTCTGAAACCGAATTGCAAGAGGTTGGAACCATCCTTCAAGTAGGTGATGGTATCGCTCGTGCATTTGGCCTTTCCAGTGCACAAGCCGGTGAACTTGTTGAATTTGAAAACGGACTCCAAGGTATCGTTCTCAACCTTGAAGAAGATAACGTAGGTATTGTATTGCTTGGTGCTTCTACCGAAATTCGTGAGGGTAGCACCGTAAAACGCACTGGACGTATCGCCTCCATCAACGTTGGTGAAGGGATTGTAGGTCGTGTTGTAGATACACTTGGCCAGCCCATCGATGGTAAAGGTGCCATTGAAGGCGAAACGTTTCAAATGCCACTCGAGCGCAAAGCCCCGGGTGTAATCTACCGCCAGCCGGTAAACGAACCACTTCAAACCGGTATCAAAGCGGTTGACGCGATGATCCCTATCGGACGTGGACAACGTGAGTTGATCATTGGTGACCGCCAAACTGGTAAAACAGCCGTAGCGATTGATACCATCATCAACCAAAAAGAATTTTATGATGCCGGTGAGCCTGTTTTCTGTATCTACGTAGGTATCGGACAAAAAGGTTCTACCATCGCGCAGATTCAAAAAACGCTTGAAGAAGCCGGTGCAATGGACTATACCGTTATCGTTGCTGCCAATGCATCTGACCCTGCGCCTATGCAGTTTTACGCGCCTTTCGCCGGTGCTGCCATTGGCGAGTACTTCCGCGATACCGGACGTCCTGCATTGATCGTTTATGATGACTTGTCAAAACAAGCCGTTGCTTACCGTGAGGTGTCACTACTTCTTCGTCGTCCACCCGGACGTGAAGCTTACCCCGGTGATGTATTCTACTTGCACTCTCGCTTGTTGGAACGCGCTGCAAAAGTGATCAACAACGACGCAATCGCTGCGCAAATGAACGACTTGCCAGAGTCACTAAAAGGCAAAGTGAAGGGTGGTGGTTCTTTAACGGCGCTTCCCATCATTGAAACACAAGCAGGTGACGTTTCGGCGTATATTCCAACCAACGTAATTTCCATTACCGATGGTCAAATCTTCCTTGAGTCTGACTTGTTTAACTCCGGTGTTCGTCCTGCCATTAACGTAGGTATCTCCGTATCACGTGTGGGTGGTTCTGCACAGATCAAGTCGATGAAGAAGGTTGCAGGTACGCTTAAGCTCGACCAAGCGCAGTTCCGTGAATTGGAAGCTTTTGCCAAGTTTGGATCTGACCTCGATGCCGCAACCATGTCGGTTATCAACAAGGGTCGCCGCAACGTGGAAATTCTCAAGCAAAATGTGAATAGCCCAATGTCTGTGGAAAAGCAAATTGCCATCATTTACTGTGGTACCAAAGGCTTACTTAATAAAGTACCTGTGAACCGTGTGAAAGAATTCGAAGCCGAATTCCTCGCGTTTCTAGATACCAAGCACCGCGATACATTGGATCAGTTAAAAGCTGGTAAATACACAGAAGAACAAACTGGTGTACTTGAAAAGGTAGCTAAAGATTTGTCGTCTAAATACTAATAACCCCGAATACGGTTCTTCATGGCCAACCTTAAAGAACTCAGAAACCGCATACAATCCGTAGGCAGCACCATGCAGATTACCTCTGCAATGAAAATGGTGTCGGCTGCGAAATTGAAAAAAGCTCAGGACGCCATCACACAGATGCGTCCTTATGCGGAGAAACTCACCGAGCTTCTCAGCGGACTGAATGCATCACTCGATCAAAGCGAAAGCGTGTATGGACAGCAGCGTGATATAAAGCGTGTGCTTTTGATTCCCGTGACTTCCAACCGTGGATTGTGCGGCGCATTTAATGCCAACATCATTCGACTTACTCGTCGTGAAGCTTTGGCTTACCAAGAAAAAGGTGTAGATGTGACTTTGGTAACCATCGGTAAAAAGGGCAATGATTTACTACGTAAGACATTTACCGTAGCCGCCGATCACAGTGCCATCTTCAACGATTTGACGTTTGACAATGTAGCGGAAGTAGCGGAATACGCCATGAATGCGTTTGCAGAGGGCACCTACGACAAAGTGCAAGTGTTGTATAACCACTTTAAAAATGCCGGGTCTCAAATGCCTTTGCTTGAAACCATGCTTCCTATTGCGCCGGTTGAAGGTGAAAATACCACGGCTTCTTCAGAGTACATCTTTGAGCCGGAAAAAGAAGAGATTGTCGCTGAATTGATTCCGAAGTCGCTCAAAACACAACTTTTTAAGGCTGTATTGGATTCCAATGCCTCAGAGCATGGTGCACGTATGACTGCCATGCACAAAGCAACGGATAACGCCAAGGAATTGTCGCGCTTGTTGAAACTCGATTACAACAAAGCACGTCAGGCTGCCATTACCAACGAAATCCTCGAGATTGTTGGTGGAGCTGCTGCCTTGGAAGGATAATATACAGACATTTACTGTCTTCATAAAGACGCACTTCGGTGCGTCTTTTTTTATGGCTCAACAAAAATGTACGCATCCAATTCCAAAGGCAGTAGATCTTCTTTTTGCAATTCAAAGAAGACCCCCACTTTAGGGCGTTCTGATGAACCAAGTGTTGTGAAAATCGGTCGGTTTGGCGTTTCTATGCCCGTGATTAACCGGTACTGTGTAGTCTTTTGTTCAGAATTGACAAGCTCCAAAGCCATCTTGTGCGTGTTTGGTATGCCTGGTAAAGCATCCCACTTATCGGTGATGATTATGGCATTTTCAGGAAAATCCTCTTCCACGCAATATGGAAGCATCAGCGATTTCGTTTTGCAATAGCGGTTTGATATGTCGTTGTGTAACGAATAGACGCGATACACGTCTGCAAACGCGACGATAAGTAGAATGGGTAAGATGAATTTAGGCATTCGCTTTACTACGATGGGAAGTGTTATCAATGCCAAGGGATAAAAGTGTCTGGCTTCAAAGGAAATGGCTTTGAACGACATTTGATTAACGGCAAAGAAAGCTACAAAAAACACGTACACGGCTATGGCCATTTGGTGATACTTGCTCATTTTTTTTCGTGGAAAAAGAAGGAAAATAGACAGCCCTCCTGCTACAATAAAGACGGCGTACAACAACCATTCAGCTAATAAGGCGTTCTTCCAAACGCTCTCTAAGCTTGACCATAGCCAAAAAGGAATGGCCAAAGGAGCAGCCCATCCATAGATCCAACCATTCCACGCGCGGTGAGGGAGGTTGCCGTAGCCTTCGGTATCGATGTTTGCATTTGGCGTGTGTCCCTGACTGAGAAACAGTAACCATATCATCAATAACACCACAGCCGATGGCAGTAGTTTGATTACGGTTTTTTTTAAATCTTTAAAGGGATAACACTTCCAAATAACAATGGGGATGATAAAAACCAAGAACGAGGCTTTCGCAACAAATCCGGCCAAAATCCAAAAGGGGAGCCACTCTATGGCCTTTTTTCCGTACAGCATGTGGTGAATGAAATAGGGCAAAATGGCAAAGAGCAGCAGGTCACCACCCATATAAAGTAATGTGTGCCAGTAAACATTTCTATTGAGAATAAAAAGGACAATTAACCAAGCCAATATTTGGAATGAGACTTCCCGTTTCCAAAGACGTACCCATCCCCAAACGCCAAGCAGTAAACACACGATAATGCTGATATTAAAAGCGGCTGTCCAACTAAAACCAATGGCGAATAGCGACATTGGAAGTAAGTATTGTCCGGGCGTCCACCACGCAACAAATTCATGTAGCAGCACATCCGGCGCGTTTGGATTGACGTAAGAGATATGGTTAAAAGGGGCGCCATTAAAATATGACTGAGCAACCTCAACGCCTCGAAGCGCATCGGCAAATGCGGGGGTATGGGCTGCCACCATGAGGACGACATAGTACAACAATGCGACACCACTCAATAGCCAAAACCAGTGTTTTTTTAAAAATGTAACCAATGGTTGGTTTTTAGAAAATAAAAACAAAGATAACCAAGGGAACCATCCCGCTGAGATAACCCAAAAAGACTTCAGTTTGCGTATGCGCTTGCAGGAAAAGTCGCGACCACCCCACTAATCCCATGATCAAATAGCCACCACCAAGCCAATGAATAGACAGATTACCCCCTTGAAGATGCATGATGGTCAATAAGGTCATGAGTCCGGCAATACCGGCCGTGTGAGCACTTATCTTATATTTCCCCAAAGCTGTCAATTGGATAAAAACCGTAACGGACGCGGCCATCAGATAAATGTATAAAAGGGGAATGGCCTCTACAGACTTGAGAATTTGTGCGGTAAAATAGAAGAATATAGCGGTTAACAAAAAGGGGGTTTTGCGGTCCTCACTTTTCACCATTTTAATAGACGAAATATACCCGATTTTGTAAATGATTGTTGTTGCCAAAAGGGGCAATAAATAGGTTCCACTGACCACAAGAATGATGATGCGGTAATAGAGTGCTTCGGGAAATGTATAATGATAGGTTTGCAGCAGAGCCAAAATACCCAAAAAAGGCATCAGGGATGGGTGGATGACGTAGGAGATGACATGGGCAACAATCCGCATAAGCTTATAGTTCTTTGCGTAGTCGAGCCACAGGGATGTCCAGTTGTTCTCGATATTTGGCTATGGTTCGTCGTGCAATGGGGTATCCCTTTTCTTTGAGGATTTTGGCCAATTTTTCGTCGGTTAACGGTTTTCGCTTGTCTTCCTCGGCAATACTTTCTTCCAGAATTTTTTTGATTTCCCGGGTGGATACTTCCTCGCCGTCTTCATTGGTCATGGACTCGCTGAAAAATTGTTTAATCAAGAATGTGCCGTAAGGCGTAAGAACGTATTTGCTGTTGGCAACGCGCGAAACGGTAGAGATGTCCATGTTGATTTCTTCGGCGATGTCTTTGAGAATCATCGGGCGCAAATCTTTTTCGTCGCCACTCAAAAAGTAATCTTTTTGATAATTCATAATGGAAGACATGGTAATGAGCAAAGTTTGCTGGCGCTGCTGAATGGCTTCGATAAACCATTTGGCAGCGTCGAGTTTTTGCTTGACAAACTGAGCGGCCTCATTAACGCGTTTGTCTTTTTTCTTGCCCTGAGCCTTATAGGCATTTAGCATGTCTTTGTATTCGTTGCTCACATTGAGTTCGGGTGCATTCCTTGCGTTGAGCGTAAGTTCCAATTCGCCGTCGTTGATAGAAATAATAAAGTCTGGGGTGATGGCTTGCGAAATGGTGCGACCACTTTCAATGGAGTTTCCGGGGCGGGGGTTCAATTTGCCAATTTGCTCGAGCGCTTCTTTTAGTTGCTCTTCAGAAATATTGAGTCTGTTGGTAATTTTTTCGTAGTGTTTGCGGGTAAATTCGTTGAAGTGTTCATCAATAACTGCTTGAGCAAGTTTGATGGTTTCCGTAGGCGTTTTTCTCTGAAGTTGCAACGACAAGCACTCTTGTAAGTCGCGCGCCCCAACACCTGCGGGATCCAATGTTTGAATGACTTTAAGCAAAGATTCAAGCTTTTCTTTGGTAGTGATAATGCCAACAGAAAACGCCAAATCGTCGGTGATGGCATCTAAATCTCTACGCAGATACCCGTCTTCATCCAAATTGCCTATAAGGTAAATTCCCAGCTGAAGCGATTCTTCGTCCAATTTCTTCCAGCCCAATTGTTCTTGTAGGGATTCGTAAAACGAAGAAGTGGTAATGACAGGCACCTCGTATTGTTCGTCGTC
>JAIUMB010000005.1 GCA_022565745.1 Cryomorphaceae bacterium | reverse complement strand
GGAAAAATTACTCATCCAAACAAACTAGTTCCTATGTTTTTTTTAGATTTAACAAAGTTGGATATGCGACAATCATGTTCATCTATATCTTTGCCACACAAAATTCATCATCATGCGCAATAGATATATCGACCTAATCGAGCAAACATTTGACTGGCCACAAAAGGAATTCGATTTAGAAGAAGACAATGAGCTTCTCTGGAACGGCATCAACCTGATGGACATCATTAAGCAATACGGCACCCCGTTAAAGGTGACATATCTCCCCAAAATTTCTGAACAAATTCAACGTGCACGAACCATGTTTAACGTGGCTATGGCCAAAGTAGGCTATAGAGGAAAGTATCATTATTGTTATTGCACAAAGAGTTCACACTTTCAGTTTGTCATAGAGGAAGCATTGAAAAATGACATCCACATTGAAACCAGTTCGGCCTTTGACATCAATATTGTTGAAGCCATGGCCGAAGAAGGGAAGATTACCCCGAAGAATTACATCATTTGCAACGGATACAAGCGCCCTCAATACATTGAAAACATTGGACGATTAATCAACAACGGCTATACCAACGTGATTCCGATGGTTGACAACAAAGCTGAACTCAAAAAATACGAAGGTCTAACCAAAGACCCCATGAAAATTGGTATTCGCATTGCTTCTGAAGAAGAGCCTAAATTTGAGTTTTATACCAGTCGATTGGGTATTGGATATAAAGACATTGTGCCATTTTACCGTGAGGAAATCGAGAATAACCCTCACTTTGAGCTAAAAATGCTGCATTTTTTCATCAATACAGGCATACGAGACAATGCCTATTACTGGAGTGAATTGCTCAAATGTGTGAACGTGTATGTGGAGTTAAAAAAGATTTGTCCGTCTTTAGACTCACTGAATATTGGCGGCGGATTTCCTATAAAAAACTCACTTGGTTACGATTACGACTACGACTACATGGCCGAGGAGATCATTGCGCAAGTTAAGCAAACCTGTGAAGCCGCTAACGTTCGTGAACCACATATTTTCACAGAATTCGGCTCTTATACCGTTGGCGAAAGCGGGGCAACCTTGTTTTCTATTATCGGACAAAAAAAGCAAAACGACCGTGAAGCCTGGAATATGATTGACGGTAGTTTCATGACGGCCTTGCCCGATAGCTGGGCCATCAACAAGCGATTTATTCTCTTGGCCATCAACAACTGGGAAAAAGAGTATGAGCGCGTACTTCTTGGTGGATTGACTTGCGACAGCGACGATTACTACAACAGTGAGCAGCACTCTAATGCCATTTACCTACCCAAATACAGCCGCAATGAACCTCAGTATATCGGATTTTTTCACACCGGAGCTTACCAAGAAAGCATCGGTGGTTACGGCGGTATTCAGCACTGTTTGACACCCGCACCTAAGCATGTGGTTATCGACAGGGATGAAGATGGTGAGATTCGCACCCGACTCTTTGCCAAAGAGCAGAGTTATAAAAGCATGTTGAAGATTTTAGGATATACCTAGTAGATACAGCGCATGCGCTATATCTACGACCCTGACCCCTTCAACAAAGGATCCATTAAATTTGAAAACATCTCCGATTGTGTAGTACGTATTCGGAGGGTTAGGTCGACATTTTCGGCCATATTTTGATGTATGATTTCCGCATCGTATTCCGACAACAACTGCATCAGTCGGTTGTAAATGGCGTAACTCACGGTGTAACTATGAATAACCGTAGGAAAGGTCGTTTTAGAAGCGGCTTTGCTTAAGGCTTCAGCCGCAGCCGTTTCATAGGCGTTAATCAAGCCCGATACACCGAGTTTGGTTCCTCCAAAATACCGTATCACCACCACTGCCGTACGATAGAGTTCGGCGGATTGAATTTGACGAAAGATAGGCGTACCGGCGCTGTGTCTGGGTTCGCCGTCGTCGTTTGCACGCCATTCATCATCGTCTATGCGGTAGGCATAACAAAAATGACGTGCTTTGGGGTGCTGTGACTTGAGAGCTGCAATGAATGTATCTACCTCATCAGAATGGCTTACCGGAAAAGCAAAGGCCAAGAATTTCGAGCCCTTTTCGCGATAATCTCCACGGCCTTCAGTGGTCAATACCCGGAAACGATCATCCATCGTTTTCAGCTTCTGCTACTTCTTAATACGCTTAATACTGCAGCCGATTTGACGGGTTGTTGAGGGTTCAATGTTTTGTCCATCAGCAGCGTTCTTCATGGCGTCGATCAA
Organism: Cryomorphaceae bacterium; assembly: GCA_022565745.1. Taxonomy (GTDB): domain Bacteria; phylum Bacteroidota; class Bacteroidia; order Flavobacteriales; family Schleiferiaceae; genus CSBr16-58. The sequence continues at coordinate 27,890 of JAIUMB010000005.1, read as the reverse complement.
CCAATTGGCTTCGGGCTCCTCCTTCTTTCCTCCATCGTAGCGATCATCAATGGCGCCCTTATACACCAATGTCATTTCGCCGTCAAACAGAAAAACATGCGGTGTAGTCTTTGCCCCAAAAGCATCTGCCACTTTATGATGTTCATCAATGAGGTAAGGCATGTTATAGTTGCCTTCTTCTGCTTTTTGACGCATGGATTCTGGTGTGTCTTGGTTTCCACGGAAAGCTTCGTTGGAATTGATAAGCACGGCACCCATTTTCAAACGTTTGGCTTCTGTACTAATCTCTGGATAGGTATGCTCCCAAGCAATGACGTACGGACAGGTATTGGACGTGAAAATAACCACCAAGCCATTTTCACCAACCAAGTCATTCAAGCTCTGGGTTGACTCAGACACCACGTCCAACATGGCCTTATCCGCCATCGGCGCAACATCTCCGGGTTGTATCTCAGGTAACGTATTGCTTGGTGACATCAATAAGATTGACCAAGTCAGTAAAGAAGTGATAAAAAGGTTCATAGTGTTGATTGTTTATTTGTTTTTGTTTTGACTTTGACTTTGACTTTGACTTTGACTTTGACTTTGACTTTGACTTTGACTTTGACTTTGACTTTGACTAAGACTTTGCTGTTAACATACTGATACGTCTAAAAACTGTACATTAGTGAGTATTCGTCATCGTCATAGTCATCGTCATCGTCTTTGACTAAGACTTTGCTGTTAACATACTGATACGTCTAATACCTGTACTTTCGTGAGTCATCGTCTTCGTCTTCGTCTTCGTCATCGTCATTGTCATTGTCATTGTCATTGTCATTGTCATTGTCATCGTCATTGTCATCGTCATCGTCATCGTCATTGTCATTGTCATTGTCATCGTCATCGTCATCGTCACCCCCCAAACCCCAAAAGCAAATCCATTGTTTGTCTGCTTACAGCGTGGTAATTGGGTCTGGCTTTATCGTAAATATTTCGTGCCACTTCGACTTGACCTGTTTCCTTAAGCGCTCTATAGGTTGGCGTTAAAAACTTTCGGCGACCTACGTCGATGAGGAATCGCTCCATTTGCGGATATGCTTCAGTGAATTTGTGCGCGATAACTGGTTGCCACCACGCGGCAAGTATTTCGCTGTTGCCCGACTCAGAAAAGCCAAACCACTGGTCAATCTGGGCAACTGTATTTCGGCCATCAGAATCCAACTGTGCGTGTACACCTTGGATGAACCGCAACCATTCGTGCGTGGTCCATTCTTCTGTGCCTTCAGGTTTTTCGCCGTTGAGTGCACGAACAACAGCCTGGTCGACCACAGCAAATCGCGTACTTTCAACCTGAGGCATGTTATCGGGTAAGCCCTTGCCATATACCCATTCATCAACACCGATCTCCTCCCACTGTGCTTCGTTAAGCAAATTGGCTTTCAAATAATCGAGGAAGCGTTCGGTGGTCATTACCCCAAAGCGATGGGCATTAAAATACGCTTTTAAGAACGCATCAAAAGCTTCTCTTCCAACGGTTTCTTCTACCAATCGAAGAAAGAAATAGCCTTTGTCGTAGGCGATTCTGCTGACGCCATCATCGGGATTTCTGCCGGTAAGGTCGAGCTTAAGTCTCGTATCCTCGGGTCTGCTATTCATAAAGTCCTCCACTTCCTCTATAACGTCGGTGCGAGACAAAGCGGAGAGCATCTCACTATAACTACTTCCATACACAGCCTCCATGATGCGGTGTTCGAAATAAACCGTAAATCCTTCATTGATCCAGAAGTCGTTCCAAGTGGCATTGGTCACCAAATTACCCGACCACGAGTGAGCAAGCTCGTGAGCAATTAGCGCAGTTAAAGAGCGATCACCGGCAATAATGGTAGGTGTGGCAAAGGTCAAACGGGGATTTTCCATTCCACCAAAGGGGAAGCTAGCTGGAAGTACCAAGATATCGTAACGCTCCCATTCATAAGGACCGTAAAGCGCTTCAGCAGCAACAATCATCTCTTCTGTTTCTGCAAACTCCCAAGCTGCAGCCTCCAAAATATCGGCTTCAGCGTAAACACCAGCTCGTTCACTAAGAGGAGCAAAGGCTACATCACCAATGGCCAGTGCCATGAGGTAAGATGGGATGCTTTGCTTCATCTGAAAGTGATAGATTCCGTCATCACTTTTCTTGGTAGGATTTTCGGCACTCATCAATGCCATCAAGTGCTGGGGAACGCGAATGGTAGCACTGTAAGTAAAGCGCCAGCCGGGACTATCCGGACAAGGAATCCACGTTCTGGCAAGTATGGCCTGAGATTGGGTAAACATAAATGGCGAGCGACCCTGCGGCTCCAGCCACTGAATGGCTTCCGCGTCCGATGATGTCGTGTAAGCAATACTTACTTGTTCTACATCGCGTATATTCCCAATTAATAAAGCACGACCAAGCACACTATCTTCTTCAGAAAAAGAAAACGGCAATACGTCTCCATGCTCATTTGTAACCGAATGGACATCTAAACCTCGCGTATCCAAATACAAGGCATCTGCGCCATTAGACTCCACCGTCCAAGTAGCCGTGCCACTTAAAGTGTGATTGTCAAAGTCGGCACTTAAGTCAAGTGAAAGGTGCTTAACACGTGCGTTGCTGTTTTGGTAACTGCTGTGAACATCCATGGGCAAAGGTTCTTCTTTAATTTTTTCATGGGTTTCCGAAGGTTGACAACCCCATAAAAAAGCAAAACTTCCTAAAATATAAAGAGCAAATCTCATGTGAAGATTTTGGAATTTAAAATTGACACAAATCATATGTAGCGCGAAAATAGTGTTTAAAATGTAACCATTAGCACATTCCTATGCACCAGCACAATAATTAAGGTTTGTTTTGTAACTTTGGATGCTGACTTATCAGATAAACAACCGTCAAAACTTCAGGTTATATATTTAGTCAATTTTGATATCATGAAAAGGTTAACCATCATTACATCGTCGCTTCTGATTGCCATCTCTGTATTTACTGTTTCTTGTCAATCAGACGAAAAAGACACAAAAAAGAATAACGGCGAGACGTTTACACCAACCTTTGTTCAAATACCAACCCCGCAAGGCTTTGGACAGCCTATGCCGATTCCTCCAGACAATCCTACGAGCCAAGAAGGCATTGAGTTGGGTCGTCACTTATTTTATGAAAAAAAATTAAGTCGTGACAACACCATAAGTTGTGGCTGTTGTCATCGTCAAGAAGCGGCATTTACCGACCCCGGCAGACGTTTTAGCATTGGTGTTGATGGTCGAGAAGGCATCATCAATTCCATGGCCATCATCAATATGATGTGGCAAGAGCATTTTTTCTGGGATGGGCGAAGCCACTCATTAGAGCATCAAGCGTTTTTCCCCATAATTGATGAGTTGGAGATGGACAATACCTGGGAAGATGTGGAGCAAAAATTAGCGGCAACCGACTTATACCCCCCTATGTTTAAGGCCGCATTTGGCGATGAGGACATAACACAAGAAAGAATTACCAAGGCAATTGCGCAATTTGAACGCACCCTAATTTCTGCAAATTCAAAATACGACAAAGCGAAACTGCGCAGCGTGCCACAAGCAACGTTTACCAACCTAGAAGAGGAAGGGTTTATATTGTTTGAAGAAAGTGAACGCGGCGACTGCTTTCATTGTCATGGCGGCTCATTTACCGGACAAACCTTTGCGGCATATGGCGCCCTTCAATTTTCCAATAACGGATTGGATCCCCTTTCAGAAATGGCCGATGGTCGCTATGCTGTGACTGGAGACCCCGACGATCGCGGTAAATTTAAAATTCCAACCATGCGCAACGTTGCCTTAACAGGCCCTTACATGCATGACGGGCGCTTTAACACATTGAGAGAAGTCATCGAACACTACAATACTGGAGGGGTAAACTCACCTACCATTGATGTAAATATGAAACACGTAGGTATTGGTCTAAACCTCAGTGAAAGAGAAAAAAATGCCATTGAAGCTTTTTTAGAAACCCTAACCGATGCTGACTTTGTTACCAACCCGGATTTTAGCGATCCTTTTGAAAATGATCCTGATTATATTCCCTGTCCGTAAAAAAATGGCACGTGGTTTGAAACGGTTTTAGTACTTTTATCGCCGAATTAATAAACCGGAATTCCGGTATTTAAAAACAACTGTTATGAAAAAACACTTCCTTTACATTTTACTTGGCATCGGATTTATGTTTGCTGCTACTTCTTGTAAAAAGAAAAAACAAGCAACTGGAGTTTCATCCGATGAAAAAGAAGTCATTCTTCCCTGCATTGAGTTTAAGTCTGACGACGACCACTTCCGCGCTCATGGTTTTGGAGAAAGTATGGACGCCAATGTAGCAAAACAAAAAGCCGTTAGTAATGCACGTACGGCCATGGCTGGTCAACTGAGCTCTACCATTAAAGTGGTTGGAGACAATTACATCAAGTCATCTGAGTACAACAATACCGAAGAACTTTTAGAGCGCTTTGAGCAAAATGCTCGTACTGTAATCAATCAAGAACTTCGCGGTGTAAAAACAGTTTGCGAGCGCATGACTCGCGTTGGTGATAAAAATCAGTTCCGCTACTATCTCGCCTTAGAGTTAAGTGGTTCTGATATGTTTGACAAATATTATCAGTCACTCACCAGTGACCAATCTTTGAAAATAGATTTCAACTACGAGCGCTTCAAAGAAACGTTTAATGAAGAAATGGCTAATTTTAGAAATTAGAACTTATATTTATCTAAGTCATTAAACCCCTCCTTTTTTGAGGGGTTTTTTTATTGTCGCTCACATACTGAGATTTTCATACCTTTACCACATGCAAGAGACAGACCTAGACAACCTATTCGAAGAATACGTGAAACACGCTAATAAAATGCCTACGCAAACAGCCGACAACATGTTAATTGCGTACGGATTTTTTAAGCAGGCTACTGAAGGCGATAATAATGAACGACGACCTTCGGAGTCATCAAACGTGGTACAAACCTTTAAACATGATGCATGGAAACGACTCTACGGCATGCCTAAGGAAGACGCCAAAAAAAAATATATCGAACACATAAAACGGTTAATTGAAGAAACAAAAAAGGAAGGGCGGCTTTAAATAATTTTCTTTTGCTTTGCCCCCTTCGATATTACTTTTGCCTCACAATTTTTCATTTTTACCCGACTTCTTTGTCGCTTAGATTCCATAAAACCATTCCTTCATGAATAAGCAATCCATCATCAACATCGTTCTCGGACTCGGAGTTGCCTTGGTCTTAATTTTACAAATTACGGGAAGTAACTCTTCACAAGAACCCGAAAGCAAACCAGCAGAAAAACCCAAAAAAGAAAAAGCAGAAGGTGACGGCACCTCCTCCACTTTGAGTGTTGGCTACATACGTACAGACAGCTTACTTACCAAGTACGAGCGCCACAAAGACCTTCAAGCACAATTGGAAAAAAAGGTGAAATCCCTCGAAAGAGAGTGGGAACGCAAAATGGGTGTATTCCAAGAAAACCTCAAAGTACTAGAAGAAGAAGCCGCAAATATGAACCAGCAGCAGCTGCAAATGGCGCAGCAAGAACTGGAAATGAAACAGCAAGAACTGATGGCCTATCGCGAACGCAAAACCCAAGAGGTGATGCGCGAAGAACAAGAACTCAACGCTTCCCTTTTTGAAGAGGTATATGATGCCATCGACGTTATCAAAGAAAGGCTTGGACTGGATATGATTTTTATGTGGGACATTGGCGGCAGCTTAGTTTGGGCTGATGAGTCGTTTGACATCACCAACGAAATGGCTGAAGAACTCAACCGCATGGTCAAAAAGGAAGAAGAAACTAAAGGCAAAAGCAAAAAGTAATGCGTTGGCGTTCACTTTTTATCACTTCTCTCCTCATTATTGTCGTTTCAGGTTGCTTACCAGACGACGATAACGACGATATTGCCCAGTGGATTGGCGAGTGGACCGCACGAGAAACGTCTGGTGAATTTGCGCCTCAAACCTATACCGTTACCATTTCTCGACGACCATCTGTTATGGGCGACCGGGTTAATATCCGCGGACTGTACGCCCAAGGCAACGACTTTCTACTGGTGGCCGACGCCTTTGGAAATGATTTGGAAATTCCCGAACAAGAACTCGATGGACTAACCGTTAGCGGAACACTAAGCATCAACAATGCCGGCGATCGCGCCAGTTTAAACATGACGGTGAATGACGGCTCCGGAAATGATCAAGTTTCCGGTGAACTTACCAAGTAAAGTCTGTTTTGCACATATAAAAATGTTAAACACAAAGCGGTCATATGACTTTATAGTCCGACGTGATTAGTGGGATTTTAAAAAATCCAAGTTACGCTTTAACCCGCTGTACTTAGTGCGCTTTACCGCCGAGTGACGAAATATTTCACGAAACACATCTTCGGTAATCTCGTGCCAATCGCTCTTTGTCATCCCTAAAAGATCGGGATGGGGTGAAAAGGCTGTTTCATCGTGCGGTTTGGAAAATCGATTCCAGGGACAAACATCTTGGCAAATATCGCAGCCAAACGCCCAATTCTCCATTTTATCGCGAAAAAAATCTGGAATGGCGTCCTTATATTCTATGGTTAAGTGCGAAATGCAGCGATTGCTGTCCACCTCATATGGTCGCGGGATGGCGTCTGTAGGACAAGCATCCATGCACTTGGTACAGGTGCCGCAATGATCGCTGGTAGGCTCATCGGGGGTGAGTTCTAAGTCTATAATCAACTCGCCGATAAAATAAAACGAGCCTGTTTTCTGTGAGAGCAACAGCGAATGCTTGCCAACCCAACCCAGTCCACTTTGTGCCGCCCAAGCACGTTCCATCACTGGGCCTGAGTCGACAAAAGCACGACCATTAACTTCCCCAATATCTTCTTGAATATGCTGCATCAAAGTGTGCAACTTATTTTTCATCACCCGGTGGTAATCTTTGCCGTAGGCGTACTTAGAGATTTTCGGACTGTCTTCATGCTGTTGTTTATCTTCGGGAAAGTAATTGAGCAACAACGACACCACGCTTTTGGCGCCAGGTACCAATTTCGTGGGATCCAATCGTTTGTCGAAGTGATTTTCCATCCACTGCATACTACCGTGGTAGTCTTTCTTCAACCATGCCTCCAACCTCGGCGCCTCTTCTTCTAAAAAGCGGGCACGACTGATGCCACAAGCCAAAAAGCCCAGCTGCTTTGCCTTGTCTTTAATGTAAGCCGAATATGCATCGGCTTTACTCATAAATCGGTTTGATCAAAGAGCCCTCCCTGTACGGAGCGCTGAAAAGGGCGTTCAAAATGGCGATAGGCTTTTTCTGTAGCCACTCTTCCTCGTGGTGTGCGTATGAGATAGCCTTCTTGAATCAGGTAAGGTTCATACACCTCCTCCAATGTTCCGGCCTCTTCACCCACAGCAGTAGCAATGGTTTTCATCCCCACCGGGCCGCCACTAAACTTGTCGATAATCGCCAAAAGAAAGCGGTTGTCCATTTCATCCAAGCCATTTTCATCAACTTGTAGTGCTTCCAAACCAAAACGGGTAATGTCTAAGTCGATGGTGCCATTGCCTTTGACCTGGGCGAAATCGCGAATTCGGCGAAGCAGGGCGTTGGCGATTCGTGGCGTTCCTCTGCTCCTACGGGCAATTTCTACGGCTGCGTCGGGTACAATTTTAACCTTAAGTATACTGCATGACCGCTCTACAATATCCGCTAAAAGTTCTGTGTGGTAGTATTCCAAGCGGGCATTGATTCCAAAGCGAGCACGCAAAGGCGCAGTGAGTAAACCAGAGCGTGTAGTGGCACCAACAAGTGTAAAGGGATTTAATTCAATTTGAATACTTCGCGCATTTGGGCCGGTTTCAATCATAATGTCAATGCGAAAATCCTCCATGGCCGAGTAGAGGTATTCTTCTACTACCGGACTTAAACGGTGAATTTCATCAATAAAGAGAATATCGCGTTCTTCTAAACCCGTGAGCAATCCCGCTAAATCACCAGGCTTATCCAAAACAGGGCCTGATGTAGCACGTACATTAACGCCCAACTCATTGGCCAATACGTAGGACAAAGTGGTTTTACCCAATCCTGGAGGACCGTGCAAAAGCACGTGATCTAAAGCTTCGTTGCGTTGATTGGCTGCGGCCACAAACACCTTCAAGTTTTCCAGCACCTTCTTCTGGCCCGCAAAATCGTCGAACGACTGCGGACGCAGTTTGCGTTCAAACTCGACTTCTTCCGGCAACAAATGTTCTCCAGAAGCATCTAAAATTTCATTGTCTGTACTCATGTCAGAAGCAAAAGTACGACAAAGAAAGGCATTGTCTGCTTCAATGTATGTCAAGCAAGTGTACAGATTTTAATGAGCATCCCATCATTCATTGTCGAATATTTTTTATAACTGATTAGATTTTATTCATATTTTTGTAATCTTCAAGCAACTCTTTTTTGAATGAATAAATGACACTTTTATTTACAAGAAATTCATTTTAAATAATTTGTTCTCTTTTAAATAAAGTATCAGCGTTGTTTTTTGTTTTAAATTTTGTTATTTTTACAATTATTATTTCCATGCGCTACCTCTATTTTACTTTGATTTTTGTTTTGTGTGGCTTGTCTTTCTCGTATGCACAGCGTACAGATTATGAACCATTGCGAGCCACAGGCCCAATACCGCAAGACTTCACCAATTTTTTCACCACAAAATACATGGAGGCATCGTTGTCGGTAGACGTTAGTGCCGACAAAAAAACGAGAAAACGCCAAGATGTTTTCCACAAAAACAATCAGTTTTTTCTCGATGAGTTATTGACCAGCGGCAGTATCATTTATGGAGACCCCGTGACCAATTATGTTCAGCAAGTGATGGACTACCTGCTGGAGGTTTATGGTCAAACCAACAAAGACATACGCGTGTACACCGTTCGCAGCACGCAATTTAATGCTGCTGCTACAGAAGATGGTATATTGCTGGTAAACTTGGGGCTACTTGCCCAAGTAGAAAACGAGGCACAGCTGGCATTTATCCTCAGTCACGAATTGATTCACACCGAAGAAAACCACGTCATTGATGGCTTCCTTGAGAAAATGAAAATCGAAAAAGGCGAGTCTGCTTATCGTCGACAAAGTGGTGACGACAAGCTAATAGCGATGAGCAACTATTCCAAATCACACGAATTTGAAGCCGATTTGGAAGGTTACAAACGCATTTTCGCCAAAACCAATTATGACCCTGAGGAAGCGCTGCGCGTATTGGATGTCATGCTGTATTCTTACTTGCCTTTTGACGAAGTTGAGATGGACAAAACATTCTTTAACTCAAACCACTTTGTGCTTGACAGCAATCTGTTTCCAGAAACGGTTAAGAGCATTACAGCATATGAAGATTACGATGATTCAAAGAGCACACACCCCAATTTAAAAGCCCGTCGAGAAGCATTGGAAGACGTCATCGAAAAAAACCCCAGCAGCGGCAAGGAATGGTACATCATTAATGAAAAGGCTTTTAAAGAGGCACAAGAAATGGCGCGCTTTGAAAATTCAGCCTTGCACCTGGCAAATAGAGAATATGCTGAAGCCATCTACAACAGCTTTTTGTTGTTAAATAAGCACCCCGACAACAAATATCTTCGCAAGAATATTGGCGTTGCTCTCCACACGTTTGCCACCTACAAAAACAACGAAAAAACCCGTTTTGTACCCGATGTAAATGATATAGAAGGCAACCTTCAGTCGATGTATTATTTACTGGAAAAAATTGATGCCAAAGGCTTGTCTATTCTCTCTACACAATACAATTACGAGAATTACAGGCTGTTCCCCAACGACCCTTTCTTAGAGCGAATGTTTCATAAGAGCTTGAGAGAGCTCGTGTTTTTTCACGAAGTCAACAACGATGATTTTGAAACCGAATTCCCCCAGATTGAAGAAGAAGTAGAAGAAGAGGTTGAGGAAGATACCAGACGCCGAAACAGTAAAGTGTCCAAACTAAGTAAAACCAAACGCAGTATTGAAGACATTCATGCGTATGCATTGGTGAACCTATTTAAGGAAGAAACATTTAAAAGTGCTTGGGACGACATGCAAAAGGAGTTGTCCTCATTTAAAAGCAGTGACAACTACTTGTCGTGGTACAATCGACGAGTAAAGGGGAGATCATTAAATATTTTAAATGCAAAGGAGCCCAAAAAAGACCCCATTGAAAAAGTCGTGGTCGTTACTCCGAGATACCTCATGCTCAAACAAGGCAATTTTCTTAACAACTACAAGCCCATTATTAAGTTTGAAGAAACCGATATGGAGCTTAGAAAAATGCGTGAAATCATTCCCGAATACATAGAAAGTGTTGGATTAGAAGCATCGTTTTTAGATTATAAAAAACTCGACAAAATGGAGGATGATATGTTTAATGACCTCATGTTTGTCAACGATTGGCTCAATGAATATTGGAAACATCCCCGAGTGGAAAACATGGTGAGTAGAAGTGACCAGGTTGAGGCTTTTATTGAAAAGTACGACACCCAATACATCCTATACACCGGGTTGATCACCTACAAAAAAACGAGAGACATCACCTATGATTTGATGTTTGGCCTGATTGGAGCTGCTGTTTTTCCGCCTTTCATTCTTTTCTCCGGTGCATCATTGATAAAACCCTATGGAGAAGTATACCAGTTTGTTACCATATACGACATCAAAAATGGATATACGCGCTTTCATTTTGTAGAAAACTTCGAAGATCGAATATCTGACGCACAGCTGAAGGCAATGATCTACGACAAACTCTATCGCGTTGCCAACGATTAAAACTTTCATTTTTTCGATTTCTCAAAACATTCAATCATGATTATTAGGATATTTTACATTCTTGTTTTTCTTCCTTGTTTCCTCCTTGCCCAAAACAATCCGGGGTTTCTTGGGAGAAAAAACACTGTTAAATTGGATTTTGGATTGAATTTGGTCAGTGGCGTTCAACCACACGGCGCTACAGGAGATGAATTTGCCTATTCATTTTTTCCGGATTTCATAAAGTTAAGCCCTAGAATTGGAGTGAGCTACGAGCGCATTCTAAATAGAAATGTTTCTGTTACTGGAGGTCTTCATCGTTATACGTCATATGCATTTAACAGAAATCTTACAGTCACAGAAACCTACGATCAAGGATGGGGAACATCTAATATAAACAGATCTCTTGAACCCCTAACCGATGAAAATTTTCGCACCGTTAATACTCAGCTTTCCTTAGGCTTTCGTTTTTATTCTAATTACGCTCCTCTCAATTATTATTTTGAATTGGGAGGTACAGGTATTTTTTATTCTTCAGAAAGTGTAACATATGTATATGAGGAAGAAAACAACCCTGATGGGTTCTCGTTTAATGAAACCATTACACCAAGTGGAGGAATTAACTTTATGGGATATCTCGCATTTGGCCTTCACGAGTTTATTACCGACGATATTTTTATTGGTTTTGATTTGAGGGTACATATTCGTACTCTCGGGATGGTTTTGGGTATTGATGATTCAGATGAGTTTAGAAAATTCGTTAATGATGAGGAGAGACCTCTAGACGAAAGGCTAAACAAGTATAACCAATTTCACAGTATGATAAATATTGGTTTAGGATTTACTATTTCAGCAGGCTACGTTTTTTAATCGCCTTTTACATTATAGCAAAGCTGCAAACCTATTTCCCGGCATAGAACGAACAAGCCCTTTTAGCTCCATCTCTAAAAGCCGCGAAAGCAAAACCGATGGCCGCTCATTCATCTCGCTACAAAGAACTTCTAAAGGCGTTTCTCTTTGTCGGCCAAGTGTTTCGATTAGCAACTTCTCCTCTGTGTTTAACTCCACGAACAACTCGGCTTGTCTGACTTTGTTGTGAGTAGCATCTTTCCAATGCAAATCCTTAGGCAATTGATGGGGGTCGTAAAGCAACGCCGCTTTATTGGCCGCAATCAACTCATTGCACCCCTCAGAATATATATCTCCAGGCTTTCCCGGCACAGCATACACTTCTTTATTGTAGTCAAAAGCCATGTTTGCGGTTATCAATGCACCTCCTTTTTGCGCAGCTTCAATTACCACCAAGGCGTCTGAAAGCATGGCTACAATACGGTTGCGCATGGGGAAATTTTGCCGATCAGGCTTGGTGCCTGGGGGAAATTCACTGATTAAGCCCCCATTATCAAGCATACGATTAGCTATACTTCGGTGAACAGCCGGATAAACACTGTCTAAACCATTACCCAAAACCGCCACTGTTGGAACATTAAGTTTTATAGCAGCTTGGTGCGCAGCTATGTCGATGCCATACGCCAAACCACTTACAATACAAGGCTGGTAAACCGCCCACTGCTCAATCCACTGCTCAGTGAGTGAGCGACCATGCGATGTTGCATTACGGGTACCCACCACCCCAATGCTATGTCGGTGGTAAAACGGAAAAGGTGTTCCTCTCGTAAACAATACAACGGGGGCGTCGTCAAAAACTCGTAAACGATGTGGAAAATCCGTATCGGAGAAAGCCATCATATCTAAGCCATACCGTTTGGCTTGCTTGTACTCAAACGTGGCCTGTTCATGATATGTCTTTGCTTTCTTAACCACCCGAATCAAATTGTCGGTAACCCCCTCTAAGGCTTTTAACTCCTTTGCTGTAGCTCTATATACGCGCTCGGTGTCATCCTCAAAATAACGCGCCAATTGACGTATACTTCTCGATCCCAATCCTGGCGTTAAGGCCAATGTTCTCGCGTAAATCGCTTGTTTATCCCTATCTGAAATTGACATATTTGTAGTATTAAGCATACAAATATCTAAAAGGAATTTGTTATTTGCAAAAAAACATATATGCTGTTCTCTAATTGTCAGACAACAGTAGGTGGTTTGTACGCACTGTATGCCCGTGTTATAAACCCAATCTTTAATAACCTTGTTTGAGTCAATGTTTTTTAGTTTTGCCGCCAAATTTTACTATGAAACATCTGCTTTGTTCAATCGCTATCACTTTAGTTGGCACTTCCGTTTTGGCACAAGAAAACTTGAGAAGTGTCGAGGTTATTGGTGTTGATGAAAACAACAAACACTACAGGGAGTCTCCACGACAAGTCATCGTCATTGAGCGGGCAGACATAGAATCAAGTGGCGCACAATCCATTACAGAAATTCTCGAATACGCCATTGGTGTGGATGTGCGTCAGAGAGGCCCTATGGATGCCCAAACCGATATCAGTATGCGCGGCGGCACATTTGATCAGACACTTATCCTTATCGATGGCGTACGTGCCAATGATCCACAAACCGGGCACCACAACATGAACTTGCCCATTCATTACCGACAAATTGAACGCATAGAAATTATCCCCGGTGGGGCTTCTAGACTTTTAGGACAAGGGGCTATGACCGGTGCCATCAACATCATCACGAAAAAAGACCCCGGCAACCGCGGCAGTTTAGAGTCCTTTTTCGGACAGAATGGGTTATTTGGCGGACGAATTTACCAGCAGTTTGGTGGTGAAAACTACGGTTTTGCTGTAAACGCACAACATATTCAGCACACCGGCTTTATGAACAATACCGACTTTACCAGCAGTACCATTAACTTAACCGGTTACCAGAAAGGCAGCAATCACGAGCTCAACGCCCTGGTGGGGTTAACCAGTCGTGCCTTTGGTGCGCAAAATTTTTATTCATTTGCCTTTCCCGAGCAGTTTGAAGCCATCAGAGGTTTACAGGCACACGTCAACTTTCGCAGAAACATCGATAAAAACACCGTTTTTGAAGCAAGGGCCTACGCGCGTCAACACCACGATAGGTTTGAACTCTTTAGAGAAGGTATTGGCCATTATCAGTTTCAAAACGGATTGTTCATCAGCGATACGGATACTGCCCCAAGTTGGTATGGCGACCACAATTATCACCGCAGTCGCGTTGCAGGTGCAGAAACCACATTGAGAAAAACATTTGCCAAATACCACACAGTTTCTGTTGGCGTGGACTACCGCTACGAGTCCATTCTATCAAATGCCTTAGGGGAACCCATGGAAGACGAAATAAGCGTACGCCATCATCCTCGCGGTGCTTATACGCGATTTGCCGATAGACACAACTTAGCGGCACATACTGAATACCGATTTTCTATGCATCGGTTTACCTTTCAAGGAGGTGTGTTGTTCAATGAAAACACCGATTTTGGCTCCGCCATTATGCCCGGTGCGGAAATGAGTTATGCATTTTCTAAAAACAACATGATTTTTGGAGGATATAACCGTGGTTTTCGCATGCCTACTTACACAGACCTTTACTATGCAGTAGGTGGTGCGCAAGGAAGCATCGACCTGCAGCCGGAGTACTCCGACCAAGTAGAAGTGGGATATCGCCATTTGGGAAAAAAATACACCATTAACTCCGCTGTCTTTTACCGTGAAGGCCGTGACCTCATCGATTGGGTTAGATTTCCCGGCGACGACATTGTGTATGCCACCAACATCCAAGCTCTCAATATCTATGGGATTGAAACCGATTTTCGTTGGAGATTTGGCACAGCACAGCCCGTAGAGCAAATGTTGATTTCGTATAGCTACCAAGATAGTCCCGAGGAGGACTTTGCATTTGAATCGGTTTATGCCTTGGACTTTTTGCGGAATAAATTGAATATTGGCCTGCAAGGTTTACTCTTTGGAGATTTGCGATATAATGCCCGTGTGAGTTGGCAAGATCGTCGTGGCGAATTTTCCAATATCAATGGTGAATTACAGTCTTACCCCCACATTTGGATGAGCGCATTGCGGCTGTCGTACGAAAGAGGCAAAGGGTCTTCAACGGCCATTGATTATTACGTAGAAGCGAGCAACTTGTTTAATCAGCAACCCGTTTTTGATCGCGGAGGAATTGTTTTGCCAGGCTTATGGGTTCGTGGAGGAGTGATTGTGTCATTTGAGTAAAAAATAAGCACACTATCGGCCTTAGATTTATTAGCTTTGCGGCCTGAAACACAACGCATCTATGGACGCCAACGACGCAACATTTAAAGACATCATTGCCCACAGCAAAGAGTACGGATACATTTACCCCGGAAGTGAAATATACGACGGCCTTGGTGCAGTATACGATTACGGTCCGCTTGGCGTAGAGTTAAAAAACCGCATTAAGAACTACTGGTTCGGTTGGATGACTCGTCTCAACGACAATATCGTTGGCATCGACACCGCCATTTTTATGCATCCAACGGTGTGGAAAGCCAGTGGTCACGTAGATGCGTTCAACGATCCGTTGATCGACAATAAAGACTCGAAAAAGCGTTACCGCGCCGATGTGCTCATCGAAGAACAGATTGAAAAGCACCTCGACAAGGCCAATAAAGAAGTGGCAAAAGCCGCCAAGCGTTTTGGCGAAAGCTTCGATGAAGCCCTATACCGCGAAACCAATCCACGGGTAAAAAAGTACCTCGATAAGGCCGAAGCTTTGCGGCTTCGTTTTGCCAATGCGGCAGAAGCCAACGACATGGCAGCTCTCAAACAAATCATTGAAGACGAAGGTATTGTTTGTCCTATGAGTGGAAGTCGAAACTGGACCGATGTTCGTCAGTTCAACTTGATGTTTTCTACCCAAATGGGCAGTGTGGCCGAAGGCGCTTCTGAACTATACCTTCGTCCGGAGACCGCCCAAGGTATATTCGTCAATATGCTCAACGTGGCTAAATCGAGCCGACTGAAAGTGCCTTTTG
Source organism: Cryomorphaceae bacterium (assembly GCA_022565745.1). Classification (GTDB taxonomy): domain Bacteria; phylum Bacteroidota; class Bacteroidia; order Flavobacteriales; family Schleiferiaceae; genus CSBr16-58. The sequence continues at coordinate 12,160 of JAIUMB010000005.1, read as the reverse complement.
GCATTGCTCAGGTGGGGAAGGCCTTTCGAAACGAGATAGTTGCCCGACAATTCATCTTTCGCATGCGCGAATTCGAGCAAATGGAAATGCAGTTCTTTGTGCGCCCCGGCGAAGAGCTCAAGTGGTACGAATACTGGAAAGAAATGCGCATGCGTTGGCATCGTTCTCTTGGGTTGGGTGAAGACAGCTACCGCTTTCACGACCACGACAAATTGGCCCACTATGCCAATGCCGCAGCCGACATTGAGTTTAAATTTCCCTTTGGCTTTAAAGAACTTGAAGGCATCCACAGTCGCACTGACTTCGACCTCAAACGTCACGAAGAATTCAGTGGCAGAAAGCTCCAGTACTTCGATCCGGAAACGCAAGAAAAATATGTTCCTTATGTGGTAGAAACATCCATTGGACTCGACCGCATGTTCTTAGCCATCATTTCCTCAGCGTTGCGCGAAGAAACCCTGGAAGACGAATCCACCAGAACCGTTATGGCATTGCCTTACTTTTTGGCACCGGTACAAGTAGCCGTACTGCCCCTCATCAAAAAAGACGGTCTTCCGGAGGTTGCATCAGAAATACGTCAAAAGCTCGCATTCGAATTTGCTGTTCAATACGACGAAAAAGATTCTGTGGGGCGTCGTTATCGCCGACAAGATGCCATTGGTACACCTTTCTGCGTAACGGTTGACCATCAAACATTGGAAGACCATGCCGTAACGGTACGCGATCGCAACAGCATGACACAAGAACGCATTGCTATTGATCAGCTTCAAGCATATCTACAGCCAAAACTGAGCATTTCAGAAGCTTGGAAAAGCACCTTGTAGTTTCTTTGTCTGTATGATAAAATAAATTCGACAAGCCCTTTGTTGTCCTCCTTGTGTAAAAATTATATTTACCATTTTACAGATAATGCGACGGTTGATTAAGACTTAAAAGAAAAAAAACCATATAAAGTTGTTAACTTAATCTTATATGCGTATATTTGGCGCTTAAATTTTTCAACCCAAAAACTGAATGTGTATGAAACGTATTAACTTTTTTATGATGGCATTGGCCATGACTGCATTTATCGCTTGTTCTGGTGGTGGTGAGTCTTCAGACAAAACTGCAGAAGAGCAAGTAGAGGAAATTGTAGACGATGCGCAAGATGCTGTTGAAGACGTTGTAGAAGACGTAGAAGATGCAGTTGAAGACGCCATGGAAGATGCTGAAGACAGCATGGAAGATGCTGAAGAAGCAACTGAAGACGTTATGGAGGATGCTGAGGAGTCTATTGAAGACGCCGAAGAAGAACTTAACTAGTAACAATCTATAGCTATAGAACGTTGCGTTACGTGCTTCACAGCTGATAACGATTACAAAAAAGACCACCGAACGGTGGTTTTTTTTATTTGCAAATGGTATTACACCTTCAGTAAAATAGGGTTACAATAATTTCTGTTCCTTTACCCACTACCGAATTTGCTTTAATTTCACCCTTGTGGTGATCAATAATTCGCTTGACCAGCGATAAACCAATACCCACACCAGGTGCACGATGACGGTTGCTTCCTCGGTAAAAAGGCGTAAACAACTTGTCCAATTCACTTTCTTGTATCCCCTGTCCATGGTCAATAAATTTAATGACCATTCTTTGGTTGTCTAATATATCAATCAATACACTTACCCGCTGTTCATCAGAATACTTACAGGCATTATCAAGAAGATTAATAAAGGCTACTTTCAACAAGTAGGCATTACCCAAGATAGAGAGATTGTCATCTTCCGAAAAGTTTTGCGTATACTCGACATCTATCTTGGCATTGGGGTACTCTCTTTGCACTTCAGAGAGGGCATCTAACAACACTTCATCGACACGAACTTCGCTAAACACAATCGAAGATGGGTCATAGCCCGCTTTGGCCAGATCCAGCAAACTGCTACTCAATCGCGTTAATTGTCGCGCATCATGGGCCACATTTTTTAAAACCCGTGTATATTCTCGCTCATCTCTCGGCTTTTCTAAAGTCAACTCGATTTCGGCCAATATGCCCGACAATGGCGTTCGAAGTTCGTGGGCCACGTTAGATACAAACGACTGCTGACTAGCAAAGGCATTTTCTAGTCTCCCAAGCATATTGTTAAACGTCTCCGCCAACTCAGCCAGCTCATCGCGACGCTCAGGAACGGGAACACGACGATGCAGACTACTAGCACCTATTTTACGAATGCCTTTAAGTACCTCTTGCAACGGACTAAGTGTTTTTTTTACAAAATACCGTCCTACCAAATACAGCAATACCAACATGACCAAAAAGCTGAGTACCATATTGCGGCGTTGGCGATTGAGCTTGTTGTATCCGTAGGCATCGAACGCCGCAGCAGTAATGAGGAAATAGGTATCGGCTACATCAATGCGTAAACCAACCACTTGCCAATTTTCTTGCGTAAAGCGTATGCTTCGTTTCTCAGCAATTTCGTTCAGCATCTCCGGTGTTTCTTTGACAAAATCTATGTCTATGTCGTCATGGTACAATAAATTCAAATTGTTGTCGTAAACCGCCACCTCCACTTCATGGAGAAATGCCCGGTTTTCTCTATAAATGGTTTGCAGGGTTTCTTCTCCGATATCGGTTTTAACAATCAAATTGAGCTTGGTTACAGCTTCTTTTTCCAGCTCACCATAAAAGGCATCCATACGTGCGCGTGAGGCACCGTAGTCTATCAGCAGTGAAAACATCAACAGCAAACAGGCCGTCAATATGGTAAATAAAAGTGTTTGTCTGATTGTAATCCCCATAACATCAACGCAAGACCGGTATGATTAAAATACCTAAAATCAGCAACAACCGCATAACAGTATGAAGCTCCTTGGCTCTTGAGACGGTCTTTTTGCCGCGAAAATAAAACACTACGGAGGCAAAGACAATTATGGTAATTGCAGAAAGCCCATGCAACCAAAAATTAAAGGGATGCCACCACAAACCAACGGCAATAAGGATTCCTAAAAGCGCATGTATTTGTAATAAGCGCAAGGCTTGCTTTAGGCCCAAAACAACAGGTAGCGTCTGATAGTTGGTCAACACATCGCCTTTGTAATAGCGAATGTCTTTTACCGTTTCACGCACAAAAAACAACCATGAATAGAAGAATCCATAGTAAAAAATAAACCAGCGGTACCCGTTATAATATATCAGCAAACCAAAGAAAGGGATAACGACTAAAAATGTGGCCAGTAGGTTACCCAAAAGTGTAATGCGCTTGAATTTATGGGAGTATGCCCACATCAAAACCGCATAACCTGTATAATAGAGCAATGCGCGTCCACTGACCGACAAGGCGAGTATGGAGCCAAGAAAAGTAAAGACCAGGTATCCGTATAGCACGGTAGATTTTTTAATACTGGCCTCTATAGCGGTGCGAATGGGTCGGTTGATGCGGTCTTTTTCTCTATCGTAAAAATTGTTGATTAAATACCCCCCTGCCACCAAAAAGGCGACAGAAAAAACCAGACCATGCAGTTTATATTCGCTAATGGTTGATCGCCAATATTCAGGGTCATTGAATAAAAAAATTGCAGAAATATACTGGGCTATGGCTAAACCAACCACGTTTTGCCAGCGCACCTGCAACAACAATGCAACCAACTTTAGCCAAAGACTTGGTTGGCGTTGCGCATCACGTGTGGAAGAGTGCGCCATGGATTTGTTTGATTTGATGATTTAAAACCTGTACACAACTTCAGGACTATAGTCTTGTAGATGCGGCAGTGCTTTGTCGTAATCTGGGGTAAAACCCAGCACATAACCTCCGCCACCGGATCCACACAACTTGAGATAGTATAACCCTGAATCAATGCCCTTTTGCCATGTGCCGTGAAACTTCTCCGGTATCATGGGGTTGAAATGGTTAAGTGCTATGTTGCTCAATTCCTTAATGCTGTTGAGCATTTGCTTAAATTCTCCTTTGAGAAAGGCTTTTATACTGGCGTCGTTGTAGCGCTTGAATTGATGCTTAAGCATGTTTCTAAAGCCATCGTTCTTCATTTTTTCCATGAAGATATTGACCATTGGTTCGGTTTCGCCAGGTTGACCACTATTGAGTAAGAAAATGGCGCCCTTTCCTTGTAGATCTGATGCGGGCAAATGAACGGTACCTACATCTTCTTTTGAACGAATAAGGATGGGTAAGTTCAAGTAACAAATCAATGGATCTAAGCCCGAACTCTTTCCGTGAAAATAGGATTCCATCACGGAAAACATCTTCTTTAATCGTAAAATATTGTCTTTGTCAGGGTTCTCTTCAACAGGTATTTTTTCTTCCGCGTAACGCTCGTAAATGGCTGCACACAATGCCCCACTGCTGCCTACACCAAAACCTTGTGGAATCGAAGAGTCGAAGTACATGCCATTGTCTAAGTCGTTCACCAAAGCCTCTAAATCAAGCTTTTCTGGAAGTTTGCCTTCGTCTTGACGACGATGAAGTTCATGAGCAAAAGCACGGATGGAATCGGCATTGGTCGCTTCTTTATCAGAAAACTTCAGTGTACCCTTATAGAAGTTAAACGGGATGGATAATCCCATACTGTCGTCTATAATGCCATATTCTCCAAAGAGAAGTATTTTAGCGTAGAAGAGTGTGTCAGTGTTCATGCTGATTCGGTTTTGGACCTTGTCCGATACGATCGCAAATATACAATTCATTTGCACACAGCGACTTTAATTCTGTTTTAACGAATGTTGAGACAGATTGTTCTGCTGAATGTGGATAAATAACATGCACATTGGCGCCTGCATCTAGAGTAAAACCTACGGGTAAATGTTCGTGGCGACGTGCGTGGCGAATACGCTCTATTGCCGCTAGGGTATTGGGGCGCATAAGGATGTAATTCGGTTGAGACGCCATCATTAAGGCGTGTAATCCCAATGCCTCTTCTTCCAAAATATCAAAAAAGTGCGTCACATCGCCAGAACGCATGGCCACTGTCAATTGGTGTAGATTGTCTGCGGCGCGCAAAAAGCGCGCTTTGGCGTATGGATGCCCGTTCATAAGGCCGTGACCTGCCGTGCTCGACACGGACTTTTCTCCCACGTCAATCAGCAGCACATCGTCGTGTAAATCGGCCAATTCGTTGTTTATTTCATCGTCGAATGGAACGGCAAACTGCTGACTACTCCCGGCAATAACCGGATGCTTGCCCCACACGGTATAGCCGCCATAAACCGATCTAGCAGCACTCCCACTACCCAAACGCGCGCGGTGTGAGGCTGTGCGGAAAAACCCTGCATTTTGTTTGTTCCCGTGCCATTGTTGCTCGATATCGGTCAGACAAAGCGCCAAGGCTGCAAAAGCCGAAGCCGAAGAGGCAATGCCACTGGAATGCGGAAAGGTATTGCGAGAATCAATGACCAAACGGCACTCGACCAACCACTTCATTTCGGGTAAAATGGCACGGATGAATTGTTCGATTTTGGGTAAAAAAGCCGGCTTTTCTTTGCCCTCAAATTTAAAAACTATCTCGGGAAAATCGCGGAAGGGAATCTTTTCAGCCACCACTTCCGTATGCGTCGAACAAGCATCTAAGCTCATGCTCAAACTCGCATTGGCCGGAATTTGTCCGGCGTATTTGCCCCAGTATTTGATAAAGGCAATATTTGAAGGCGCCGACCAAGCAGCGCGGTAAGTTTTACTCATCGATTTATTGTATTCCGTCTACGCTGACGTTTCGGTCTATCTTGCGCACCAACCCTTGCAGCACTTTTCCGGGACCAAACTCGGTAAAGGTGGTTGCCCCATCGGCAATCATGGCTTGAACGCTCTGGGTCCATCTAACCGCTCCGGTCAGCTGAGCAATGAGGTTTTCTTTGATCTCATCAGGATTGGATACCGCTTTAGCAACCACGTTTTGGTAGACCGGACAAGTTGGTTGGTTAAACGTTGTTGCCGCAATTTTTTCGGCCAATTCTTCACGAGCAGAGGCCATCAAAGGCGAGTGAAATGCGCCGCCAACAGGTAATAAAACTGCACGTCGCGCACCCGCTTCTGTCAAATGTTCACATGCGGCTTTAACCGCTTCCGTAGCGCCGGAAATGACCAACTGCCCCGGACAATTAAAGTTGGCCGGAACAACCACCCCTTCTGTATTGGCACACACCTCCTCTACCACATTGTCGTCGAGCCCCAATACAGCAGCCATTGTCGACGGCTCGGCTTCGCATGCTTTTTGCATCGCGCCCGCACGCACAGCTACCAGTGATAAGGCATCTTCAAAAGAAAGTGTGCCATTAACCACCAAAGCAGAAAACTCTCCCAAAGAGTGGCCCGCAACCATATCGGGAGCATCGCCATCGTGACATAGTGCAGCTACTACCGAATGAATAAATACGGCAGGCTGAGTGACGTTTGTTTGGCGAAGCTCCTCGTCTGTGCCATTGAACATTACATCCGTAATGCGAAAACCCAATACATCATTGGCAGATTCGAATAACTGCTTGGCTTTTTCGTTGGCGTCGTACAACGCTTTTCCCATTCCGGAAAATTGAGAACCCTGACCTGGAAATATATATGCCTTCATATCTTATTGCTATTTTTATGTGGTTAAAAGCGGCAAAATACGTGAAAAATGGAAGATAACCTCAGCTAAGCATTGATGTTATTCTCCGTAATATTCCACCGCGTTGTTTTCTGTTTCGTCCAAACGCACACAGTGCAATTCAGCCCCGTGATGGCTTACCAGTGGCTGAAGAATCTTCCAAAACTCCATCGCCAGCACTTCCGTTGATGTAAACTTACCTTTCATAAACGGAACATCGTGGTTGAGGTTCTTGTGATCAACCGCTTCTATGATGTGTTCTTTGATGATGTGCTTGAGATCGACCAGGTTCATCACAAATCCGGTATCGGGGTTGATGTCCCCTTTTACTGTTACCGTTAAAGTGAAATTGTGCCCGTGAAAGTTTCGGTTGGCACATTTGCCAAAAACCTCGTCGTTTTTAGCCTCATCCCAGTTGGGATTATACAATTGATGCGCTGCACTAAAGCGCTCTTTTCGTTGAATATAAATCATACGTCATGGAAAAATTCGCTGCAAAGATAGGGAGAAGTGTGCAAGCAAATGCAGTTTCATGATATCTTCACAACTTGTACATTTGTAACCCGTATGAATGAGCATTACCTTTCCCAAAACCTAAAACTACTCCGCAAGCGCAAAGGCTGGTCGCAAGATGAATTGGCACAGCGTTATGGCTTGAGCCGATCAGCCCTCAGTGCCTACGAAATTGGCTCTGCCGAACCGGGGATTGCTACGCTCATCCGCTTATCGGAAGACTTTTTACTGCCCATCGACGACCTCATCAAGCGTGATTTAAATGCGTTATCTCAAAGCGAATTAGACATGGTAGCGGGTGGACTACGCAACGACGTTACGGGCAAACATCTGCGTGTACTGGCCACCACTGTCAATGCAGATGAAGAAGAGCAAATAGCACTCGTGCCAGAGCGTGCCAAAGCAGGATATACGGGCGGTTATGCCGATCCCGATTTCTTAAGTGAACTGCCCCATATCCACCTCCCCTTTCTCTCAAAGCACAAAACCTATCGCGCCTTTCACATTCACGGCGACTCCATGCCCCCCATTCAAGAGGGGTCGATTGTGGTAGGCGCCTATGTCGATGACTGGACCAGCATTAAAGAAAACGAGCGTTACATTGTGGTGAGTCGCCACGAAGGGATTGTATTAAAATACATTTCCGGCGACTGGCAAAAAACCGGAGCGTTTATATTATCGTCATCGAACCCCACGTATGCGCCCTATCCGTTAGCCGTCAACGATATATTGGAGATATGGCAATTTGCCTACCACATTTCTGACGGAAGTGATGCGTTAGAAAACGGTGACTGGAACGATGCCTTTCGACAGATTAAGGCCGAGCTCAACGAGCTGCGTCGGATGATCAATAAGCCCTAAATTCCGATGACGCCTAAACGCCTACAAATCACATTGGCCTTGTTGTTGACTTTGATTTCGCTGATGTCGACCCTCAGTGTGCAAAGGTGGAAAACCCGAACAGCCATAGAGTGGGACGTCACCCTATACTACAGTTATTTGCCGATGGGGTTCTTTCACCAAGAATACAAAGCACTGTTGTGGAATCATGAAGAAGACCGGACCCAATTGGGGTATTACTTCGATACCATCCCACCAAAAATGACCATGGGGATGTCGGTGGTGTGGTTTCCCGCCTACATCACTGCGCAAATGCTAACCAAGCCACTTGGCTACAAAGCCGATGGAATTTCCCCGCCCTATCATTTAGCCATACACTTTTCGCTGTTTCTGTACTTGTTTTGGGGTTGGTGGGCGTTACAGCGCGTTTGGGACAGTTTCGGGTTCTCTCTTCCCGTAAAAATCACCGGTGCAGCTCTATTGTTACTGGGCACCAACCTGCTCTACTACACCTCCGACGAAACGGCACTCACCCACGGCATGAACTTCATTTTAGTGGCCCTATTGCTCGATCAAAGCATAAGGTGGTGGGAACGGAAAAACAAGCGATGTTTTAATGCCATTGCCGCTATTTTGGGCCTAATTATTCTCATTCGTCCGGTAAACGGGATTTTCATACTGCTACCCTTCATCGTCGGACTCCGCTACTATTCCTTTAAAGACATGCTGCGCCAGGTTCCTCCCGCTTTAATCGTTCGTGCGGCCATCATCATTTTCCTATTCTTTCTGCCTCAGATGTTGTTTTGGAAAATATTTCACGGTAAGTGGTTCATCTACAGTTATGGCGAAGAAGGATTTTTTTGGACAAATCCGCAAATCTTCAACGGCCTATTTTCTTACCGTAAAGGCTGGTTGATTTATACCCCACTGGGGATTTTTATGCTCATTGGACTGTGGTTTTTCATTCAGCGTCATCGTCGAATAGGAATAGGCATCAGCTTGTTTTGCCTGTTGTTCATCTACGTAGCTTTTAGCTGGTGGTGTTGGTGGTACGGCGGCTCATTTGGTCAGCGGGTAATGATTGATTTATACCCGGTATTGAGCTTGGGGTTATTGTCTTTATTGTCGTGGGGTTTCACCAATTTAAAGCGCGCCATACCGTCAATTGTCATTGCCTCTTTTTTGGTGTGCTACAATGCGTTGCTCACTTTCCAGTATCGCGATGGGCTCATTCACTACGACGGCATGTCCAAATGCAGCTATAATTTGCACTTCATGCAGTGGAAAGCCCCTCAACAGTATTGGTGGCACACCCTGTATTTACCCGACTATGACGCTGCAATAAAAAGGCAAGATGTATATCCGCCTAAAGAAGGCTGGAACGAATTCTGCTGGGGGGATTAGAGGGCAATGGATTTAGAAAGATGATTTTCACTTTCATTTCTGTAGTACGCTTTCACAACAACCTTCACCCATACTCTCAACACGCTGTTTGTTAAGCTTTTGTTCTGTTAAAGTTTTTAACAAGTGTTGTTTTAAAAGTCTTTTTCCAATTGCTTTTGACGAATCAACTTCAATTTATAACTTGAAAGCATTAATCTTTTAAAACAACAAACATGAAAAAGTTATTACTAAATTGCGGCATTTTTGACAACAGGAATGATTGCCAATGCGCAGCTTCAAGAAGGCAGTATCTTAGCAACAGGAGGACTGAATTTTAGTTCTACATCCGACGGAAATGCATATAGCAATTCATTCGGGATAAGCCTTACCGGTGGCTACTTCATTCAAGACAATTTTGTGGTTGGCCTTTCTTTGTCCTACGGTTCAGCATCAGTATCTATTAATGATGATTTTGGCATGGGAGACATGTCAAATGATGCATTTGGCATTGGCGCTTTTGCTCGCTACTACATCCCCTACACGGATAAGTTTTCATTCTTTGGACAAGCTGGTTTAGCCGGCGTGTTCTCTTCACCTGACGAAAACTCAAGCATAAATAACTTTAGCTTTGAACTTGCACCAGGATTTGCTTACTTCTTTACCGATAGAATCGCTTTAAATTTTAGTGTTGGCTTGATAGGCTTTACCTCCCAAACCGTATCTTTGGGCGACAATAGTAATTCCGTTAATACCATAAATTTTGGCGTGGACTTGTTGTCTCCACGCCTTGGATTTAGCGTATTCTTCTAGTAAAAGATAAAACGTGATTAAAAAAAGAGGTGCATTGGGCACCTCTTTTTTTATTTCCGCACAAAATAACAGCGCCGAATAAGCCCGGCTTCCACCTCATATATAGCCACCAAATACATGGGTTCGCTTTGGTTGTTCCTTCCGGTAATCACTTCATAATCCATCACCTTACTGCCAATAACCGTGCGCGACACCACATCACTGCGCAAATTGGGCGATTGCTCAAACAAGCGACCATATACCTCCATCAACTCTGCCTTTCCCTTCGCAATGGGCTTGTCAGACCCTAAGTTATAAAGCGCTGCTTCCGGGTGAAACACCGCCACAAAAGCCTCTAAATTCTTGGCGTTATAGGCCTCCAACTGTTTTTGAACCACCTCCACCGCCGTATCAGAGGTGATTTGAGCATAGCCCATATTCAACGAAATACCTGAGGCAAAAAGAATCATCAATAATCGCATGTTTTTTCCGGCTAATTTACGTTCCGTATTATTATTCAGAATAATTCCTTCAAACGCCCTCTTCGGTGAAAAAACGCACCACAAAGAACACAAAGAAAACCTCTGCGCCCTCTGCGCCTCTGCGGTAAAAAAAGTGAGCATATGAAAACCTCTGCGCCCTCTGCGGTAAAAAAGTGAGCATAGCGAACTCCATACCCTATGTACTCCACCTTTCGTAAAAAAACACCGCAAAGTCGCAAAGTACGCAATGAAAACCTCTGCGCCCTCTGCGTCTCTGCGGTAAAAAAGTGAGCATAGCGAACTCTATACCCCTATATGCCCGCCCTTCCTTAAATTGCCCCGTCAAAACCTCCCCTATGAAAATCCTTCACACCTCCGACTGGCACTTGGGCAAACAACTCCGCAAAGTAGGTTTATCGGAAGACCTCCAACTGTTTTTTGACTGGCTCTTACAAACCATCGAGCAGGAACACATCGATGTGCTCTTGATGTCGGGTGATTTATTTGACTTGAGCAACCCCTCTCAAGCTGCCATGCAGCAATATTACCAATTTCTCCGCAAAGCCATTCGCTTGCCAAAGCCCTGTAAAATCATCATTACCGCCGGCAATCACGACTCCCCGGCAGTGGTCAACGCCCCCAAAGAGCTATTGGATGCCCTCGATATTTCCGTGGTGGCCGCAGCAACCGACGATATCTCCGATGTATTTGTTAGTGTAAAAATTAATGATCAACCACTGGTCATTGCCGCTGTCCCTTTTCTGCGCGACCGCGACATTCGACGCTCGGCCACTGGAGAGTCCTACGAAGACAAAACCACCCTTGTGCGGGAAGGTATTCGGCAATTTTACGCCGATGTCAACACCCATTATCGCGAACATCATACAGGGAAGCCCTTCATCGTGATGGGGCACCTCTTTGTACAAGGCGCTGCCATTTCGGAGAGTGAACGCGACATCCAGGTGGGCAATCAAGCCGGGGTAGAGAGCAGCATCTTTGGCGATGATCCGCATTATGTCGCCCTAGGGCACATCCACAAACCGCAAACCGCCGGAGCTCCGCACATTCGCTATTCCGGGTCACCCATTCCCTTGAGCTTTAGCGAACGCGACAACCAAAAACAAGTGCTTATATTGGAGTGGAAAAACGGCACATTCGACATACAAACCAGGGAAATCCCCGCTTGGCGACGTCTCCTCCGCCTATCGGGCACCCTAGCCGAAGTGATGGAGAAACTTCACACCTACCAGCCAGGCAGCACCCTGCCCGACTTGCTCGAGCTGCGGGTGCAAGAACCACAGGAAAGCGCCGAAGCCATTCGCCAACTCATGGAAGTGGTGCAGCAGCCACCTATAGAAGGCGTCCACATCATCGACTACCGCATCCAATTTGACAACCAAGCGAAACGCACCGATGAGCTGCTGGACAGCAACGATCAAATCAGTCGCTATACCCCTACAGAAATTTTCAAAAAGCGACTGGCACAAGAAAATGATTTGGAGGATAAGGAAAAGTTGATGGCGGCGTTTTTGGAAGTTTTGGAGGGGTTGGGCGATTAAGCGCTTGAAGCGCAGCGTAAGAT
>JAIUMB010000004.1 GCA_022565745.1 Cryomorphaceae bacterium | reverse complement strand
TTAGCCCATTATACAGTTATGCTTTTTTTACACCCGTGCGGGGGGAGATCATCCAGGGGTTTTTACCCGAAGAAAATCATTTTGCTGTTGATATCATAACCCGAAAAAATGAGCCCGTGAAGGCTTGTTTAAAAGGAACGGTTTTATTTGCTGAGTTTTCCGCGCAAACGGGATACACCATTGTTATTCAGCATGCAGCAAACTTGATTTCCGTTTACAAGCACAATAGCACACTGTTTAAAAAACAAGGCGACCGCGTTCGTGCAGGAGAAGTTATTGGTATTATCGGTAATACTGGTGAACTCAGTACCGGCCCTCACCTCCACTTTGAATTGTGGTATGATGGTAAGCCCATTAACCCGGAGGACTTCCTGCAGTTTTAGTCGATATAAAAGGCCCTTTTTACAAGCTCTAAATGACTATTACTTTGACATACTGTCCACTGGTATTGTTAATAAGGAGATATAGTCCTGACACGGTTAATTGAAATGCACACCCTTCTGATGGCTTACAAGTGAATTCTTGTATAATAGAACCTGAGGCGTTAATGATTTTATAGTCTTCCTCCATTTCCTCTCTCTTCGCAATACGAAATGTACCGTTTCCCGGATTGGGGTAAACCTTTAGTCTTGATTCAAATGGAATGGTGTTATTAAGAACATGATGCTTGTTTTGTCGATCAAAACTTTGATCTACGCCCCAAAGCAAATGAACATTATCACCATCTAATGCAACGGAAGCGCCTCGAAGAGCCGTCGGTGCTAGATGAACTCTTCGCCAACGGTTTTCTGGCCAACGATATACCCATAAGTCATTTAAGAACGCTTCGTCTACATCCATACCCAAACCAGCGATGCCGATGCCTATAGCCCCTGAAGCAGAGCTTGTCCAATATCTTGGAATTGATCCCGGCGACTTAATACGACGCCACTTATCGAAGCGCATGTCGTATGACCACCAATCTAAGCAAACACTGTCTTCTTGAGCTCTTCCCCAACCCAGAAAAAGATGCTCAGCTATGGCAAATCCTGATAAAGCATCTCTTGGGCCACCGGGAAACACACTTAAGAACGTCCATTCTTCATCCTTTAATACAAACAGTGAATCGGATTTACCTTCGTCTGTTAATCCCATTCCACAAACTAAACCCAAAGGGGTTGAAAACGCCACTCCTTGTTTGATGCCTTTTGGCAAAGAGGACTGCTGTTGCCAAGATTTATCAATGGGATTAAACTTCCACACATCGCGAAACAACTCTCCACTTAACTCCCCGCCAAATACGACGACTTTGTTTTCATGAACAGCCACCATACTGTATTGACGACGCGAAAATGGAACGTTGTCGAGCTGCTGCCACTGTTGCTTTTCAATATCGTAATGCCACCAATCATTTTGCACATAAAACCCCAGATCTCTGCCTAAACCGGTAAATAATTGTCCATCGACAATGGCCGAAATTCCGTCATCTCTGGCGTTACCAGGAGCATTAGGCAGTTGCTGCCATTGACTCATTAGCCAATGGGAACTGACAATGACCAGCAACAAAACTCTATTAATCATTTTCATTAAACGGAATTTTTGTCCATCCATTGTTTGATAGAGTTGTTGTAAACCTTTTGCTTAACCATTACACGTTTTTTGGTTATGCGTAAGGTTTATCACCTAGGGTGTTGAAATAAATTGTAGGTAATTCGAAGGATCTACCACCATAAATGCCGCCTCAGGATACGCTTTTTCAAACGCTTTAGGTATACGAGCTTTTGCGTTTTTCCATTTGCACTCAAAGGCTTTTATGGCCTTGTTTTCCACTTCAATCAAATCGATTTCTTGCTGATCGTACGTACGCCAAAAGTAGTGCTGATATATTTCAAGATTATAATCCTTGTGCTTACGACGCTCTTGGATGAAGTACTGCTCCCACAGTGCACCGATGTCATTTCGTGTACTTACGTTAGAAAAATCGTTGATCAGCGCATTGCGAATGCCATTGTCCCAAAAGTAATATTTCTTACTCTTGCTTACTTCTTTGCGAAGGTTGTTGCTGTATCCTTGCAAAGGAAACAAGATAAAGGCCTTTTCAAACAAATCTAGGTAACGCTCTACGGTGTTTTTACTGATGCCGAGTTGCTTTCCCAATTCGTTGACCGAGACCTCACTGCCTACTTGGTAGGCCAATAACACCAACAAATCTTTCATGACCTGCGCATTGCGGATTTGCTCAAATATCAATATGTCTTTGAGTAAGTAAGTGTTAACCAACTCATTGATGTAAAACACCTTTTCGCGGTAATCACTGATGCTGGACAGTTCCGGATAACTTCCATAAATCAATCGATCGGGAAGGTTTTCTGTTGTTTGAATGGCATTTTCACTTTCTTGCCACTCACTTTGTGCCAATGGATGCATATGCAAGGTGATGGTTCTTCCAGTCAGAGGGGCGGCATTTTGTATTAACTCAAACGCCGATGAGCCCGTAAGTATGATGTGTAGCGGCTGAATGGTGTCTATCATCAGCTTGGCCTTTCGGGCTATGTCGGGAATAAAGTGCGCTTCATCAATGATCAATAGCGTTTTATCTCCAATGATGCGCTTGTAATTGGCCACACTTCTTTCTTCCAACAAGTTTTCGGTCACGCTATCTTCAGCGTTTAACCACAAGGCCTTGTCTTCGTGTAGCTGATATAATTTTCTCAAGAGCGCTGTTTTGCCTACACGACGTGCTCCGATAAGCAACGTCACTTTTTGCTTGTCGAGATTTTTCTCCAGTACGCGATATGTTCTTCGGTTTATCACGCCACAAATATACACAAAAATGTAAATTTAGTCAGTTTAGTGACCAAATTAATGTAAATTTAGTCAGTTTAATGACCAAATTATCGCTTTTATGTATTCGCTTATGATTAGGCGACTTGTCTTGAAAACGCTGCATTATTTATAAATACACAGAAAATCAACACTTTGAATCCATCATTTTTTAGTCTATGGTCGATTACAAATCCGTACTGTATCTTCAAAGATCTCATGTATTCTATCTGAAAAAATGTAAATTGGGTCAGTTTAGTGACTCAATTAATGTAAATTTAGTCAGTTTAGTGACCTAATTCATGTTTTTGCTTCGCAATATAAGTTTAGATATTACCGTTAGCTAGGAAAACATTCAGCGCTATGACGGCTAAAACCATTGCGATTGTTGGTTTATTGCTAACCATTATTCCACTTTCCACAATTTACGCTCAAACAGCACCTTCTGCGGAAACCACCGATACAGCATCCTTTAAGCGATTCTTTACATCTGTACAGTTTGGTACCGGTAATGCATCTACGCATACGTTTAAGGGAAATTTTATTCGAGATCAAGGGCACAGTTTGTTTTCAGGTATGCTAATTACCAATATTGATATTGGCTACGCCTTAACGAAAAACTTGGTGCTCATCAGCGGATTTCACTCGCAAAATCAAAGTCTGCAATTTACTGTAAACGAAGACAAATACCGCTTTAATGGCACTAGGCATCAGGTTCCCTTAGGGGTTCGCATGTATCCTAAACATAACCGCAGTTTCCATGATTTTCCTATGCAATTATTTATAGATTTCGGTGTTTATTATGCCTTTAATTCTGACGGTACATTAAACGCCGAAGATGCTGATCTGTCCATAGACGGAGCTTTTAATACATTTGGCGGTATGGGCAGCATAGGTGTCTTGTTTTTTGAAAACAACCGCTCAGGCGTAACAATTGCCTACAACATATTTGCTGACTTAACGGGAGCAAACGCAAGGGTTGGCGGCGGGTATTTTACGTTGGGTTTACAATCGAATTTTTAGAATATTCGCTGTACTAACGCCTGGCAAAAAGCGGTATACATTTTATTCCACCACCGAAACCCGAACTTTCTTAGTCTTTAATTTGACGTTATTGACCAATGGCAAAAGCGTTTTTACACATTCTTCCTGAACGGCTACAAAAGAAAAATCCTGTTTGACCTCAATCATCCCCAACTGATCGGGAGTAAGCTTTCCCTGCTTGATGAACAATCCAGCAATGTCGCCTTTGGAAATTTTATCGCGGCGACCTCCCGTTATGTATAAGGTTTTCCATAGGGTGGCATCTGATTTCGTTTTTGACAACTCGCTAACGGGAATGAGTTTTGAGCGAAATTCTTTCATAAACTCAGGAAGTGGCTTATAGCTCCACTTCATGATATAAGCCGCGCCGTCGCTCATCATACGAGCGGTTCGTCCGTTTCGGTGGATGAACTCATCTGGTTTAGAAGGGAGCTCATAATGCACCACAAACTGTATTTCAGGCACGTCTATCCCACGTGCGGCTAAGTCGGTGGCCAGCAATACACGGTGGGTACCGTTGCGAAACTTAACCAACGCGCGTTCTCGCTCTTGCTGCTCCATGCCGCCGTAAAAACAACCGTGTGGAAAGCGGTGCTTAGTCAGGTAATCACTCACCGTTTCTACGGTTTCTCTAAAATTACAGAACACCACACCAGGTTTACCATTGAGGTGTCGCAATAAGGTCAATAGGGTGACCAATCCTTCTTTTTCGGTGTATTCTACCGTTTTTAATTTTAATCTTGAGATCTTTTCTTTGAGAAAATTGAGGTATTGTGGGTTTTTTAAACGAACAAATGGGGGTATGTCTATTTTCTTTGTGGCCGACGTGAGTATTTTTTTCTTTAGTTTTGGAAGGCCTTGGATGATTTCTTTCATCTCTGTCTCAAAACCTACCTCGAGAGATTTATCAAACTCATCGAGTACAAGGGTATGTATTCCTTGTGTTGAAAACGTACCTCGTCTTAGGTGATCTGCAATGCGTCCTGGTGTGCCAATAAGTATAGTGGGGGGGTGCTTAAGGTCTATTTTATCTTGCGACATTGGGCGGCCGCCATACACGGCATTGGTTTTAAACCCTGTGCCCATATCGCGCATCACTTGTTCAATCTGCGTAGCCAATTCCCGCGAGGGCACCATAATGAGGGCTTGAACACCACTAAAATCTTCCTTTAGCATTTCTGTGATGGGCAGTAAAAACGCCAGTGTTTTTCCTGTTCCTGTGGGAGACAGCAACACAACTTCTGGGGTGGATTTAATTGCCTCATGCGCCTGCTCTTGCATGGTATTGAGAGCAGCAATACCCATTTTATCTAATATGGCTTGTTGACTTTTTACGCTTGTCATAATTTGGGTATTTATCCGCTAGGCGGTGGTTGGGTTTAGCGCAAAGATAGGGCAATATTACAGTGCTTAACAAGCTATCCTTTCAGGGAAAGCCTAAGATGTAACATCTGTTTTTAAAAAAATGGATTTTTTTATTAGTAACAAACGCAATAGTTGTGTATGTAACCAATCTGTGTTATATTTGCTTTGTGTTTTAGTTTTTCATTCTGTGTTTTAGTTTACACATACAAAGGTCAACCAGCGTGTTGGCCTTTGTTATTTCAACAAATACACTATTTCTCAAAGCGTTTGTTGCGCTCATATCCCAGCATGTGCCGTTCCTTTTTCTCGGGATAAATATCGTCGATGGTCATTAAGATAACTGTTTCCTCAACACTGCCAAACTCATCGTTCAATGCTGTACCGAAGGTCATCATGGTGTCGCTGATGTTCATATAACTGGTAAACAACGGAGGGATACGCTCGCCGCGTTCTTTGATGTAATTGGCCAATACTTTTAATCCTTCTTTGTAGGACAGTCCTTTTATACTTGCCATTAAGGCTGAGGTATCTGTTTTGCTTATCAAAGGGTCTATAGGCGTCATTAATCCTTCTTTCGCGGGAAAGAAGTGGTGCATAAATGCCAATAGGTGGTCACGTGCATCGCTGTCATACGAAGGATACATGGTTACTTTTCCAAAAAAGTATTTGGCCTGAGGGCTTTCTTCAAATAATACAGCCAATCCATCCCACAAATTATCCAGTGAGAACAATCCTTTTTTACTCTTATCGGCCTGGTAGTTGGGCTGTACAAACGAACGTCCCAGTTCAATGGTATGTGGCAAATACTCGTTGATGAAAGAGTCGCTAAAATTCATCAAATGGGCTGTTGCCAGCTTGTTGCTCTCTCCATTTTTGAGGTCGAGCTGCCAGCAATTGAGATAGCGATAACCGGCTACAATTTCTTCATCTTCCGGATCCCAAACCACCAACTGTCGAAAGCCTTTTTCGTCGGTATCATATTTGTCGATATCGCAACTTAGACCAGTACCGCCTCCAGCTTGTCGGAAACTGATTTCTCGTAATCGTCCAATTTCACGCATGGTATTTGGCGCTTGACTGGCGTGAAAGTCGTACAGTTCGTTTCCGGCTTTATTGGTTTTACGCATAAAGCGCTTTTCGTTGAGTTCCGACTTGATTAACTCGCGGTTGATGGGGGCAATAATCTCTTGCATGTTATGTGTTTAATCACGGGCCATGTCGTAGACCTTGCTACGCATTTCGTCGGCCCATTGCTGGTGGTTTTTATCGCTTTCTGCAAAGGTTTGCCAAGGCACAGGCTTCCCGAAGGAAATGGTGATTTTCTTGTTGCGCTGACGAAACATTTCCTTGGGCAGAAAGAACATCTCCAAATTTACACCAATGCCTATGGCTTTGCGAAATCTGGCTAAATTGTAAAAGAAAGGGGAGTTGGTGCCATCGATATAAACGGGCACAATGTCTTTTTTGTATTTTATCGACTTACTTATAAAACTCTTTTTCCACTCCAAATCGGCAATAACGCCATTTTGTTTGCGGGAAACCATTCCTGCGGGAAACACCAATACGGCAATGTCTTTGGCATAGGTTTCTTCAATCATGCGCGCGATTTGTCTGCCGTTGGGCCCGTGCTTATTGACAGGAACAAAGAGCGGACGTAGGTTTTCAATGTTCATTAAAATATCGTTCACCAAAAACTGTATATCGGTTCGCTTCTGTCCTACCGCATGCATCAATGCGATGCCGTCTAGGCCGCCAAGAGGGTGATTTGAAGCGATGATGACGCCACCATCTTTGGGCACGTTGTCGAGGCCTTTTAAAACCACGTTGAGCTTCATATAATCCATCAGCGCATTGCAGAAATCCATGCCGTGAAGATGCCCCAATGCCGCCATGGTGTCGTTGATGTCGCGCTCGTGCAACAAGCGCTTGACCCATCGAATCACAAAACCGGGAAGGATTTTCCTCAGCTTTGGATTTTTGTCGGCAATAACGCCTTCAATATCAATATACTTCGCCGGTGTTCCCATGCCGTTATCGCGTTTCCAATCTTGCTAAAATGGCCTGTTCAACCTCGTCACTGTCCCATTGATCCGCAATATTAGGGATGGCCGCCATCACGTCCTTCATCAAAGCGTCTTGTGCTTTCCCCTTGGCCAGTGCTTCGTGGTAGCGTTCATGACTAAAGGTTACGCGTGAGTATAGCGGGATCCACTTGTCTGGGTGGCGCTCAGCAAAGCGGGATTCGATTTTCTTTTGCAATAAAAACGCTGGATCACCAGTGAGGTCACGCATCTCTACGAAGTTTCTCATGGCCAATTCAGCAATGGCATCGGCATCGGGTTTGCGGCTTTTTTGTAAGGCGTCAAGCAGAGCATCCCAGTCGCTGTATTGGTCGAGCATTTCTCCAAATACGTAGCAATCTTCGAAACCGCTGTTCATGCCCTGACCGTAAAAGGGCACAATCGCATGACTGGCATCTCCCAGCAAAATGGTTTTGTTGTGCACCCACGGCCAGGTATAAACAATACCCAGTGGTGCGGTTGGATTGTTGTGCCAGTCATGGAGTAAGTCGTCCATCAGGGGAACAGCATCGCTGAATTCACGGTTGAAAAATTCAAGAACTTTCTCGTCGTTGTCGAGGGCTGCAAAACTAACATCGCCTTCGTTTCGCAAAAACAAGGTAAGCGTAAAACTCCCGTCTGGATTGGGTAGCGCTATGAGCATAAAATCTTTGCGCGGCCAAATGTGCAGGGCGTTTTTCTCCATTTTAAAACTGCCATCGGGATTGGCAGGTATAGACAATTCTTTATATCCGTGCTCGATCCACTGTGTTTTGCTCTCCACGTTACCGTCGGACTGCATTTGTCTGCGAATGACCGAACCCGCGCCATCAGTGGCAAAGATGAGGTCTGCCGTTACGGTCTTAGCTTCGCCTTCGGGCGTGTTAAAAACGATGGTATTGGCGCTGGTATCTACCGTTTCACAACCGTGCTCAAAATTGATGTGGATGTTGGTGAACTGCTCCGCCAAATCCAGTAGTGTGTTGTTGAGACCCCCACGCGACACCGAGTAAATGGCTTGATCGTCTTTGCCGTACGATTGGTAGGTTCGGCTTCCGTCGGCATTGTGAATGTCTCGTCCGTACATGGGTATGGCCGTTTTAAGCACCTCGTCTACGATGCCGGCTTGTTCGAGTGCGCGAATGCCGCGATCGGATAATGCCAAGTTGATGGATCGTCCGGCGTAGACGTTTGTTTTACGGGCATCGGGGCGCTTTTCAAACACCTGCACGTTATGGCCTTTTTTTGCCAAGTATATAGAGAGCAGTGACCCTACGAGTCCGGCTCCGGCAATTACGGTATTTTTTTTATCAGACATTGCGTTCCATGGTTTTTTCTATGGCCGTTTCTAATTTGCGGCCAAATTG
This sequence comes from Cryomorphaceae bacterium, assembly GCA_022565745.1. Taxonomy (GTDB): domain Bacteria; phylum Bacteroidota; class Bacteroidia; order Flavobacteriales; family Schleiferiaceae; genus CSBr16-58. The sequence continues at coordinate 21,646 of JAIUMB010000004.1, read as the reverse complement.
GTATATATCTTCAAATCGGTTGTACAACGGCACAGGTGCCATGCGAATCACGTCCGGCTCGCGCCAATCGGCAATGACCCCGGCTTCACTGATGTGGTCAAATAGCGCCTTTCCGTTGTTGGGGAAGACGAGAGACAACTGACATCCGTGGTCCTTTTCGCTTTCCGGCGTAATGATATTGATGGGCACACCCGTACGCTGTGAAATTTCATTAACAACAAAGCGAAGGTATTGATTTAATTTTACGCCTTTTTTTCTCAAGGCGTCCATCCCGGCGCGGTCAAACAACTCCAGTGAGGCCAGTAAGGATGCCATGCCCAGAATGGGGGGATTGGAATGCTGCCAGGCTTCCGCTGAAGCGATGGGGTTAAAGGTTTCCGGCATTTCAAAGCGTGAGCTTTTATCGTGGCCCCACCAGCCGGCAAAACGAGGAAGTTTTTTGTCCTTGTGGTATCTTTCGTGAACAAAGATTCCAGACACACAGCCTGGTCCTCCATTGAGGTATTTGTAACTGCACCAAGCGGCGAAGTCCACGCCCCAATCGTGGAGTTTTAAGGGCACATTGCCCATGGCGTGCGCCAGATCCCAGCCAATGGTGATTTTTTGCTGTTTGGCAAATTTTGTAATGGTTTCCATGTCAAACCACTGTCCGGTATAGTAATTCACTCCACCCATCATAATGAGCGCAATGTCGTCTTTATGTGCCTTGATGGTTTCGAGGACATCTTCGGTTCTAAGCATGTGCTCGCCCGGACGGGGTGCCAACTCAATCAAGTCGGTTTTGGGGTCGCCGCCGTGGAAGGCAATTTGACTTTGGAGGGCGTATTGGTCGGAGGGAAAGGCTTTGGCTTCACAGACAATTTTGCGTCGTTTCTCGGTCGGTCTGTAAAAGGACACCATCAAAAAATGGAGGTTGGCCGTGAGTGTACCCATGGCTACCACCTCACTTTCTTTGGCGCCGGTTAATTTAGCCAATGAAGCGGAAAAGTTTTCGTGGTATGGCATCCAAGGCCTGCGTGCTTGTATGTGTCCTTCCACGCCCAGGTTGGCCCAGTCGTCCATCTCTTCCAATACAATGTCACGGGCTTTTTTTGGCTGTAGGCCTAGAGAGTTTCCGGTGAAATAGAGCACCTCGGTTGTTTTGCCGTGTGGTGGTATAAAAAATTCTTTGCGATAATCTTTTAGTGGGTCGTTTTGATCTTCTTGCTTCGCGTATTCAACTGAAAACTCCATTCGCTTATTTTATTAAATATGATAATGGGCAAATCTACGAAAAACACAAGATTTTGCTTTGCAAAAAATGTGAAGCCCACAAATTACATTTAATTTGCTCAATAAATAAGGTTTGTACAAATGGCTTGATACGGTCGGTGGTCTGGTCTGGGGTCGGAGGTCTGGGGTTGACAATTGGTAATACAGGCCTTATAGTTTTCTGTACAAGCCAAAGGCTGTAACAAATCAAATATTGGGCATTATATGCATTCGTAAACCATGCGCGCGTAGCGTTCCACGCGTGCGCAGCACTCCATGCTCCCATGCTAGCGCAGCATGGCCATTAAATGCATTAGTAAAACCAAACTTCCAAACCTCCAAACCTCCAAACAGATACACGCCTAAGGCTGTAACAAATCAAATATTGGCCATTATATGCATTCGCAAACCAGACCTCAGACTCCCGACCTCAGACCATACGGCCATTATTGCCATACGTGAACCCATGCGCGCGTAGCGCCCCGTGCCTGCATAGCAGCCCATGCGTACGCAGTACCCCATGCTCCCTCAAACCGGCTGATGCGGAGAAAACTTCCGTCTCTGAATTTTTTTGTAAAACCGCTTTCCAAAAACCACGCCGATGAACAGCAATCCTGCCACCACCGACATAGAGCCTGCTATGCTGCCGTCTATGCTGTCTGCCAAATAAAACCCACCAACCGAACTGGCCAGTGCCAAGAAAACCGTAAGACCCAACATATGGTGTAGTCGTTTGGAGATGAGAAATGCCGTAGCCGGAGGTATCACCAAAAACGCCACAACCAGAATGGCACCGACGCTTTCAAAGGCAAATACGGTAGTCAGACTCACCAATATCATGAGGAACAAGCGAATGTTTTTGACGCCTATTCCAATGCTTTGTCCGTACTCTTCGTTAAAAGAGGTAATCAGAAGTGGCCGATACATGATGATGGTAAAAACGATGATGACCAGCAAAATGAAGATGTTGTCCCACATAGCTTTGGTGCCAATCTCCATGCCCATCACCGTATAGGTATGAAAAGGTACCAAGGAGATTTCACCAAAAAGCACGCAGTCGGCGTCAATGTCTACCTGGTCGGTAAAGGCGCTGATGAGGATGATGCCCACAGCGAAGAGAAACGTAAAGCTAAGACCAATGGACGCATCGGTAGGGAGTCGGCCTTTTTTATTAAACCAGTCAATCATTAATGTGACAAACACACCCATAATGGCAGCGCCAAATAGGAAGAAAAAATTCTCACGATGACCGGCAATCATGTAAGCGATGATGATGCCTGGAAGTACGGCATGAGATATGGCATCGCCAATCATAGACAATTTGCGCAGTACCATAAAGGATCCGGTGATGCCGCTGTTGACCGCCACCAGAAAGCCTACCAACATGATGACCAACGCGTCAGACATGAGCTGTTTCTTCTTTAGATAAATATTCGTGTATTTCAGCCAATGGTTCAAAGCGCTCACAGTAGCCGAGGTCGTCCATGATCATTTTTTCCACTTCGGGGGTAATGATGTGTTCGATGTATTCCGCATCGGAGTGGGTACTTTCGGCCGCAATGTTCATTTTGCGCCAGAGGTAAATTTCCCACAGGCAATGTAGTCGGTATATCCGTTTGCCTTCTTGATAGCCTTTGTGGGTTAGCAAGCCTTTATACTTGCTTATGGGATCCATAAAGCCTTCTTGTTTGAGCGATGGTATCAACTGTTTTTCATCGGATTTCCAATACACAAAGTTCAACACCTTGCTGTCGTCCGGGTTGCGGTACAAGCGGTAGTATTCTTTTTTTAGCAAGTTTTCCATGCGGATTTTTTTGCGTGCACGCATCCGCATAAGTAGGCGGTGAACAAACCCCCTTTTGGGTGCAAAGAGCATGGAGAGCAAGCTAAAGGCAAACAAAAATACAATAATCCACGGCCCAGTAGGCATGCCGCTATAAGTAAAGGATATCAGCACACCAGACACGCCGCCAAGCACTCCGATTAATACGGAAAGAATGAGAAATGGGCGATATCGTCGCGTCCAAAAACTCGCCGCGGCTGCGGGTGCAATGACCAATGCGGCCATGAGAATGATGCCCGCTGCTTTTATACCCGTAGCGATGACCAAGATGGTCATAAACGACAAAATCACGTCGATGCGTTTTACAGGAACGCCTAATGATTGGGCATAATCGCGATTGAAGCACAGCAGTTTGATTTCACGGTGGTAAATTGTCATTAGCGTTAAAACAACAAGTGCTGTTATCAAAAACACCCACCCTTCTTCATCGGTCATGGCAGCGGCCTTGCCAAATAAATAGTGGTCTAAACCGGCTTGATTGCCCACCTCTTGATGTTGAAGACGCACCATTAGCATCACTCCAATGCCAAAAAAGAAGGTCAGCGCAATGGCCATGGCAGCATCGGCTTTGACCTTGGTTTCGCGCTTTATCCACTCGATAAACAACACCGAAAACCAGCCGCTTACCCCAGCGCCGATTAACAAGTGCCACGGATTTTTCACCCCACTAATCATAAAGGCGATGACCACGCCGGGGAGCATGGCGTGGGCGATGGTTTCACCCACCAGTGCTTGTTTTTGAAAAAAGTTGTACGTACCCACCAACGATGCCGTGGCACTGAGCAAAAGAATGCCCAAGAGCACAAACTGTAAGTTGGGATCCATGGAAATCAGTAGGTACATGTTGTAGTTCGACGGTTCAACAATGAACGTTTGGCATTTACTTCAACGCCTCAGCAATGGTATGGGCATTGGCACGAACCATACCCTCGAAAGTGGCCGCTTCGGTTCCAGCCTCCCCAAGCGCATCGGAGTAAAGTTCATCGGCAATTTTCAATTCATACCCGCGCTTTTCACAACCTTTCACTATCGCTTGTAAGGCTTGATCAGACGTAATGTTTTCCGGAAAAATGGCCGGAATGTTATTATCAATGATAAAGTCTACCATATCCTTAACGTCTTTAACACCAAACTCTGCAGAGGTACTTGACCCTTGTAAGCTGTTTACTTTAAAGGTGAAAGAACGCGCAAAATAAGAAAGTGCATCGTGTGAAGTGATAATAACGCGGCGTTCACTGGGTACTTCGGCAAGTATTTGCTCAACGTCTCTGTGAAGATATTTCATGGATACCGCCCATTGTTCAAAATTTTGGGCAATGACATCGCTGTGGTGTGGATAAAGCTCTTTCAGCGCTTCAGACAAATGTGCGCCCGCATCAATCCACATGGATAAGTCAAACCAAAAGTGCGGATCTTGTCCGTCTTCAAACTCTGAGCTATTGATCAGGCGCTCTTTGTTAAATGCATCGCCTGCGGTAAGCACACGTTGTTTTTTTGCCAATTGATCTTTGATTTCTCCCATTCTTCCTTCGAGGTGAATGCCGTTGAACACCACCACATCGGCTTCGCGCAAACGCTGTACATCTTTGCGGGTAGGCTTGTAAATATGCGGATCCACCCCAGACCCCATAAGCGATTCTATTTTGTATTCCCCTTCAGGTAAAATGTTTTCCAACATATCGCGCAACAAAGAAGTGGTTACCACAATGTGATTTCCAATGGTTTCCCCTTCGGCTGCCTCTTCCTTGGGGGCATTCGGCTGACAAGCGATAATTGCAAAAGCAAAAAGCACCGATAAACGTTTGAAAATGTTTGTCATGTGTAGATTATTTATTTGTTATTCAGTGTTTTGAAAACACAGTCATTATTTAATCTAATTCTAAATTAGGGCTGCAAATATACACCCCACACACGACATAATTGGCCATAGTCCCCATGGATTAATGCAATTTTAAGCCAGCAATATTCCATCCCTAATGGGATGATGAGGCCAATTTGTGGTATAGGGCGTTGCGTAATCATTTACCATAACTCAATATTGTTCAAAGGATAACGCCAACGTACTTTTAAGTACGAAATATTGGTAGTCATCCGATGAAAATACACCCACACCTTACCGAGCCGTCAGTAACGTGATATTTTAAACTTTTTACCCTTAAAAACAACAAACCCTATCGCACAATCACAAAACAATAATATATAATAATTTAATTCGCATTTTCTTATACTTTTATATATTTTTGTAATCCATTTAGCACCTTATTAAACTCACAATAACATGAAAAACCTCTACAAAACAACTGCTTTACTGCTTTTCCTTACGTCAACTATTGCTCACGCTCAGTATTTTCAATGGAGCAAAAGAGGGGGAAGCACCAATTCCATTTCGGGTAGTAATCAAAACAACACCAATATTCTGGAAATAGCAACCGATGCGCACGACAATGTTTACATCATGGCACAGGCCGGGTCCAGCAACCTGCGTGTGGATGGTGTTCCGCTTACAGGCTATGCCCGTGTTGGGCAAGCAGCGTCTATTGACATTGTTATTTCTAGCTTTACCGCATCTGGAGTGTTTCGTTGGGCCAAAGTGATTGGAGGAGAAAGTTTTGACAGAGGAAACAGTCTTAGATTAGATGGCGACGGCAATGTCTATGTGGCGGGACGTATAACACGTATGCACAACTCTCCTTTACACTTTGATACAGACACCGTTTTACCCAGTCTAAATATCATTACCCAAGCAAAATTTCTAGTTAAGTATGACTCATTAGGCAACTATCAATGGCTGGCACTGCCCGGAAAAGATAGTTTGGCTATGCAAGACAGGGGGTTTTCCTATAGAATGGATGTTGACTCCGACGGAAGGGTGCATTGGTTTTGTTATTTGAACGCCGGAGAACACGATTGGACAAACAACAATGTGATTGCCGAAGACGGCGCTTATGTTTTGGTCTATAACGGTCAGGGTGAGGTAGAAGAGGTTATAAAAATGGATTTTGAAGCGGATTTCGGACAATTCACAGGCACTTGGAATGACGAAAATTTTATTTATGATTCCAACCTAAAGCGGTATTATGTGGGGGGGTATTATCCGCTTGCAACGCCTTTTTTCATTGGAGGAGACACCATAGAAGACCGTATGTATCTCGCCGCATTTGATAGTTTAGGTCAAGTGGTTTGGTATATTCAAGGAGACTCAGAGCCTCCTTATGGCAACAATAGAATCAATCACATGACCTTAGATGATGTTGGCAATCTTTACATAACCGGATTAATGCCTAATGGCGGAGAGTTTAATGGTGTATTGTTCGACAATCCAGACATGTGGTTTATGTCTCCGTTTATTATGAAAATAGACGATTCAGGAAATGCCCTTTGGGCCAAGTATGGTAAGGTAGACGCGCGTACCCCATCTCACGGTGTTGCGTATAACGCAGCGGAAGATGAGGTTGCCATCATTGGTTACTCCGGCTCGATGTATTGGTTTGGCAACAACGATTTAGATACCTTTGTGTCGGTAGGCAATCAAGGTTATGAGGCGTATATAGCCCGCTTTTCACCCAGTAATGGTGATTTAATAGGTATGGATCGCCCGACCTCTCCATTTGGTGCGGCGTCTTATGGTCACGCCATAACGGCAGACTCAGAAGGCGCGTATTACATGGGCGGCAACTTCAGCAGCATGATGTACCTTGGTCCGGATACCTTGTTTAAGTACGGCGGTCAGCGCAGCTTTTTCTTGTCCAAATACGCCTGCTCAGACCCTATTTCAGATTTCAATTACACCTACATAAGCGGTTCCGATACCGTATGGTTCAGCTATACGGGCGGTCCGGCAGATACCTTACTGTGGGATTTTGGTGATGGCCATACGCTGCTCAACGAGACCGATCCCCACCACGTGTACGCACAGCGTGGCAAGTACCAAGTGTGTGTAACGGTAATCAATAGCTGCGGCACGACCCAGCATTGCGACAGCGTTGATAACCGCGGTTTATCAACCCAAGAACAACGGTTATTGCAGTTAATCGAAGTTTACCCCAACCCAACCCGCGATGAGCTGCACATCACCAATCTCACCCAACACCACAACATCCAGCTCTACAACACCGCCGGTATGCTGGTAAAAGATCTCAATACAGAAGGCTTATCCACTACCCAAATCGACGTCAGTGACCTTCCCGCCGGCATGTATTTGTTGAAAATACAGGGGCTTAGCGGGGCTGCTGTGGTAAGAAAGGTGGTGGTGATGGGAGATTAAATAAACGTTTAAATTATGAAAAACATGACTACTACTTCAGCCAACAAAATTATATCACTTGCAATTATTGAAAAGTTCCCATTATTGCGGCAAGGCTTAGCTTCTGTTGTGGATAAAATAAAAGGTGTACGCGTGATAGATTGCTTACCGGAATTGAAAAAAATCCATTATTCAAAACTTCGAAAACCTTCAATTGTGCTACTAACTTTAACCCCAAGACAATCACAGGTTTTAGGATTAATTCGTGAGTTTCAAGAAAAATTCACAAAAACCAAACTGCTTATTTTTATAAAAGAATTTGATCTTGCGCTTATACAAAAGCTTTATGATATGAGGTTAAGCATGATGTTGGCCTCGTGTTCAAATGAATTAGATTTAACTGTTGCAATAAAGTCACTACACCGCTCAAGCATATACATTCAGCAAGACATTTTAAGAGCTTTAACAAGTTCAAATTCAGAAAACGGTGAAGTGTTATCAATGACTGTAGAATTTACAAACCGTGAGTTAGATGTGTTAAGAGCCATTTGCCTACAAAAGAAAAATAATGAAATTGCTAGTGAGTTGTCAATTAGTGTACGAACCGTTGAAGTACATCGGCAAAAATTGCTTCAAAAAACGAAATCAAAGAATGTGGTTGGTTTGCTTTTGTATTCCATTCGACAAGGGGTTATCAATTAGTGTCGCATGACACGAGATACTTATTGTCTTCAACCATAGGTCATGATTTTACCAATATTCCGTCCCTACAGGACGGGTATTTATGGATCGTTGAAATGGTTATTTCGCTACCGATATTCCATCCCTAACGGGATGATGAGGCTGATTTGTGGTATTGGGTGACGCACAACAGTCACCATAACTCAAATGAATATTATACGGTTTATGTACCAAATGCCCTGGGCAAAGAACATAGATTCCAAGCCATTAATCGATAATACGCCAAAGTGCCGTTAGGCACGAAATGTTGGTAGCAAGACGATGCAACACACCGCTCCCCTCCGTGCCGTTAGGTACGGAATATTGTTTTTTAAAATTCGCATTTCCTCCCTATTTTTAGCCTTCTAAAACAAACGCATGGACAAAGGCGCGCCACAGCATAAGGTTTATGACGTACAGGATGCACGAGAGGCTATTCGCCGCTATTGTGCTTATCAGGAACGTTCGCAGCACGAAGTGAGTGAGAAGCTCCAGAGCATGGGGCTTATTCCCATGGTGGTCGACTTGCTGATGGTGGAACTCATTGAAGAGGGCTTTGTCAACGAACTGCGCTTTGCCGAAGCGTTTGCCCGGGGCAAATTTCGACAAAAAGGCTGGGGACGTTTAAAAATTAAAGAAAAACTTTTCCAACGTAAGGTTTCCAAAGCATGTATTCAGTTGGCATTAGAAATCATCGACGACGAGGAATACCTAAACCACCTCCAAAAACTGGCACATTGGAAATGGGAAAAAGTCAAAGAGAACAACGACTTTATTCGCCGGCAAAAAGTCATGGGGTTTCTGTATCAGCGCGGCTTTGAATACGATCTTATTCGTTCAATTGTTGATGCTTTTTGATGTGTAAATCCTCTTTGTGGTGTGTAATTTTGCGCCATGATGCAACACCATACACTCCCATTTAAATCCACCCATATTCACTTTACTGACAACGGTAAAGGTCAGGCAGTGATTTTTCTCCACGGCTTTTTGGAAGACGCCCGTATGTGGCAGGGTGTCAAGCGATATTTGCCAAATACTTTCCGTGTCATTTGCATAGATTTGTTTGGCCACGGTCAATCTGATGGCATTGGTTACATCTACCGCATGGAAGAAATGGCCGAAGCGGTTGAGTCTGTAATCAGAACACTTCGTCTGAGAAAAGTGCATTTGGTTGGCCACAGCATGGGCGGATATGTTGCTTTGGCCTTAGCTGAACGCAATCCCGATGTCATCCGCACTTTGTCTCTTGTTCATTCTACCGCCCGCGCCGACGGCATTCGCAAGAAACAAGACCGAGACCGCGCTGTAGTTATGGTTAAACGAGATTGTGAAGGTTTTATCAAGCACGCTATTCCTCTTTTATTTTCCTTAGAAGCCAGGAAAAAACAAATTAAAGCCATTGAGCGCCTAATCAAAAACGCAATGCAAATCAGGGCTGGTTCTGTGGCTGCTTCACTGGAAGGCATGAAAATACGACCCGACCGTGAAGCCATTCTTCACTTTGCTCCTTACCCTATTCTTTTACTGGCTGGCGTCAACGATACGGTGGTGTCTACTCAAGATATGGAAGAACAAATGTTGGCTGAGGGCGTAACGGGTGTATGGTTGCCCACTGCACACATGGGGCCATGGGAAATGCCTAAAGCAACCGCGGAAGTGCTACATGCCTTTTGGATCAATCAGCGTGAGGTTCTGCTAAATATGTCCGTTCGTTGATGTACTTTTGCACCAAAGAAACGCACCATGGATGTATCAATTAAAGAATTGGAGAAAATTGCCCATTTGGCAAAGATTGAACTGAGTGAAGATGAAAAGCAAGGCATGCTTCGCGATTTCAATAAAATTCTTCACTTTGTTGAAAAGGTCAAAGAACTTGAGTTAGACAATGTAGAACCGATGATTTACGTCAGCGACCGAAATAATGCCACGCGTGAAGACGTAAAAGGCAAAGAAAGCAGTCAGCAAGACGCCCTAAAAAACGCGCCCGACCACGATACCGATTACATCAAAGTTCCTCGTATGGTAAAAAGTGAATAGTTTCAGCCTACTAAGTACAACAAGGGCGTTAAAATCGGTTTAAATAGAAAGGGCGGGTATTTAAATTTGTTTTTTTACAAATTGTATAAAAGTAAAAAGACCTCTAGAAGCTAAGAACTAGACCGCTTACCCTCCATTCCAACTGCACACTTGATTGGCGATTATAAGGAACACCTTCATTATAAGTTTCTATGGCTTTTTCCGTTTTATTGCTATAAATGGAATTTAATGGAATTGCTGATAATAACAACGTCCCACCAACTATAACCGGCCATACCGTCTCTGGTCTGTCTTGAGACACTTCAAAGAGATAATATCCCATGAAGGCTACGCCCGAAAGACTACTTATACCGGCGGCTTTTCTATATTTTAAAGCTGTATTCAATTGTTGAGTAGCGTCTTCATTGACGGCCATTATTTGTTTTAACTGACGAATATTTAAGGGTTTATCATTATAAAAAAAACCAAACTCTCCCAAAAACCTAGACTTAACCTCAATTCTTTCCTGAGTAAGTTGTGCCCAAGCGGTTGTTTGTATAAAAAGCAAAATGATAATGGGGTACTTCATTCGTTGGTGTTATTCTGAACAGAAACCCAAAAGTAATCAGAAAATCATTCTTCCAACTTGGCTACAGACGAGATTTTTGCTGTTTTTGAATATGCGTTTTATATTTGTTAAAAATTGTTAACACGCGTAACGTTTTTCTTGTTTTCTTTTAAACCTTTTTAACCAATTAATTTTTTATGATGAAAAAAAAATCTATTTTTAAAACCTTTTTAATTGCCATTGCTACCATTTTGGGTAGTCATGCTTTTGCCCAAAAAGAGGGCGTTACGTCTGAAAAAACAGAAGACGGTGGTCATCAACTTGTTTTTAAAGATGGTACGCGAATGAACTATACATTTTTAAAAGGAGACGCTGATACCAAACCCATTTGGTCGATATACGGAGGTGCTTTTTCGGGTTTTGATGAAAACCAAATGTTTTTTGGTTTTACTTTATCGTCGTTGATTGACATCAAAAAAATTCAATTGCGAGGCGAACTTGATCATTCATATCCCTTTTCTTTGACCACAGGAGATCCTAATTCCATTCCAAATGCAGATGATAAATTATCGTCTGAGCAGCGTTGGCACAACAATTTATCCATTTATGGTGGCTTTCAAGTTTGGGAAGACAAAACGATGAAGGCTACGGATATTCCTCTACGTACGGAAAATAAAGGTGGGATGTCTGTTGTTTACACCTTAAAACAGGACCTTCCGGTTAGTAGAAGTGTCTATGTTGAAGGAGGAGTTATGCAACTTACTAGAAGTATTGATAAAAAAGATAGATTCATTGAAAGTGTTGAAACGGTAAATCCTAGTTTAGAAAGCGGTGTCTTTCTCACAAACCTTCAAATGACTATGCTTCGTGTTGGTGCTTCCTACCAAACAAATCGATTTGGAGCCATTGTTTTAGACAACAAATTATATGCTTACAGTGCCGGGAGCCGGGTGTACGCCCATCTTCTTCTTCCTGTTGTTGGCCCTTCTCACACGGGTTTATATCAAATAACCGGAAATCCTTTTGTCGGAGAATTTGGTTTTGAAACACAAAAAGAACCATTTGATGAGGCAGACTTAAGTGAAGAATTAAGTTTAACCAACTTTGGGTTTTTGTTGGGTGTTGAAGCTTATGGGTCTTTAGGAGGAAGCAATGTAGGAAAGTACAAATTTGCCATTGAAGCGGGCGTTCTCCCGGGGTTGAGCGATGTTCAATACAGCAACTTATATGTAGGCGTACGAATTGCCTACGGGTTTGGCGCACCAATGTTTAAACAGTGATGTAGGCATCGACTACGGTCTTTTTGTAAAGTGCAAAAACAACCTCTTTGACTTTATGGTTGTGGAGTAAATAAAAAAGCCCGCATTGAGCGGGCTTTTTTATTAAACAAAGTGGCCATTACTTCATCACTTTTGATGGACAAACATAGTCGGTTTTTGCCACACCAGCTTCCGCGATGGCCTTAAATCCACCTTCTATTTCAGTAAAATTGCGAATACCTCGCGATTGTAATATACTTGCAGCTATCATACTTCTGTAGCCACCAGCACAATGTATGTACACGTGTTCATCGGTATTGATATCGGCAAACCATTCGTTGATGAAATCCAAAGGCTTGTTGTATGCTTCTTCAACGTGCTCAGCGACATACTCACTTTCTTTGCGAACATCAATCACCTTAGATGTTCCTATTTCTACTTCTTTAGCAAATTGCTCCGCCGTGATTCTGTTGACGCTATCCACTTCTTTTCCGGCTGATTTCCAAGTTTCAAAGCCGCCTTCGAGATAACCGAGAACATTGTCGAAGCCCACACGCGATAAACGGGTTACGGCTTCTTCTTCTTCGCCAGACTCGGTAACCAACAAAATGGGTTGATCCACACTACCTATCATGGCGCCTACCCAAGGTGCAAAGTCTCCTTTCAATCCAATATTGATGGAATTGGGGACAAATCCTTGTGAAAAGAGTCCGTTTTCTCTGGTATCTAAAATGAGCGCTGTTGTTTCTTCAGCAGCGGCTTCAAAAGCGTTTGGCGACAACGCTTGCATGGCTGTTTTTCTTACGTCATCAAAACTTTGATAACCTTTTTTGTTCATGGCTACGTTATCTCCAAAATATGCAGGTGGCGGCAACAATCCATCGGTAACGGCTTCCACAAAGGCCTTTTTATTGGGTTGTTTTAAGGCATAATTGACCGCTTTTTGGTTACCCAGGGTATCGACCGTTTCTTTCATCATGTTTTTTCCACAAGCACTTCCGGCTCCGTGTCCGGGATACACGGTAATATCATCCGATAGGGGAAGGATTTTATTGGTCAAACTATCGTACAACATACCTGCCAATTCTTCTTGGGTCATACTCGCTGCTTTTTGGGCAAGGTCTGGTCGCCCTACATCGCCTAAAAATAGCGTGTCGCCGGTAAAAATGGCGTGCTCTTTTCCATCGGCGTCGCGCAATAAGAATGTGGCACTTTCCATGGTATGACCCGGGGTATGCAACACTACAAACGTCACATCTCCAACTTTAAATTCTTGATTGTCTTCGGCGATAATGGCGTCAAATTCTGTTTTGGCTGTAGGTCCATAAACGATATCTGCACCCGTTTTTTTACTTAAATCCACGTGACCAGAGACAAAGTCGGCATGAAAATGTGTTTCAAAGATGTATTTCAACTTTACACCGTCTTTTTCCAAACGATCGATATACGGTTGTGTCTCTCTCAAAGGATCAATGATGGCCGCTTCGCCATTTGATACGATGTAATATGCGCCTTGTGCCAGGCATCCGGTATAGATTTGCTCTACCTTCATGATTTTCAATTTTAAGATTAATTCAATTTTTGCTTTCTTAGCTGGTACAAAGTTCCGACATTAATCGGAGCTATTAGGTTACCTTGGTCACAAAGCGTATTTCCACGTACTTTTGCATCATGGTAGTCTATCATAGTGAAACGCTTAAATGGCCAATTACTTTAACCCAAACTCAGTTGGAACAAATTTCCACGAGCCATGGTTTACGGTTACGGCAGGTTCATTTTTACTTGCTTAGTGATGAGGAATTGCGAGAAATTAACCGCAGTCACCTCAATCACGACTATTACACGGATATCATTACCTTTCCCTATCACAATGGAAAACGGATTGATGCCGACATTTTTATTTCTTTAGATCGGGTAACGGATAATGCTTCTAAAGAAAATGAAAGCATTGAGCGAGAAATGGCGAGAGTCATTATCCACGGCGTGCTTCATTTATGTGGTTATGAGGACCACGATGAAAAGGAAAAGAAAAAAATGAGACAGGCAGAAAATCACTGGATTAATCAGTTGATTGATAAAAAGAAAGAAAAAAGTAACAAATAAATGGAATACAAGCACAGTTTTGGAGATACATACGACGTTATCGTTGTTGGCGCAGGACATGCCGGTTGTGAAGCTGCTCATGCCGCCGCAACCATGGGAAGTAAGGTGTTGGTGCTTACCATGAACATGCAAACCATCGGTCAGATGAGTTGTAACCCGGCCATGGGGGGTATTGCCAAAGGACAAATTGTGAGAGAAATTGATGCATTGGGAGGAATGAGTGGAATCATTACCGACCGAACGAGTATACAATTTCGCATGTTGAACCGGAGCAAAGGACCGGCCATGTGGTCTCCACGTGTACAAAGTGACCGCTGGAGATTTGCTGAAGAGTGGCGTTTGGTTTTGGAGCGCAATCAAAACGTCCATTTTGTTCAAGTATCTGTAACTGGTGTATTGGTAGAAAAAAATAAAGTGATTGGTGTAAAAACCTCCTTTGGGGAATCGTTCTACGCAAAGACGGTAGTTCTTACCAGCGGAACATTTTTAAACGGCACCATTCACATCGGCGATAAACAACTGGGTGGTGGACGTATGGGTGAAAAGTCAGCCACGGGTATCACCGAAGATTTGGTTGCCCTTGGATTTGAAGCCGGTCGAATGAAGACGGGTACACCGCCTAGGGTAGACGGACGGAGCTTAGACTATAGTCAATTTGAACAACAAGACGGCGATGTAGAAAGAGGATGTTTTAGTTTTATACCACAAAAGGGTCTTGAGCAACAACTTCCTTGTCACATTGCCTACACCAGTGATGAAGTCCACGAAACATTAAAAAGTGGTTTTGATCGTAGTCCGATGTTCAACGGCGCCATCCAATCTGTCGGCCCCCGATATTGTCCATCGATAGAAGACAAAATCAATCGTTTTGCCGATAAAGATCGTCACCAATTATTTATCGAGCCAGAAGGTTTAGACACCATAGAAGTATATGTAAACGGATTTAGTACGTCATTACCGATGGAAGTTCAATACGCCGCTTTACGAAAAATCAAAGGCTTTGAAAACGCCCGCTTTTTTAGACCGGGATACGCCATTGAATACGACTACTTCCCTCCTACTCAATTGACCCATACGTTGGAAACAAAATTGGTGGAAAATTTATTTTTTGCCGGACAAATCAATGGCACGACCGGTTACGAAGAAGCCGCATGTCAAGGTTTAATGGCCGGCATCAACGCCCATTGCAAAGCCCAGAGTAAGGCGCCATTGGTGTTAACCCGTGATGAAGCATACATTGGTGTACTCATTGACGATTTAATCACCAAAGGTACCGAAGAACCCTACCGAATGTTTACCAGTAGAGCAGAGTTTCGCTTATTGTTACGACAAGACAATGCCGATTTGCGATTGACCCGTATTGGTCATTCTATTGGTTTAGCTTCCGTCGAAAGATTAGATCGGGTTGAACAAAAAGAGAAAGACATTGCGCGATTGATTAAGGCATTAGATAAAACCAGTGTGACCCCAAATGATGTAGACGAGTTGATGGTTTCACGTGGAACACCGGCATTAAAACATCAAATAAAATTACCTACATTGATAAGTAGGCCACAGTTAAGCCTTGAAGACTTTCGTGTTGTTCCTTCTATTGATGAGTTGTTATCTGAAGTTGATAAAGACGTTATTGAGCAATTGAACATTCATTATAAATATCAAGGCTACATCGATAAAGAAAAAGATCAGGCAGAAAAAATGAGACGATTGGAGGATGTTAAAATCCCTTCAAGTTTTGATTATATGTCTATGCAAAGCATAAGCATGGAAGGGAGAGAAAAACTCAGTAGCATTAAACCAAAAACCATACGACAAGCCAGTCATATCAGTGGTATATCTCCATCGGATATTCAGGTATTACTGGTTCATCTAGGTCGATAAAAAACAATAAAGCATGCATTGTCCTCTTTGCGGATCTGACGAAAACAGTCCACACATCAAACCCTATCACTGGCGAAAAACCAAAGAAAAATTTCAGGTGGTAAGGTGTGATTCATGTGCGCATTTATACACCAAAGACGCGCCAAATGAAGATGAAATAGGATCTTACTATGATTCTGAAACCTACATTTCACATACAGACACAAAAGAAACTTTATTTGATCGTGTTTATGCTATGGTCAAACAATACATGTTATCGCGAAAGTGGGGTTGGATTCGTGCACATGTTCCACGGGGAACAATTGTCGATTATGGCGCTGGTAGTGGTGCTTTTGTACACTTTTTAAATCAGCTAGGGAGAGAAGCACACGGTTATGAAATTGCTGAAGCAGGAAGAAAAACAGCCAAAGAAAAATACAATGTCATGCTGTATGAACCTTCAGATCTAAATGCGCTAGAAAACAATTCAGTGGCGTGTTTTACCATGTGGCATGTATTAGAACATATATATACGCCAAAAACACTAATAGAAACATGTCGTGATAAACTTAAAAAAGATGGAATTTTAGTGGTAGCTGTTCCTAATCCAGAAAGTTGGGACGCCAAACATTATAAAGAACATTGGGCAGCATGGGATGTCCCCATTCATGTGTCACATTTTCAATCAAAGGTTATAATACCTTTTGTTGAAAAAACAGGATTTACATTGGTGGATAAAAGAGGTATGCCTTTCGATGCGTTTTACGTAAGCTTAATAAGCAATGAAAATAAATTCAAAAATAAAAAACCTATAAAGGCTTTTTTCAATGGATTGAAAAGCAATTTATCCGCGGGAAAGGAAAAAAACCATTCGTCCTTGGTGTATATTTTTAAAAAGGCCTAAAACTTTTGATTTAAGCCACTTTTTTATCGCTGTGGTGTCGACATATTAATTTTAGGCGAACGTTGTTCTAATGATGTTTTTTTATTTACCTGATTATAAGTTACTTGCTTAACTTAGGATTGTTTTTGTGTCGGTCTTTGTCGCGATTGGTCTTTGTTTCCATCTTTTTATTAAAGGCTTGCTGTAAATCTGTATTGGTTTGATTGGCCAAACAAAGAACAACGAAAAGAACATCTGCCAACTCCTCACCTAAATCTGCTTCTTTATCGGAAGGCTTTTCACTTTGCTCCCCATAGCGACGAGCAATGATTCGCGCTACCTCGCCTACTTCTTCAGTTAGTTGTGCCATATTCGTTAATTCATTGAAATAACGAACGCCAATGGTTTTGATCCAGTCGTCTACCTTGGCTTGTAAAATGTGAATGGGCTGATCGCTCATAATAAAATAATTAAAAGTTAGGGAATGTGTATCCTAGACCAATTCCAATGGTGTTGTAAAATCTAAAGAAGTTTACTTCTCCTCTAAGAAATACTTCTATTTGAAGACCTTTGTATTCAAATGGAATGGCTGTGAGATCATAGGTTGCACCTACAGTCACATATGATATATCTTCATGCCAAGTTACCGTATTCGTACCTGATAAATCAACGATGAGCGTTTCACCTCTTACATTACCTCGGCTTAAAGATGCACCAAAGCCCATCCTGAAATATTCGCTGTATAGGTTGTTATACATAAGAGACATCGATCGTATCACGCGATATGGATAAACATACGAACCTCCAAATGCCACTCCAGGATTGCTCCACTCTCTTCCTTCTACATATCTAAAACTAAGTAGATGTTCATCGAACTTTACGCCTAAAATGTATGACTGTGAATAACCACCATTAAATTCAAGACCTATACCATAACTTGCAAAGGCATTTAATGGGGTGCTGTTTGATTCCTGATTGTATACTTGTGCTACGAGGGGTGCCTTAAATAGCAGCAAAAAAATTATAACCAAATATCGCATGAAGCAAAAGTAAATGATAAAAAGAAATGCTTGGACATGACGATATGAAATAAAAAAGCAACCAAAATAGTAAAATTTTAGTTGCTTTTTAAAATGGTGGGCCCACCTGGGCTCGAACCAGGGACCGTCTGATTATGAGTCAGATGCTCTAACCAACTGAGCTATAGGCCCGAAAAATAATCCCTTTTATCAAGGGCTGCAAATATACATAGAATCAAATCATTTATACGGTCACCAAATAAATTATTTGTCAAAATAACTGATATTATTTATTCTATATAAACACCAGTACGATGAGCATCAACATAAAAAGAATATACATGGGTGTGGATTCTACAAGTATGGAATAATAACCGCTATCTTTTGATGGTTTTGAAAAATAAACCAACAAACTCAACACTTCCAATCCTGCTATATAACTCAGTGAAACAATAACTTGTGTTAAGGAAAGCCATGCGGTAAGTAGATAACTTAATTGTAAAATGAAAACAATTATATAAATCAATTGCTTTGTTGAATCTACACCAATTTGCTGTGGAATGGTTTTAATCTGCTTTTTATCTATATTTAAATCTCTTATATCAAAAGGTAAAATCCAAACCATCATCAACAAAAACCTTTGTAAAAACATAGATGCCGCATGAAGAGGATTAAAGTCTTGTATAACAATTAATGGTATGCAAGTGGTTAACCAAAGCCAACTGAAAGAAATCACAATAAGTTTAATACCTGGAAACTCTCTGATGGAAAGCAACCAAGATTTTTTTAATGGATATAAAAAAACCAACAGGGCACTAGGCAATAAAGTTAAAGTGGTAATCAAAAGGTGATTGGTGAACGCGTAAAGAACATAAATACCATAAGAAAGGCTAACTAAAGTAATCGGTAAATAAAACAATTTAAGTGCTTTGTAATGACGGTGATTTAATGTATTTGCGTTACTAAAAGATCTGATATAGGTATATCCCCCCCACGTTAACATACCCACAGAAATGGCTAATTTGAACGCATCCGATTTTAATTCAAAAAGCGTTAATAGGGTCAAAAAAAAAGCCATCAAGGCCACCCAAAACTGACTATGAATAAAAACTCTGGATAGAAAGAGGGTAAAAACTTTCAACATCAATAATCTAGTATCATCTGTACCATAAATCTTCGCGGCATGCCCATCATGGCCGGTCGAATCATGACTTCTCTATTTAATAAATTATCACAGATAAGGTTCATTGAAACGTTTTTATTAAGTTGATACCCTACTCTTACATCAATAAATAAGTCTCCAGTATTGAGGCGTTCACGTGTCGATCTTACATCTGGAATTAAAGTATTAAATGCTTGATCAATGGCCTGCATAAAATCATTGTACCTTACACTACCCCCTATTCGTAACACATCGAATAATTTGCATTGTATATCAGCACGTACCAAATGTTTGTATCTGTACTTTAACACGTTGGATGTATCTGAGGATGTGCTCTTATAGGTAATATTTCTACCATCTACTAACTGCTCTTCCGGGTTTCTAACTATTGGATTGGCATAGGTATAACCCACTAAAAACTGCCATTGTTGCTTTGGTAAATCGAGCGAACCGGCATAGCTCCATTCTATACCACTTATACTGACGTCACCAACGTTCACGGAACTGAATCCTAAATCATTAAAAAAAACGCCTGAGTTGCCCCAATTAGAGAACATAAACTCTATCATATCTGTAAAACGCATATAATAGGCAGCTACTTCCATTCTAGATTTAAAAACATCGTTACCTATCAACTGTTTTACACCAAACTCCATCGTTTGACCAAACTCTGGTCGTAGATTTTGCGCTGGAAAAATATTGATGGCCCCCACATTTGTTTCGGTGTACAATTCAGCAATACTGGGAAAACGGAAACCTTCGCCATAATTTGAAAAAATATTGGTACTTTTGGTAAGTGCATAATTAGCACCGGCTCTAAACACAGGTTGCTCTTGATTGATTTCATTGACTTGAAAATACTCATACCTGGCTCCTGCAGAAAAATTCCAACGTTTCCATGGGAAATCACCTTGAAGAAAAATGGCTTGATTGGCGGCGATATGGTTTCCAAATATTTCCGATTCTGTATCGGAAAATAAACCAAATACACCAGCGGTTATCGTGGAACGGTCAAACTTAGCCTGATGTTGATACTGAATAAGTTGAGAACGCGATGCATTATCAAAGCGGTTGACCTTGTCTGAGGCTACATTATCAATGGATAAAAAACGCAATTGAAGTTTATCGCTGTGTTGAATACTTTCGTTGCCATAAGAAATTTCTAAATAAGGATCAATGAAATAGGTGACTCCATTGGTCACCGTAACTGAACTATCCTGGGCCATATATGGATTACTACCGCTTTCCCAAATCAATGCTTCACCACTTTTCCTATGCGATACGGTTCCGTTTATCCCCATTTCTAAAAAACGATTTGCAGACAATTTTTGCTTATAAGCCGTTTTCCAATGCGTACGCATACGGTTGTCGACAGCATTCCATCTAAAACCAGGATCTTGGAGACCATTTACACCAACCAGATACCCTAATTTCCCTTTTCCTAAATTGTAATGATTAGAATGTGAAACTTGTAACCCACTAAAAAGCAAAGGTTGATCCCACCATTGCCATTCGTTTTGCGCAGGTGCATCGTACATACCTAAAAACACATTGGCATAGGTTTTCTTTTCGAAAGGAGATCGTGTTCTCACATTAATAACGCCATTTAATGCTGAACTGCCGTATAAAGCCGATGAGGCGCCTTTTAAGACCTCCATTTGTTCGAGTGACTCAAATGGTACCAGGGGCCATAGTATTTGATTGGCATCAGGGGAAATCAGTGGTAAATCGTCAATAAGGGTTAATACTCTAGTCCCTGCACCATAACTCCAACCACTTCCACTTCTGATATTCACTTGGCCTTCGGTAACATTTACACCCGGTACTTGATCCATCGTCTGCTGAATATCGGTTGGGTTTTTATTTTTTACCAAAGAAGCAGGGACAGCCATTACTGAGACGGTGGTTTCTTCTAAACGCTGTTCGGTACGGCCAGCTGAAACGACTATACCGGGAAGTTCAGTATCAAGCGGTTGAAGTGTAAATGATAGAGTCGTTAAATTGCTGTCTAAATTTAAGGACTTGCTTTGCTGATAATATCCGATATGTCTGATCTGAACCGTGAACATATTGAACCGCCTCCCTAATGAGAAAGAAAATTCACCATCCGTGTTGGTAATGGTAGCAATAAGGCGTTGTTGCTGGTGAAAAACTTCGATGGACGCAGATTGAACGGGCTCTCCTTGATGAGATTTCACATAGCCCTTAACCAATAAAATACTATCATTATTCGCGTTATCGTTACTTTGCGCAAATAGCGTATTGACAATAAAAATAGCAATAAAGGCAAAATTAAACCGCACGTGTGAATAGTCGTATTGATGGATAATGATTTGACCTTATCAAAGTTAATATACAAAAGCAATACGTCTGTAAATGGCTTTATGAATTTTGCAACCGATATCTCATTGCGGCCATAACAGAAATGGCATCTCGTATGCTTCCGTCATCCACCATATCAAAAAACCTTTGTAAAGGAACACGTTTTATTACGAGTTTCTCAGTTTCATCTGGTTTATGTAGATGGCATGGTGATAAACCGGTAGCTAAAAAAATCATGCATGTTTCATCGGTAGCGCTGTTGCTTAAATCTGACTTTTGAATACATGTCCAATGTTCAGCTTTTAAATTAACTTCTTCTGATAATTCTCTCTTAGCTGCTTCTAAAGGGTCTTCGTTTAAGGGCGCACCTCCTTCAGGTATTTCCCAAGAATAAGTATTT
>JAIUMB010000003.1 GCA_022565745.1 Cryomorphaceae bacterium | reverse complement strand
TCTCAACGTCTCAAATTTATCAAATTCCCACCAAAGCGATACGCATTTTTTCCGTAGGTTTGCAGCAATTACAGAACTGCGATGCATTACAAACGAATACTCCTGAAGCTCAGCGGAGAAGCCCTCATGGGCGATAGACAATACGGAATTGATCCGGAAAGACTTAAAGCTTACGCTGAAGAAATTAAAACGATTACAGAAAAAGGTATACAATTGGCCATTGTTATAGGTGGCGGTAATATTTTTCGTGGTGTATCCGGTGCCAGTGAAGGCATGGATCGCGTGCAAGCTGACCACATGGGCATGCTGGCCACAACCATCAATGGATTGGCGCTTCAATCCGCACTAGAAGACAAAGGCATTTACACCCGTTTGCAAAATGCCATAGAAATGGATAAAATTGCTGAGCCTTTCATCCGTCGCCGCGCTATTCGTCACCTAGAAAAAGGCCGTGTAGTCATTTTCTCTGGTGGAACAGGTAACCCTTATTTCACAACCGATACAGCCGCCACATTGAGGGCCATTGAAATCGAAGCCGAAGTCATCCTTAAAGGCACACGCGTCGATGGCATTTATACCGCCGACCCCGAAAAAGACGTAAACGCGGTGAAATACGAAAAAATCTCCTTCCGCGAAGCTTACGAAAAAGGCCTTAACGTTATGGATATGACGGCCTTTACGCTTAGTGAAGAAAATAAGCTTCCCATTTTGGTGTTTGATATGAACACCCGCGGCAATCTTCTCAAAGTGGTTGCCGGCGAGAACATAGGAACACTGGTACATAATTAATATATTGCCATGAACGAAGAATTAGAACTCATTTTTGCAGAGACCGAAGAGTCGATGAACAATGCCATTTCTCATTTAGAAAAAGAACTGGTTAAAATCCGTGCTGGAAGAGCCAATCCAGCGATGCTCTCTCCGGTAAAAGTAGACTACTACGGTTCCATTACCCCATTGAGCGGTGTAGGTAACGTAGGAACTCCTGATGCTCGCACCATTACCGTGCAGCCCTGGGAAAAAAGCATGATTCCGGAAATCGAAAAAGCCATCCTCAACGCCGGCCTGGGGCTCAACCCATCCAACAACGGAGAAATGGTGATCATCAACATTCCGCCATTGACCGAAGACCGCCGTAGAGACCTGGTTAAAGCGGCCAAAGCAGAAGCTGAGCACGCCCGCGTAAGCATCCGCGCCGCACGTAAAGACGCCAACGATGCCTTGAAAAAACTCAAAGACGACGGCGCTCCAGAAGACCTTATCAAAGGCAACGAAGAAGAAATCCAAAAGCTTACCAACAACTTTAACAGTAAGGTTGACAGTATTTTGGAACGTAAAGAAGCCGATATCATGACGGTGTAATCGCATGCTACGGCTGTTACACAAGCTGAAAAACAAGCCGGTGCTCGCGCGCTGGCTGTTTTATTTGTGTTTGGCTCTAGCCCTTCTTCCTTTTATTGTATCAAAAAACCAACTCAGCGCCGAGGTGCACAGCATGATTAATGCTATTCGCAGCAACACGCCTCACAACTACCTTTTCGGACATGAAACTTGGTTGGCGTATGTGGTCAACCTCAATTTTATATCTGCAGAAAAATTACTCATTGCGATGTCCATCGGCATAACTGGATTTGCGGCTGAGTTGCGATGCCGACAAAAAGGCATTTCTGCTGTCAATGCGTTGATTGTTTTACCTATAGTAATAGGTCAACTGCTACTGCTCGGACACATCACCGCATTCTTAGCCATCGGCGTCGCCTTTATCGGCTTCATCATTCTCGATTACCGATTGCCCAAGTGGCTATATTTCTTTTTACCATTGCTTTTTGGGTTACTCGTATTTGCCATTAATCCACCCATACTCCCCGCATTTATCCTGCTTATCATTATCGATTTTATTATAGTAAGAAAGGAAGAAAAACGCTTGGCTATTGTGGGCAGCACACTCGCACTTTCTGCATTCTTGTTGCTTCAAGACGTTGTTTTACCAAATATTTCACCAAGCTTTTCCTCCGCGTCTATCCAAAACATCAGCAACCAACCGCAACGTTGGTTTCAATATACATGGACGATTGTTTTGATGCTCCTTTTTCTCACCGAAATAACCCGCGCCAAACGCTGGACCTACTCCGGTCGAAGCTTTGCCTTGGCCGGGCTGTGCTTTTTGTTCTTGGCTATATTGTTTCAAGATAGCTCGCAATACGCAAATGTGTGGTGGTTTATGTGCAGCATATCCCTAAGTTTTTTGCTCTTAAGTGAAATGAGAAAAGTTTGGCAACGCATACTCATTATTTTATTAATGGCCATCTGGCTTCCTCTTTTTATCTCAAATGCATTCACGAGTGAAAAGACTTTTCACACCATTCAAGCACAACAATTCACATTGGCTCTTAACCCATTAATCGACCAGCAACCACATTCCCTATGAGCAAAAAAAACATCGCCATCGTCATGGGCGGCTACTCCGGTGAGTACGACGTAAGTATGGGTAGCGGACAAGTGGTTTTTGACCACCTTCGCAATGCGTTTAACTGCTTTAAAGTCATCATTGCCAAAGACGGTTGGTACGCCGATATAGACGGTGAGCAGTTCTCCATCAACAAACACGATTTTTCTTTTTTAGGTAAAAACAACACCCAAGTAACCTTTGACGGCGTTTTTGTAGCGGTACACGGCACTCCAGCCGAAGATGGTCTCCTACCGGCCTATTTTGAACTTATAGGCATGCCGCACTCCACCTCCAATGCCTTTGCCTCTGCATTGACATTTAACAAAGCCGAGTGCAACATGGTAATTCGTCATATGGGCATCACCGTACCCAAGTCGGAATACATTCACCAGAATGACAGCATCAATTCCAGAAATATCATTAAAAAGCTTGGACTGCCTCTTTTTGTTAAACCCAATTGCAGTGGAAGCAGTTTGGGCGTTTCAAAAGTAAAAAACGCCGATGATTTTGCGCAGGCCTTAAACGTTGCATTTACAGAAGACGACGCTGTAGTTGTAGAATCTGCCGTTATAGGCACCGAAGTGGCTTGCGGTGTTTGCAAACGCAACGGAAAAGTAACCGCTTTAGCCATTACGGAGATTGTTCCCAAAAACGAATTTTTTGACTACGAATCTAAATACAGCGGCCTGTCTGAAGAAATCACACCCGCCCGAATCTCCGAGCACGCACAAAAAACCATCATGGCGCAAACGGAATTGGTCTACAAAAAACTACAACTCAATGGACTAGCCAGGGTAGACTTTATCATCGATCAAAACGATGTGCCCCACCTTATTGAAGTGAACACCGTACCCGGACTGTCGGCCGAATCCATTTTACCTAAACAAGCCGCCTACCTCAATTTAGACCTAGGAATGCTTTTTGCAGAATCACTACCTTTGTAACCCATTTCAATTTTTAGAAACATGAAGCAGATATTCGCCTTAATTATTAGCCTTTCAATCGGACTATCCATGCAAGCACAATCGGGAATGAATCCTGAACTACTTTGGAAACTGGGACGCGTTAGTCTAGACGACGTGTCACCCGACGGAAAATACGCATTATACGGAATTACAACCTACGACATGGGGAAAAACAAGGGAGAACGCCTTGTTTACCGTATTCCTACCAAAGGAGGTGCTGCAGAACGCATCAGTGAAAAGGAAGACGGCAGCGAATCCGGTGCACACTTCGTGGGCAACAGCAAAACCATTGCCTTTATGCGTAAGGGACAACTCTACCTAAAAGAGTGGGGCGGCGAAGAAAAACCGGTTACCGATATCCGCGATGGCATTGCCAATGCACATTTGCAAAAAACAAAAAATGGCCATTTACTGGTCTTTTCGAAAAAAGTGCCGCGCAACAACTGGCTGCTCCGACCCTATGAATCCATGAAAAAAGCCAATGTACGCGTTTACGACGATTTGATGTACCGCCACTGGGACGACTGGCAAGGCGAAATGACCGAGCACCTCTGCATTGCAGATTTACCCAAAGAGATTGTTCACCCAGTGGTGATCTATAAAGACTTGATGAAAGGAAAAGACTATGCGTTTCCTACACCTCCATTTGGCGGCAAAGGCGATTACAGCATCCACCCAGATGGCACCCACATTGCCTATGTATTGAAGCCCGAAACCGGCGTGGAATTTGCCCAAAGTACCAATACCCGCATTTTTCTTTACGAGCTAGAATCAGAGTCAACCACCGAAATTTCCGGTGACAACCAAGGTTACGATAAGTATCCCAAATTTTCTCCCGACGGAAAACACCTGAGCTGGCTGAGTATGCCGCGTGCCGGTTTTGAATCAGACGAGTCGCACTTTGTGGTATATGACCTCAAGGAAAACAAAGCACATCGTACTCTGGCTGATTTCTGGCACAGCTACGACTGGGCCGATAAAAAAACCGTTTACATAAGCAAAGACGAAAAGGCCACCATTCCGATCTACAAACTCGATCTATCGTTTGGAAAAACCGGCGTCACAGCTAAAGCTGAAGCCTTTGCCACCGGACGTTACAACTACGGCAACATCAAAGCCGGAAAAGGCACCATAGTGGCCGAACGCATGGACATGAATCACCCGACGGAGATTTTCACTTTCAGTAAGCGCGGAGAAGCAGAGGCGCTATCCAAGGTCAACACGCCCATATTTGACCGCATGCCTACCAGTGAAATCCGCGAAGAATGGGTAACCACCACTGATGGTGAGAAAATGCTGGTTTGGTTAATTCTTCCGCCTGACTTTGACGAATCTAAGCAATATCCGGCCTTGTTGTACTGCCAAGGCGGCCCCCAAAGCGCCGTATCTCAATTTTACTCCTTCCGCTGGAATTTCCAACTCATGGCCTCTCAAGGATACGTGGTAATAGCCCCCAACCGTCGTGGTTTGCCCGGATTTGGCAAGGCTTGGAACGATGACATCAGCGGTGACTGGGGCGGACAACCCATTGCCGACTACCTCACGGCTGTGGATGAAATGGCGAAAAAATCGTACATCGACGAAAACCGTTTAGGGGCTGTGGGTGCCAGTTATGGTGGATACAGCGTGTACCAATTGGCGGGTGTCCATAATGGTCGGTTTAAAACATTTATCTCACACTGCGGACTCTTCCACATGGAGAGCTGGTATGGCACCACCGAAGAACTGTTCTTTGCCGATTGGGATTTAGGTGGACCCTACTGGAATAAGCCCACACCAAAATCCTATTTGGAATTTTCACCCCACAGTAAGGTCGATCAATGGGATACCCCCATCATGGTCATTCACGGAGAAAAAGATTTCCGCGTACCGGTGGAGCAAGGACTTCAAGCCTTTCAAGCGGCCAAAATCCGTGGGATTGACAGCCGTTTGGTGCTATTCCCCGACGAAGGCCACTGGGTACTGCAGCCGCAAAACGCCATTGTATGGCAAACGGAGTTTTTTATGTGGTTAAACAAATACCTAAAATAATTGGCTGTCGACAAAATCCGATAACTGTAAGTAATAATAGGTGAGTGTATGATTGAGCAAGGGGTTAATATAGATGGCTTCTCTGTAAATGGATTTATTGGAGACATGAAAAGAATGAACATTAAAGACCTTCGTTTTGCCTGCATTTGAAATAGATAAAAAAATCATCGCTTCCGACATACTGGAAGAAGCCTTTCACTGTGACTTGAGCAAATGTCATGGTGCATGCTGCGTGGCCGGAGATGCCGGTGCGCCTTTGGAAAAGGAAGAAACCAAAATACTGGAAGAGATCTATCCCATCATCAAAGACGGCCTTCGTCCGGAGGGCAGAAAGGCCATTGAGGAACAAGGCACTTGGATTCCTGACGACACCGACGATTATGCCACACCACTGATCAACGGCAACGAGTGCGCTTATGTCATCTTCGAAGGCAAAACCGCCCTTTGTGGCATAGAAAAAGCCCACCGAGAAGGCAAGATCGACTTCCCCAAGCCTGTTTCCTGTCACCTCTACCCCATTCGCGTAAAGAGTTACCGCAGCGGATACTACGGCGTGAATTACGACCGCTGGGACATTTGTTCGCCGGCCTGTACCCTCGGTCAATCCTTAAAAATACGCGTTTACGAATTTGCCAAAGACGCCATCATCAGAAAGTTTGGCAAAGACTTTTATCACGAGTTAGAAGTGGTAGCGGATGAGTGGGAGAAGGAAAAATCGCGGTAAGACCAAGCACACAACAAAAAGCGTGCAGGTAAGCACTGGTTGAAATCACAGCGTCCTCCAATGAAGGAAAGGTCTTATGCTTTCTCGTTTTTTTGTGTATATTTACATTCTTTAAACGCGAATCATGAAAACCTTTATCTACACATGCCTTCTCTTTCCCGCTTTGCTCTTCGGGCAGTGGGTGGATCGATCTACGCCGCAGTTGGGGAGCGCCTATTTCATTTATTTCATCAATGACAGCGTGGGGTATAAGGGCGGCACTGTCCCTGGAGGCGTTCACAAAACAGTCAATGGTGGCTGGGATTGGACTCAAGACACCACCATGTATGCCTTATTTAAAAAAGCCGTATTTATCGACGATAATATAGGGGTTGCCGTTGGGTGGAAAGATGCCTACCAAACAGCTGATGGTGGACAAAACTGGCAGATCATTTCCGACACCTTCGCCATCAGCGATTTTTACAATCTCGAAGAACGCAACGGCACCATCATCCTCAACGGTGAAGACGATGGTGAATATTACTGGTACGTATTTGACAGCCCCTCTGGTTGGACCATGCGCCACAGCACTACCACAGAATCACCGGAAATATGCTTTATTCTCGATGAAAACCACTTTTATGGTGTGCATGAGGATTTTGAAAGGATCTTTTACACCAGCGATGGCGGTTTTACTTGGCAGATTGATAGTCAGCCAATGGTGCACACATATCCGGTCGTCAAAGGCTTGTACTTCACCAGTCCAGACACTGGATTTGTAGTGTTCGATAATAAAATGGGCTTTACATCTACTGTTGTAAGGTCATATACAGGTACAGAAGGACTTTTGAATTACGATGGATTAACCAAAGTACATTTGTTACACCCCACAAATTTTATTGGCGGCTACGGCGATGTGGTTTGTGCCGGCGGCGGGGATGGCAAATTTCATTGTACACCAGACCTGGGAGACCATTGGTTTGAACAACAACTTACTTCAAATCCCGATTACTCTAAAAACCTTTGGGATATTGTTTTTATTTCTGATGAACACATAGTTACAGGTGGACTCTCAGATCGTCTATTTGTAACCAACACCGGCATTCAACATTCACTTCAAACAGAATCGCATATCCGCGAACAAGATGTGTCCGTTTACCCCAATCCATCAAACGGCACGTTTCACATTGAATTTCCATCTTATGAAGGCAGTCAATGGATCGTGACCCTTATCAGCGCGGCCGGACAAACCGTGCATCAGCAGGTGATAAACAATGCCACAGAAACCATCCAAGCCAAACATCTGGCCAAGGGTGTGTATACCTTGCGCTTGTCGTCGATGCAAGGGAGTGTTAGTAAGCGGCTGGTGTTGCAGTGATTGGTAATTTATAAAATATTATGACTGCGAATGGACTTCATTTAAGATTTAAAGCTAGCTTTAAGTTTGTTTTCAAACTCTGCAGGAGATAGAATTTGTGCCGTTTTAAATGGATTGTGTTCTAATAAATCCTTGTCCCCTGTAATTAAATAATCGGCTTTTGAAAAATCTATTAAATCCAATAAAAAATTGTCTTTCGGATCTCTGCAAATAAAATGACTTGGTTTTACCTCAACCTTTTCAGCAATAACATCCATAAGATCAATCAACTCTCTCACATTTTCTTTAGGGAAGTATTTTTTGAGTTTTTTGCGACTTGTAACGATTTTAATTTCAGACAGCAATTGTTCAGAAACCACAATCGTTATATCCCCGTTAGAAATATACCTTTTTATTGTCGATAACTGCTTGCCAATCAAGAAACTAATCCAAACATTGGTATCAAAAATAACCTTAACGTTTTTTCTTTTCATAAATTTCTTTCCTAACTATATCCACTTCCTCTGATATGGTTTCTATAGCAATATCTTTTGTCTTAAATACTTCTAACAAACGAGATAATTTACTGTCAATAGCCTCCTTTTCTAATTCCTTGGTCAACTTTAATTTTTGCTGTAGTGGAAGCTGCCTTATAATTGACAATATTTGGTCAAAGGTTAAATCTATTTGCAATGCTGTTTTCATTTCATACAATTTTTCAGATTACCAAAGTTACAAAAAAAATCTATCAATCGATTTGTGAAATTCTTTTTTGTAAATACACTTAAACCCTGACTTTAAACGCTCACCACTTAAATTCCAGCCACACTTTAATGTTTAACAATATCAACAACAATCACTTCAATAATCACTACCTTTAGGGCATCAAAAAAATGATCATGCCCCGCACGTTTTTAGACCACCTTGCGCACGAACTTTACCGTCAATACGGCGAGCAATTGCACCGCCAATTCATCGTCATACCAAATCTCAGACCCGCCATTTTCTTGCGAAAGGCACTGGCCAAAATCATCGACAAGCCCATCGCGGCACCAACCATTCTCAGCATCGAAGAGTTTGTGTTTCAATGTGTGAACCTTAAAAAATGCAGCAGCACAGAGAGCTTACTGCGCTTGTATAACAGCGTTGACAAACACGCCTCAAAGTCTTTTACCATCGATGAGTTTCTCGGTCTTGGCCCCATGCTGCTCACCGATATTTACGAAATCGACCTCTACCTCGCCGACCCCGCTGATTTATTCAACTACCTCAGCGACATCAAAAAAATTGAACAGTGGGCACCCGATGCACCGGACGCCGCCAAAGGCACCTATGCGCGCAAGTACTTGGCATTCTACGAAACCTTGGGCGCTGTATACACCGACTATCGAAACAACCTCCTCAAAGACCACATGGCAGATCCTGCACTGGCGTTTAGAACTTTTGCCGAAAATGCGCCGGTGTACCTGCACGAATTTTTTACTTCCCACCCGGAATCCAACCTGATTTTTGCCGGGTTTAACGCACTATCTCCGGCAGAATCCAACATCATGCGCAGTGCCAAACGCATGAATAAAGCACAGTTTTTCTGGGACGCCGACGCTTGGTATGTCAAGCAAAAACAGCAAGAAGCCGGTCTGTTTTTCCGCGACATGCACAGTGACCTGCTCAGCGACAAAGACAAAAACGCCATGCCCGCCAACATCGGCCAGCACCCTCTGAAGGTGACCTGTGTAGAAACGACCGGTAATGTACAACAGGTGCTATACGCCACCGAAAAAGTGGTTCAATGGGAAGAGGAAAAAGTCTATGCCAACGAACAAGTGGCCATTGTACTCAGCGATGAAACCCTGGTAAACGATTTGGTGCAACTTCTACCGGCCAAAGCCAATGTCAATTTAACCCTGGGCATTGGTCTGGACAATCTCCAAGCCGGCCAACTCATCTACAACCTCACCCGCTTGTATAAAAACAAGGGCAGTTTGTATTACAAAGACCTCCTCCGGGTACTGCGCCATCCGTTTATGATCGAGTGGTTTTCCAGTAAAGGTCACCATTCCGACGTACAAGCCTTGATGAATCAAATGAGCAGAGGCAACTTGATCTACATCAAACCCGCACTTCTCAAAGAATACCTATCGCCCGAACTGGCCGACTTCCTATCGCCCAAAGAAGCACCACTTTCGGCTTTAACACAAACCGAACAGTTGCTCGAATCCATTGCAGTTTACTGGGATCAATCGCGTGCACAGCATGAAAATTACGAACGTGAGCAAACCTATGCGGCACTACACGTGATTCGCGACCTCAAGCAATGGGTGGAAAACTACCTCAACGACATCGATCTAAACACTTTGGCTGATGTGTGCTGGCAGTTGTGCAAAAATGAAACCATCAGTTTTCGCGGCGAACCGGAAACCGGCATTCAAATCATGGGTATCTTGGAAACGCGATTGCTTCACCTCGATCAAATGGTGGTGCTCTCGGTAAATGAAGACGTGATACCGCGCAGCAAACACAAACCCTCGCTGATACCCAATGACGTCAGGCGACAGTTTAACCTCACCCTTCACACCCACAACGACGCCATTTTTGCCTACCATTTTTACCACCTTTTTCACGGCGTACACACCGCCGACTTGGTTTATACCCAAGGTGGGTCAGGTATGGGAAATGCCGGCCCCAGTCGCTTTATCTACCAAATTGACTGGGAATGGCGCAAGGCCTTTCCCGAGAATTTACAACTGGAAAAAATCTTATACTACGCCCCTTTAAGTCAGGATGACAATTGGCACCCCCTAAGCATCAACAAGTCTGAACAAGTGGTCGATGCCTTGGAGAAAAAACTCGCCACAGACGGCATTTCTCCCTCGGCCATCAACAAGTACCTCCGCGATCCCATTCAATTTTACCGCGAGTATTTACTCGGCATTCGCGAGGAAGACAGCGATCCCAGCGAAGATGTGGACATGCCCGCATTGGGACAAGCCGTTCACGCGGTGTTGGAAGCTGTGTTTACCCCATACATCAACCAGCCATTTCCCGACAAAGACACACTCAAGTCACTGAGGAAAGAAGCCAAGGGAAAGCTCGAAACAGCCTTGCAAAAAGAGCTGGGCGGCGCCTCATTAAAAAGCGGCAAAAATTTACTGGCGCTAACCGCAGCCAACGAAATGATTGATTTGGCATTTGCCTTTGAAAGCGACATTACGACCAATGGCCGAAAAATATTGGCACTGGAAAACAAAAGTACCGACCGCATGGAAGGTGGCAAGAAGTGCGTAAACCTGCCACTGCAAACAAAGTACGGTCCGGTAAAACTCTGTGGTGTCATCGACCGACTGGAGCTTTGGGACGACAACACCACTGTGTATCTTGACTATAAGACCGGCAGCACCGGACAAGGAAAAACCATTGCTTGGCCTGATAACCCCGAGGAGATTGATCACGAAAAACGCTTAGACAAACTGGGCTACGGGATACAGTTGTTGTGCTACGCCCTATTGGACGGCAACCAATCCGCCCCTTTTAGAGCTGCGTTGATTGGCTTAAAAAAACAAAGCGATGGCTACAAGTGGTTGAAGAAAGACGCCACCCAACCGGCAGAATTACGTGAATCCTTCAGTCAATATTTGTGTGGTTTGATTGAAGAAATCGTGTATCACGGAGCATTTGGTGATAAGGAAGAATAAGCAGCTGTTTATAAAATGCAGGGGGTGCAGAGTCACAAAAGCGGGGTTGTGCAAATATTTTAGATTCGCTTTAATTCCAAAGATTTTTTTATCAGCAAGCGTCTAAAGCGCACGTGAAGCAGCAAAGCCGAAATTGTTAGACCCAAAGCCAATGCGTACCATATACCCATTGCGCCCATGCTGGTATATTGGGAAAGCACATACG
Source organism: Cryomorphaceae bacterium (assembly GCA_022565745.1). GTDB lineage: Bacteria > Bacteroidota > Bacteroidia > Flavobacteriales > Schleiferiaceae > CSBr16-58. The sequence goes on along the minus strand of JAIUMB010000003.1, from coordinate 29,664 downwards.
CCAAAGGAATGGTAAACACCCAATAGGCAACAAAAGTGATAATGGTAGGTAACCGAACATCTGTAAAACCACGCAATGCGCCTAACCCAACAGCCTGTAAGCCATCAGACAACTGAAACACAACGGCCACAACAAGCATATTGGCTGCTAAGTTTAAGACCAACGGGTTATCGTTGTAAAAACCGACCAGCGTATCGCGGAATACAAACAGCACGGCACCGGCAAATATCATAAAAATCACCGTGAGAGAAAACAGTGAGCGTGCTGCGGCACGCAGGTTATCTGGATCTTGTCGTCCGAGTTGATTACTCACCCGCACTGCCGCTGCTGCCCCTAATCCTGTAGCTGCCATGTAACTTATCGACGCAAGATTGATGGCAATTTGATGCGCTGCTAACGCCTCGGCACTGAGCATACCGGCAAAGAGTGCTGCCACGGCAAATGCGCCCACTTCAAAAATGGACTGCAACCCGGTAGGGATTCCAATGGCCAATAATTTTCTCACCAAAACGCGATTGATTCCCTTAGGCAATGTACGCAATGGCCACTTGTAGAGAACATAGAAGGCCATCACGACAAACATCAACACACGTGCAATTAGCGTGGCCCAGCCAGCACCATTGAGGCCCAATTCCGGAAACCCCCACTGACCAAAAATGAGCAGGTAATTGAGCAATACATTTAGTAAATTGGCCCCTACACTGATGTACATAGCAAAGCGGGTATCGGCAAATCCTTCGGCGTACTGCTTAAATGCCATAAAGAGCAAAAGCGGTAATATGGAGCTCGACAATATGATATAGTACGGTCGGGTAATGGGAATCAGCGCTGGGTCTTGTCCGAAATAAGGCATTAAAGGAATCACGGCCAATAAGAGCAAAAACAGCACGGCACCTAAGGAGGTATAAACCAGTAAGCCTTGTTGCAATAATCGTTTGGGCAGATTTGTTTTTCCTTGCCCGTCGGCATTGGATACCAGAGGTGTGATACCAAAAGTCACCCCCACGCCAAAGACCATAAACACCACAAAAATGCTATTGGCAAGCGCCACAGCAGCCAGGGGCAAAGTTCCCAGCTTCCCCACCATTACGCTATCGGCTACGCTTACCATCACGTGGCCGAGCTGCCCTATCATAACCGGGATGGCCAGTTGCAAATTTTTCCGGTAGTGTTCTCTTTTAGTCACGCGGCAAAAGTAGCCCACCGCTCATTGCCATACACCCATTTATACCGCAAAAATGTCCAACAAAATTAACTACCTTTGTCGTATAATTTAGCAGCATGGACAACACCAGACTTACCCGCCTAAATCAACTTATGATTGAATCACTTGGGCATATTTTTCAACGTTTTTCACAAACACACTTTCAAGGAATATTGGTGAGTGTGACCAAAGTTCGCGTGAGCCCTGACCTTTCAGTAGGCAATGTTTATTTGAGTATTTTCCCTTCATCCAATGCAGATAAAGTGATTGAAGCCATTGGTCAGCAACAAGGTTTTATCAAACGCGAACTTGGGAATACCATTGGCAAGCAAATTCGAAAAATGCCAGAACTGCGTTATTACGTCGACGATTCGCTCGATTATGAAGATAATATCGATCGTTTGTTAAGAGGCGAAGGCGACAATCCGCTGAAGTAAACATCACGCCCATGCGTTTGCCATATTTCATTGCTCGCCGATACTTTTTCTCGCGTCACAGTGCCACAGCGGTAAATATCTTGGCGGGTATTAGCATCAGCGGATTGGTAGTGGGCACTGCTGCTCTGCTGGTGATACTTGCAGCCTTTAATGGCCTAGAAGATTTGGTAAAAGGCTTTTACTCCACGTTTGATCCCGACATGAAAGTGTCTGCCCGCATTGGGAAATCATTTCCTCATGACGAGGAAAAAATTGAAGAACTACTGCAATGGGAAGATGTAGTGTCGGTAAGTCCAGTTCTTGAAGAACGTGTACTGCTTAGATACAGAGAACAAGAATACATTGCCAGTTTAAAAGGCGTAGACAGCACCTTTACTAACACCACCAACATTTCGGAATCCGTGTATCGAGGCGCGTATAAAACGCAACACCCCGATGCGGTTTTTGGTATTGGTGTAGCTTGGCACCTCGGATTATCGTCTACAGGACGCTCAGAAGCCATTCAAATATATGTCCCCAAGGCAACGTCTCGCAATTTGCTTCAGCCGGAACGAGCCTTTAATCAAGATGTTGTTTTTGCTGCAGGTCTATTTGCAGTTCAACCGGATTTTGATGTCCGTTATGTCATTTCAGATCTCCATCGGCTACAAATGATGAGTGACCAAGAAGGAATCATCAGCTCATTAGAAATTAGATTGACAGACGATGCAAGGCATAAGCGTGTACAAAAAAAGCTCATTGAGTTTTTCGGTGAGGACTTTGAGGTCAAAAACCGCAATGAACAACAAGCCGCGTTTTTTAAAGTCATGCGAGCGGAGGGTTTAATCACCTATCTCATTTTCTCACTCATCCTTCTTATCTCCTCATTTACACTACTTGGCTCACTAAGCATGATGATACTCGACAAGAAACAAGACATTCACACCTTGTGGTTTATAGGCATGAACACTAAGAACATACGCCGTGTTTTTCTTATGGAAGGACTCTTAATTACCACCATCGGCGCATTGAGCGGATTGGCTATTGGCGGTATTATTGTGATGCTGCAGCACCAGTTTGGCTTGGTGGGTATGGGTGCTGGATATATCGTTGACGCTTATCCGGTAAGACTGAACATGACCGACATTGCAAAGGTTATCCTTACCGTATTGGTAATTGGATCATTGATTAGCTTTGTTGCCGCCCGTCGTTTAAAAATAAATACGTTCAATTAAACATGACTATTAAGCTATTTATTGGCATAATTGGCTTGTCTATTTTTTCATCTTTCGGAGACATTCACGCTCAATTAAACGACACTTTACCTTTTGCGATTAGTGAAGGAAAGCGTCTCAGTGATTCGCGTTTGGCTAAAAAGAAAGAAGGGTTCTACGTAACCGGGCTGCCTAGATTTGCTTATGACCCCATTCAAGGTTTTGGTATTGGTGTAGATGCGGAAATTTTTAACAATGGTAATCGCAACGATCCGTTTTTCGCCTACACCCCTTATCGTCAAAGATATAAAGTAAGTGTATGGGCCGCCGAGAACGGGAAGATTGCGGCAAAACTAGGGGCCGATATCCCTTATATTTTCAATACGAAGTGGCGTTTTAGATCGACCTTTTCTTTTGCCGACAACCCCAACAAACTGTACTTTGGAATGGGTGAGGCATTCTTATCGCCCTTTGATGAATCACCCTTTAACGGCAGTGCTCCATTTTACGGAGATTATTTAGACGAACTGCGAACCATCCGACCTGGCAACCCTGTTGGCGCCCCTGAAGGAATGAGAGACGAAGACCCTACCGACATGTACAGCGATCGCCGTTTGCATTACCTACAATACCGAAAATACGCCTTAGATCTGGTACTGGAGCGCAGCTTTTTTGACGGCGATTTACGGGTACTTGGTGTACTGGGCTTCACCCACTTAGTATACAGACACTACGATTTCGAAACCATTGACGACGCGCTTGATGCCGATGGAAATGACATAGACGCTACGTCTGGTATAACACAAGTTACACGAGATTTCTACGCATCTGAGCGCAACGACCCCGATTCATACTGGCGTAGAAGAAATATAATGGGCTATGAAGGTGGATTATCGGTAAAATTCAAGGCTGGGGTTATATACGACACCCGCGATTTTGAACCGGATCCTTACAAAGGTTTATTGCTAGAATATGGCATGGGTGCAACCGATCAAATCATCGGCTCAGATTTCAGCTATATGCGTCATATGCTACAAGCACAAGGTTTTCTCCCTTTGTTTACATGGGGGCGCAATCAATTGCAAAGCACTTTGGCCGGTCGTGCTGCCTTTAGCGTTATCCATGGACAAGATATATTCTTTCGGGAAATTTTTGATGTTTGGAGTGCCAGTCAGGGTAGAATTGGACTGCTTGGTGGTGAAGACAATCTGAGAGGGTATAAAAAATTTCGATTTGGCGCACCCGTTTACGGTTTTGGCAGTGTAGAGTGGCGCACACAATTTGCCAATTTCTCTCTTTTTGATCAAGATTGGATCATATCGGCAGTACCATTTGCCGATGCCGGTAGAGTGTGGGATGAGTTGGGTAACGTAGGACTTAGAGGCTTCCGTTATAATGGAGGATTGGGCCTCCGCATTCACTGGAATCAGAGTACAATTATTCGACTTGACTACGCAGTGAGTGCGGAAGACCGACAGTTTTTCTTGGTGTTTGGTCAGATGTTCTAATCTTGCTTTCTTATCCCCTCAGATGGTGCAGCCTGAATATTTTCGCGGGTTTGATTGTTGTTGTACTTCTGCTGACTTTGTTTGCGCTGAAGAATTCTAATTTGCTTATTCAAGTGTTTTTCTGATTCTTCATCTAATTCAACAGACGTTTCTTGATAATCAAGTTCAACCACAGCTTTGATTCCTTCCGATTTTTCAACAGACGTTTCATTCTGGAATTTTTTAGGTTTCTCTTGGGCAAATGCTGCCGAGGAGAATAAAATAGCAAGCGGCAATACTAAACGTTTCATATTATTGATTTTTAAATTGATAAACCATATATGACAAATTCAATGCCACAAAGATTATTGACCATCCAACGGGTTTAAAATGACAACTACTGCATCTTTTGTTTGCATAAACAGATACTTGTCTTCCAAGCGCACATGTCGAGGATTAATGCCCGGTATGGTTACCTTGGAATGTTTGGGGAAATCAATACTCTGCAGTTGCAACATTCCATCTTGCCAATAAACAATATTTTGGTGTTTGACTTGAAATCGTTTCAGACCGGTAATGGGTATTAATTTTTTATAGTTGCCAAAAAAATCAAAGACGAGAATGCCTATTTCCGGACAATTGAGATACACCCCATTCATATTGGCAACGAGATAATTGGGTTCAACCTCTCGTCCTGCAAGTTTGGTGATGATTTGTGACTGAAAAGCAACCCTTCGCCGGTCGATATTAAGTCGGTGCAGCTGGTCACTTGATTGGTCATATATCCATACCGTGTTTTCATCGGAAGTTGCAGCCAACTGCACGTCCATAATGTTTAGTTGTTCTGGGGATATATTGGCTGTAGAACGATTGAGCTGATTGTCGACGATTTGTATCAGGTTAAATGGTTTATACAGCAACAAAATGGCCAAGGGATTAAAGGCATCTATATGGGCAATTTCTCCGTTCTGAGGATCGGAAAATCGCATTCTTTTTTTAGATGTCATTGGATTGGGGTACTTTGTCACCTCGTTACGCTCTACGATATAAAGCCCCCCCAGGTGGTCGGTACTCATAAAAGCATTGGCATCTCTCAACTTAAAAACCTTAATGGTATCAGGCTGGACCACTTGTGCATTAGCGGAGCAAGCTGTCACAAGAACTGCTAGCAGAAATAAAAGCTTACTATGCCACATGGGCCTTAAATGATAACATTTCATCAAGTATGGTTCGATTATTCATCAGTCTGGGCACCTTGTGCTGCCCCCCGAGCTTTCCTTTTTCTTTTAACCAACGGTAAAAAAGTCCTTTTGGTGCCTGATGTACAATTGGCATTTTTAATGCCATATTTTTATGTCGCTTAGCCTCGTAATCAGTATTCAGGGATTTTAAGGTTGCATCAAGAGTTTCGGTAAACGCCTCCATACTATCGGGTGCAACTTCAAACTCTATCAACCACTCGTGAGCGCCGCTATCATTTCCGCTCATATAAACAGGAGCAGCGGTATAATCCACCACACGACAATGGTGTTCTGCGGAAGCCACTTCAATGGCTTTATCGGCATTGGATATCATTAATTCTTCACCGAATACATTGATATAATGCTTGGTCCGACCCGATATTTTAAATCGATATGGTCGTGTATTAGTGAAGGTAATTGTGTCGCCAATATTATACCTCCATAGCCCACCATTGGTTGTAATGATCATAGCATATGGCACACCTACTTCTACTTCAGACAGCGGCTTGATGTGTTCGTATGGTTGGTCATTCAGTTTGTCTAAAGGCACAAACTCGTAGAAAATTCCGTAATCAAGCATAAGCAGCATTTCATTGCTACCCAGTTGATCTTGTATACCAAAGAAACCCTCACTGGCATTATAAATTTCCATATACTCCAAGCCAGGATTGGGTAAAATGGATTTAAATTGTTCTCTATATGGGTCAAAACTCACCCCCCCGTGCATGTACAACTCCAGATTCGGCCACACTTCGTGAATGTTTGTTTTTCCCGTAACCGTCAATATGTGATTCATCAATACGAGCATCCAAGAAGGAACGCCCGCCAACGAAGTTACATCTTCATTTATCGATGCATTGGCAATTTCGTGCATTTTTGATTCCCATTCATCCATCAAGCTGATTTCTCTTGAAGGAATTGATCGCAACTCTACCCAAACTGGAAAGTTTTCTATCAATATGGCGCTCAAATCACCAAAATACGACTGATTGTTGATGTTGCTTATTTGTGTACTTCCGCCAAGTCGAAGAGACCTACCGGTAAAAATCTTTGATTCCGGTTTATTGTGAAAATACAAAGCCAACATGTCTTTGCCCGCTTTAAAATGACAGTCTTCTAATGAATCGCTGCTTAAGGGGATAAACTTACTTTTCGCATTGGTGGTGCCGGATGATTTAGCAAACCAACGGATTTCTGAAGGCCACAAAATATTTTGTTCGCCGTTTTTCACTCGATGTATTAGCGGTTCTATATCGTCGTAATCAACAATGGGTACTTGTTGTTTAAAGTGTTCGTACGAATGAATATCGGCAAATCCATATTTTTTTCCGTATTCAGTGTTTACTGAACGAGCAATGTTAGAGGCCAGAATATTTTGCTGAACCTCGTCCGGGTGCTCCATAAATAAATTGATTTGGTTGATTCGCCTTCGGATAACCCAAACCAAAAACGAATTGACGATATCAGTAAACATAACTATTCATCTGGATGACAAAAAAACAATGCGCTAATTTAGCAAGGAATAATGGGTAATCAAATATTTTTTCACACACTCGCGCAGTGATGTATGGGCAATATACTGGCTACAGCGATCGATGTTCTACTTCAGCCACTTGGGCTTGTAGGCAATCTACTTAGTCCTCAACATACGATAAATCTTGATTGCTGCCATCAACAAAAAGGCAAATAAAACCAGACCGCCCACCCCATATATCAGCGAAAGATTGTTTTTCACAACCACTAAAAATACGATGGCTATAAGGAATAAGGTTGCTACCTCGTTCCAAATCCTCAAGGCATTACTGGTATGGGTAAATACCCCTTTTTGCTGGCGTTTAAACGTTTTATGACACCACAGATGATAGAACAAAAGACCCCAAACGAGGACATACTTAATGGTAAGCCAATCGAACGATTGAAAGAGCATATGCTTCCACGGCCCTTGCAGCAAAACCCAATGACCAAATATAAAGGTGAGAATTGCAGAGGGCCAAGTTATGCCATACCACAGCCTACGCTGCATGATATAAAATTGACCGAGGAGAATTTGTCGTTTTGGTTCAGCTTCATCATTGGCTTCTGCCGCATACACAAAAAGGCGCACGATGTAAAACAAACCGGCAAACCAGGTAACAACAAAAATTATATGTAAGGCCTTGATGTATAGCATAAAACAAAGCCTGTTAAGTGACTATTACTGGATACGTGCGTTGATGGGCATGTTAAAGGCCATTCTCACTGGGCGTCCACGCTGTTTAGCGGGTTCAAAGTTTGGCAACTTATTAATGACGCGTAGCGCTTCTTCATCGAGTGATTCATCTACACCACGAACCACTTTAGCCTCAGAAATACTTCCATCTTTATTAACCACAAAGTTGACCACAATAATACCTTGAGATCCCATTTTCTTAGAAATTTCTGGAAACTTAAAGTTTTTAGCCACGTGTTTTTGCATCATACGTTGGAAACAGTCGGCGCGATCTTGCTCCGTTTTTTCATTTTCACAACCAGGAAAAATGGGTTTGTTTTCTACCACAGCGAAATTGAGTACCTCATCGGTTTCTTCGCCACCAAAATCGACCACTTCCACTTCGTCATCTTGGTCGACCTCTACGGTTTCCATAATGAGTTCTTCTTCGAGCTCAACGATGTCTTCAACCACTTCAATCTGTTCTGGCGGCGGCGGTGGTGGTGGTGGTTTTTTCACCTGACGTTGGGTTTGGACAATTTCCTCTTCATCGATAACAATATCCAACTCACCTAAAAAAGCATCACGCTTCTCGTAAGTTTTCCAGTTAACGGTAATAATCAGCAAAATAAGGGATACAGCAAGACCAACGAGGAAAAAAATGGACCGCTTATTCTCCAAATCTGCCTTATTTGATTTTTTACTCTTCATTCAGTCGTTATTGTTTCTTTCGATTAAAATTATTCGTTCGCTATGAAAATTTTTGATAGCCATGCCACGTACAAGCCATTTAGCAATGTAAAACCACGTATCTAACATCCAGCCCTTGAGCTTTCAAACGGCTATAGTACAGTCAAGTAAAAAAAACGAACATTCCGTGAACCTCTCTTTTACAATGACGTCGTAAAGCTACAAAAATACGTTCATTTGCAAAAATAAATAATGAACATCAAAATGTTATTACAATCCTAAGTCACTTTTCGCCATCAGTGGTGCTTTTTAGAGAAAACATAAACCATGCCTAATCCTAAAAGCACCCCCGTCATATTGGCAACAACATCGCTTACAGCACCACCTCTTCCGGGAATAAAATACTCTTGAATGGCCTCTACTACAATACTGTAGCAAAGGAACATCAGCAGGGTTTTTAGATAGAACGACGGGGTTGCTTTTCTTATCCGAAAAGGGAAATACAGCAAAAGCACACTAATCAGCATGATGACAATGTGTAGCAACCAATCTTCTACCGATTTTAAAACAGAAGGCACCTTTTTAGAAGGCATCAACAACATGATGGTCATAAAAACCATCCAAGCGATAAAAGGGAGGTAACCACGCACCATGCCGAGTGTTTTTACCCGACTAATTCTCCATATGCTTCGGCAGACAGTAAATGGTCGAGCTCTGAAGTATCGGAAATTTTTATTTTTACGATCCAGCCTTCTCCGTAAGGGTCGCGATTTACCAGTTCCGGATCTTCTTCTATGGCTTCATTAAACGCCAACACCTCGCCTCCTACCGGCATAAACAAGTCAGACACTGTTTTCACCGCTTCAATAGACCCAAACACGTCTTCTTTGTCCACATCGTCGCCTACGGTATCAACTTCTACAAAAACGATGTCTCCCAATTCTTGTTGGGCAAAATCTGTAATACCTACAATTGCCGTATCACCTTCTACACGAACCCATTCGTGATCTTTAGTGTACTTTAGTTCGCCGGGGATATTCATAAGTTTATGGTTTTTTTATTTGCGGACAAAAATAGTGGAAAAAATGAGGTTTACAAGTTTTTTAATGAGGCGTATTAACTACCGAGATTTAAGCGAACACGGAAGCCAACATTGGTATTAGACGTAGGGAAGGCGGTTGAAATTTTGTATCTAGATAAAATCTGATCGTAAAACACCTGCACATTTACCCGTTGACTAATGGCGTAATCTGCTGACACTTTAATACTTGTTATGGTTTGACCTGCAGTAATCTGATTGAGGTCTTCGACTATTCGTCTGATCACCGTTTGATTGTCTCTGATGGATAAATCCATACGTAATTCGAGATTACTTACCGGGTTTGTTCGTTGCGCGCCAACCGATACAAACTGTAATTTTAAGTCTTTAACAATGTAGCCGCCACCTATAACAATCTCATTGCCTTTGGTTTCTGTGATTTGATTATTTGCCAAACTCAACATTACATTTCTGTCGCGCTTATATTCGATGCGGGCCGTGATGCTATTGCGCATACGCATATTAAAGCCAATAAAGGGGCCAAACTGCTCGGTCATACTGATGGTTCCCACTTGATTTTCGGGCATAATATCACCATTCTCATCAATAATGGCCTCTCCATCCATCTCTCTTTGTTGACGCTGCAAGTTGGTATTGAACCCTCCAACAGTATAATTGGCGATATAAGCGTGATTGACTACGAAACTCGAGAATATTTTTCTAAATTTTTTAAGTTTACCCAAGCCATCATAAGTCAATCGCCAGTTGGGTAAAGGTATACCTCTATTGGGCAGTAATATCCCGAGATTTCGATCTGGGTCAAGAGACATGGTTTCGGCGTTTTCTCCTAAGTATGCCGATATAAAGGCAGGAATAAGCACCCCTTGACTGGTGTAACTAAATCGGTCGTAACCAAAGTTGGCCGAATCAGGACTACCCGTTATTTCCGGAATATAGTCGGGATTGGTTTGTGCAAAGGCCTCTGCTCGTCTTCGAGAGATGATTTCGCGATTGGCTAGAAATTGGTCGTAAGCTTCGGAGTCGTAGTTGGGGGCCTCACTCGGTTCAAAACTGGTACCTATGGCGATAACAGAGGTTGTAAACATCCCCGTAAAAAATGGATTCTGACTTTCAAACATATCCATCTCCGGATTAAATCTAAAAAACTCCAAGAGGCTTTCTGTTTTATTTTGACTAACCGTAAGTTCTAATCGCAAATCTTTTAATGGTTCCAATGAGGCTCTACCGTTGATGTTGCGATTGGATGTACTTGAATACTGTTGGTTTTGCAGTGGGGAAGTCGACAACCACCCTTCATTAGCGGCTGTTTGTCGAATATCGGCTTGAGAGCCAAAAACAAACCCCGGCGTTGGTGCAGACCAATTATTCATTCCAAAGAACTGTGGTTCCAATAAGAAACCCGGCAATAAGGTACCGTCGGTTTGGGTAACACTTAAGTTGGCCGAGCGTAAACTCATGGCTACTCTGGTCGTTGCTTTTATGATTTCCATAAAAATGCTTGGCTTTTCTTCCTCCTCTTCCTCCTTAGTTTCTTGGGCGCCTCCTCTGCCTCCTGGTCTTTGCGGCCCTCCTCTTCCGGCACCTCTCATTTGCTGTTGTTTGCCTTGATTGACTTCTTTTAAGAACTTGACCTTATTGTATAAGGTTACAAAATCGACTTGAGCATTTAATTGTATAGACGAAGAGTTTTGAATGGTATTTCCCAGGTTCAAGGAATCGTCTTCCGGACCAGCCATCTGAGCGATTAACGAGTTGGCTTGCCAATCAAAATCACCACTGTATCGGGCGTTGACGGTTTGCACGAAATCTAAGAAAGGTAATTTTTTAATGGGCACATCGTAATTGACTGTCAGTGTTTGGTTGTAGCGAACCGGACGACCAAAATCTCGCAAACTCTCCCGGATACTTTCTCGCACCTCTGTATCTCTTGCCGAACCGGGTAATTCATCAATCCAAGTATTCATTCTCGCTTGAAAATCGATACGAAGTGCCTTGGTTAAGTCGTAACCAATATCATATTGGCGATTGAGTGAAAAACTTTTGTCAAAGGTGGTATCCAACTGGAACAGCGGATTGTCCGTATTCCTCATTTGCATTTCGTTGTACATTCGGTTGGCTTCCCCTCTAAACACCATCCTCGACGGCATATAGTTGATGTTGAGATCACGCACCAATTTAAAGGCATCATTCTTTAAAAAGCCTACATTTTTGAAGGGCTCGAGAGGGGCTGCGCGCGATTGAAAACTGTAATTAATGGACCCTCGGTGTTCGCGCCGCACATCATAAACAGTGTTGATGTCTCTAAATAAGTTTTCACTGAATGAATACGTTAACGCAAAATTTTCAATATCGTAAATCCTCGGATCTCGTTTGGTATTTGTTCGATCTTTGCGCACGTTGGTAAAGTTTAAGCTCCGCCGCATATTATAGGTCTGACCTATTTTTCTAATTGAATCTCGTGCCCCGGCGTCTTCAATATTGCCAAGTGCGTCTCGAAACTCAATATCCGGATCCAATGGATTAAATCTTGGGTTGCGCCATTCCTCTGCAATGCTAAAGAACATAGGTAATCGGAGCTTAACATTCTCCGAGAAGAATTTTCCGAGCTCCCAACTGGTTTGTAAGTCGTAAGACATGACCTCTTCTTGACTTCTTTCGGTCACACTTTGGTCGAGACTACCCCATGCAATTGAGCTATAATTACCCGTCAGTGTGATGTTTGCAAAGTCTGCCAACTGCGCATTAACCCTGGCATTGGCAGCAAACCCTCCTTGCCGATCAAAACCCGCCAATCGCAGTTCATTGACCCATATTTCTGCACACTTAGGCAATCCATCGTCGGTCATATCGCCCAGTGTCTTCTTGGGGTTACGCACCCCAATCATGATGGTTCGCACGTTTCCTAAGTTGGGCACCCCCACGACGGTTACGTTGTAGGGGCCAAATTCTTTGGTATAGCGATCTCGAATGGGGGTACCCACGCGGTCGCGTTCCAACTTAACCTCTCTCAACTCTTGCAAATCAATGATCATCTCGTTGGCTTCCGGCCATATTTCTCTTGGATCAACGGCTCCCCAAGGCGTCACCAAAGTTGGCAGTTCGTATTCGTAATAGTTCTGATTATAGTCGGACCCCACGCGAATAAAAACAGTAAGATCACCATCGCGGACTGGCTCTTGAGGAAAGCGCTCTTCAACGTGAACGAACATACGTAAACGCTCATAGAGGCGCATATCCAAAGCAACATTTCTAAATATGGCGCGAGCATCACCATCGCGAAGATTACAAACAGTCATCGACAACGACTGCTCGTTTTGCGCCTGAATTCCTGACGTCTGAAAAAATTGTTGACGCTCAATCCCCGGAGGCAGCACATAATTGATGGGTGAGCGCTGACCGTTTTCTTCTAAGTTGACAACATTGGTTTCAAAGGTGGTTTCAAAGTCTTCGTCTTCTTCAAGTTCATCGCGGATACCGTCAAGAGAAAACATATAGCGACGCCACTCTCCCCGGATGAGTTCCATACGCGCCAAACGAACAACAACCGGATCTGAAAAACCGGTCATAAACAATCGAATGAAGCGAATTGACCGAAAATCATTGATGGGACCAACACGTCTATCGGGTTGAAAAATAGGGATTTTGAACTGAATCCATCGCGCCGTCTTTACCGTTCCATCCGGGAGTTCGGGCGTGCGCGTCTCAAAAATATCGGTAATGTGGTTTTGTCCTACTCTTAAATCTTGCTGACGAAGAGAAATGCGGTATTGGAAATAGGCCTCGGATTTACTCAAGGTTTGGTCTTGATTGATATCCTCCACATCTGGTCTGGTTGTAGCCGTACGCGGATATCCATCGGGTTGTTCGGTATTGGAGTTTCCTTCTGTATTGTTGAAGAATTTATAACGTTCTAATATATTGGCTTCGGCATCGTCGAGAGCAGATGAACGATAATAAGAGTAGTTATCGCCCGCGGGATCTTCAAATGCCTGTTGGTAAGCCCCGGTGTTGTTTCCAAACGATTGTTCTACCCTTTGCACGTAGTTACCAGCATCGCCATAATTAAAACTCCTTTCTTGCTCATCATTCAAACCATCCAACCCTACGTCTTGTACATTGATGGCTGAGGGGTCGTTATCAAAGGCTGCTACTTGTGGCTGAATCTTGGGCACCAACCCCCAAGCAGTGGTGTCTACTTTAGTGAAATCTCCATCTACCGGCAGACCATTTTCGAATGATTGACGACCATCTTTTAATATATCTTCAGAAATATTACCCAAGTTGACATACAAGTCACCACCACTAAGTGAAGGATCTTCTAGAAATGGATCAAGCATCCAAAACTGTAAAAACTCAATGTTTTGCTCTTCAAAGTTATTGGTCTGCAACTGACGCATAATCCCCGCCCATCTCGACTGTGGATCACGGAGCGTTCCGTCTTCGTTCAAACCGGCGGATATCCCCGGCTCACCTTCCACGTCAAAATTGTATTGTCCGCGTTCACTGGGATAATAGGCAACATCTAAGGTAGGAATGTTACGCGGTAGTGCGGGGTCGCGATCCATATTGGGAAACACCTCACGGAATAGGATTTCACGGACGTAGTGGTCGGACTGCAGCTCTCTGTTTTCTCGAATATTAGGCGGTGTGCTTTGATTGCTCAAATGGAAAATAGGGTCGATCGTATACCAGGCCATTCGCGCACGATTATACCCTACCTTAACATCGTTATTGAGAGATGCTTCCGGAAACAAATCAGGCTGACCAGCCGGTGTACTTGCCATCACCCACTGCATGGGGTTTCGAATATCGATAAACATTTGACTGGTCTCAAAGTCGTCTATATACGTCGTCTCTTCATCGGTAATGTTGATGGCTCTCGGACTACCTGGAATAAGGTGGGCAAATTCACCTTGAAACGACACTGTTGATTTTTCTTTGGTACTGATAAAAGGAATATTATCTACCAATCGAGTAAGGAAAGGCACTTCCTTATTGATCTGCGAGTTCATTCCCCAAATGGAATTGGCGATTGGTTCTTCGCCCAAGTTGGCTTTTTGCGTAAGGGGTCTTTCTCGCAGATGCAAAAAGCTACCACCAATATTAATGTCGTCACTCAGTCTATGATCGACATTCACCCCAAAAAACTGCCGGGTTTGCACATTAAATAAGGTATTGTTTTCAAAATCCACCTTGATGGGCATACCCGATTGCAAAATACCTTCGTTGAGAATTTTTACCCGACCGAGGTTGTAATCCACGGTGTAGTCAACATCTTCCTGAAGACGCGAACCTCCGGCGGTTACGATCACCGAGCCCGGAGGTATGTTGATGGCGTTGAGTTGTATTTCCGATCCACTACTGGATTTATATCGACCCTTTAAGAAGAATTTATTGAGTTGCGTTTCTTCCTGTGCTCGAAACCGAGTACTATCATAGAGTTGTTGGAACACGTATTGATCGTGAAATTCGGGATCTAATTTTCGCCGGAGATTGCTACCAAAAGGCTCAACAACAGGGAACATGATTCGACCCGTCTGTGGTTTGATGGTGACATCCGGCATAAAGTCAAACATACCATCAGGTAGCGGGTCTAAGTTTTTATTGACCCTATCGAGCTCCATTACGCGAAGCAAGAGCTCTTCGTTGAGATTTCCCTCTGGGAGAAAAGGGATTGGCACCCCAGTTTCGTCGTTCCAATACAGCACATCCAGGCGAAAATCTTCTGGAGAGATTCCAAATGCATTGAGTGAATAGACGTTTTTCATCATCAAATCCCAAAGAGGCACACGAACGTCAAGTAGTGTGCTTTTTAGCATTTTTAGAATAAGAGTACTGGGCGGCATTATACCATCATTAGAAAACTCACCGACCTGATAAGTATTTCCATTGGCCGTATATTGGTAGGCGACCGCCAACACCTCATCTTGATTGAGCGATTGATTCAATGAAATGTATCCCAACTGTGGATGAAAAGAAAATTCTTGGGGCGTCAGCTTTCTAGCGTTTGACAAATCGGTAAAATCAACTCCATCAACATATCCTCTGTTCTCCAAGTTGGTTGACGCCGTAGAAATGGCCCGTATGCCACTCACCTGTTGCTCGAGTTGACGAGGGTTCAAACTGTTGATTTGATTGTGCGGCAACTCTGGGTGGCGTCGGTCGTTTACGCGTGTAAAAATTCTCGGCCCGGGCAAGTTGGCGTCAGAATTCCTATATGCCGATGGTTTATCGGCTTCACCAAGGTCCATAAAAGCAACTATGTTACGTACATCTTCGGTTTGACTGCGGCGATTGGTCACCCACACTTCAATACGTGTAATCTGAATAGGCGAAGTGATAACAGGCGCATTGCGCAAATATCTCTCGTAGTTATCTCTGAAGTAGTGCGATAAAAAGTAGTGTCTATTAGCCTCATATTGGTCGGCCTGAATCATAAACTCCTGCTGCATGCCACCGCCTTCTACGTTGACCGAGCTGGTCTGACTACGTTGTTCAGACAACACGGCAGTCACCATGGTTTTACCAAACTGCATTTGTGTTTTTACCCCGAAGAGGCTTTGTGCGCCGGTGATTAAGGCAGAGTTGAGCGGCAGGTTTACGTTACCCACCTCAATTTTCTTAAAAATATCATCTTCCTCACCGGTAAACTCCGTTTTCATGGTATTTTCAAAGGCAAACGTCGCTTCTGTATCGTAGTTGGTCTGCAGATTAAGTCGCGTACCAATTTGACCGGTCACGTTCATCTGAATCCTTTGTTCAAACAACAAGTTAAACGTACTTCGATTTCTCTCGGGGATCATAGGGTTATCAACACGCTGAAATCGACCACCTATGGTTAGCGTAGCAGCACCTTGAGGTCGGATTTCAATAAAGTTGCTACCAAAAATATTTTTAAACCGTTCACCACCCACTTCAATTTGAGGAATAAGTCCAGATCCCGCGTCCCGACCATCGTCTTCAGGGTCGCGCTTTCGACCGGCACCTGAACCCGCTTTTTGTTCCCAATAATCTGTGCTTTGCTGACTAAATACGTATTCGCGGTATTCCTCTGGTGTGAGATATCTTGGCGTACCCACTTCTGTTTCACCAATTTTTTTGGTAATCACATACATGTTGGTTTCCGGATCATAAGAAACCTCCTCTTTTACGTTTGAAGGATCTTTGAGATACAACCCACTTCCTTCACCGGTATAGGGATAGGGAAACGTATCCGGCTCTGTACTATCGTTGGCCCACACCCACTCATTTTCCAAGTGCAGATGCGTCAAGGCACGCGCTGGTGAAAGCACCAACGCCGTTAAGCCTATCAACAGCAAAAATCCACTATATCGGTAGAATGAATGTATCAAACCTAAAATTACAGGTTTTTAAGCGATTGTTTAATGATTTGATCTACGGTTGTTACACCGGGAACTTGCATGGCCTTTTTGATGGCCTTCACCGCGGCTGCCTTGGGGTATCCCAGTACCTCTAAGGCTGTCAAGGCATCGGGCATCATGCTGTTGTCCGCTATTGACGCGATGGCGTCATCGGTCATATCACCAGAAACTGAAGCGATTTTGTCTTTTAAGTCTACGATAATTCTTTCCGCTGTTTTTGCCCCAATACCTTTGACGGTTCGCAGCACATCGCTTTGGCCGGCACCAATGACTCGCACCAACTCAGCTGCCGTCATGTGTGATAAAATCAGTCTTGCGGAGTTTGGACCAACACCCGACACACTCGTTAGGAGTAAAAACATGTCTTTTTCCGCCTTATCGTTGAATCCATATAAGATTTGTGCGTCTTCGCGAACAATTAAGTGGGTAAGCACATAAACGTCTTTCTGATTGCGAATGGCTTCGTAAGTGTGTATTGAATGATTAATCTGATAACCAACGCCACAGCACTCAACCACCGAATGGGTTGGTTTTGAAATCAATAATGATCCACGTAAACTAAATATCATAGGTCTCTTTTGTGATGTAAAAAGAACGGCAAAAGTAATTTTTTCATATACGCCGAGGGCACTTTTTTTACGTAAATTTTAAAGTTTATCAAGCACCTTTTTTCTAATGCATTGAGAAAACTTTATGTGGTATGTGACCTATGTCATTTGGAAAATGCTTAACTGCACATTATATTTGTAGATGTTCATTTGATAATCAATAATTTAAAACACATTTTATTTATGGCTACGTTCAAAAAACTCGGTTTTGATTCAGAAGAATCCAAAAACGTTGTAGATACACTCAATCTCGTTCTAGCGAATCTTCACGTGCACTACCAAAAGCTTCGCAATTATCATTGGAATGTTACCGGTAGTGATTTCTTTGATTTACACGATCAGTTTGAAAACGAGTACAACGAAGTCAAACTAGAAATCGACGAAATCGCCGAACGCATTCGCGTATTTGGTCACACCCCAGCAAGCACGCTAAAAGAATATCTAGAAATGGCCGAAATCAAAGAAACCGGCACCGACTTAAGCGGCGAAGAGATGGTGAAAGAAGTGCTGAGCGATTTTGAAATTTTACTTTCATTTATGGTTGATTCGTTGGAAGAGGCTGCTGCCATCGGTGATGTAGCGACTGAAGACATGCTAACCGGATACATTAAGCGCACCGAGAAAATGCATTGGATGCTAACGAGTTTTATAAAGTAAATTTGCCTTTTCGAATTGACAAAGCATCATGCAACAATATCACGATCTCATCAAACGCGTACTTGAAGAAGGCGTTGATAAAACAGACAGAACGGGTACAGGTACTCGTTCTGTTTTTGGTCATCAAATGCGGTTTGACTTATCAAAAGGTTTTCCTTTAGTGACCACCAAAAAACTCCACCTTCGATCCATCATACATGAACTCTTATGGTTTTTAAGCGGCGACACCAATATTGCCTATCTAAAAGAAAACAAGGTTCGCATTTGGGATGAATGGGCTGATGAGAACGGAAATCTCGGCCCGGTTTACGGCCACCAATGGCGTTCATGGCCTACCCATAACGGAGAAACCATCGACCAAATCAGCAGGGTAGTAGAGCAAATCAAAAAAACGCCCGACAGCCGCCGCCTTATCGTGAGCGCCTGGAATGTCGCCGATATTGAAAACATGGCGCTACCTCCCTGTCACACGTTTTTTCAATTTTATGTGGCCAACAACAAATTGTCTTGTCAACTATACCAACGCAGTGCTGATATTTTCTTGGGCGTTCCTTTCAACATCGCCTCCTACGCTCTACTCACCATGATGATGGCTCAAGTTTGCGAACTCGAAGTGGGTGACTTTGTGCACACTTTTGGCGATGCGCACATATATAGCAATCACATGGAACAGGTTAAATTGCAAGTTTCTCGTGCACCAAGACCTTTGCCTAGTATGAAAATCAATCCCGATGTAAAAGACATCTTTGGTTTTACTTACGACGATTTCACGCTGGAAGGATATGATCCGCATCCGCACATTAAGGGAGAAGTGGCGGTTTAATAAATCAAAAGTGTAAAGTGTAAAGTGTAAAGTGTAAAATTATTGAGACTGGTAATTATTGGGCATTTGTAAGCATTCACAATAAAGCATCTGCCATTTGCATCACCCATTCACCCAATAAAGATTTGAATCTCCGTAACTCAAAAAGCGATAACCGTTGTCCAGCGCTTCTTGATAAATGCGCTTCCAATCGGCACCGACTACGGCTGCAACCAACATCAATAACGTTGATTTGGGTTGATGGAAATTGGTAACCAAACCGTCAACCACACGAAAACGGTATCCAGGAATAATCATCATCGATGTTTTTGCGTACAGCTTGCCCTCCCCAATAAAATTATACAAAGCCCTCATACTATCTTGAAGAGAGATATTTTGCGGTAAGGTATAAGGCGCCCATTGGTCTAAAAAAGAACAATCACCACCTTGTATGCACTTAACACCCAACCAATATAGTGTTTCTAAGTATCTCACACTGGTGGTGCCTACGGCAACACGTTTATCGACCTCGTCTTGAATGGCCTCAATCGTTTCTTGCGTAACAACCATTTCCTCCGCGTGCATGATGTGATTCTCTAATGCCTCGGCCTTTAACGGCAGAAATGTACCTCCACCAACGTGAAGGACAAGTGGACACATATGAATGTCTCGTTCACTTATTTTCTGCATCACTTCCTGAGTAAAATGCAAACCAGCGGTAGGTGCAGCAACCGAACCCTTTTGTTTGGCGTAAACCGTTTGATAACGTGAGGAATCGCTTTCTTCAACATCCCGCCTTATATACGGAGGCAATGGTACTTTCCCGGCGGCATCGAGGATTTCCGCAAAGGTGAAATCGCCTTGCCAAGCAAAACCAATTAAAAACTTCCCTTCTTCTCTTTGGAGCATTTCCAGTTCAAGAGTGGCTTGAAAATCATTATGCTCTACCTGAATATTCAGCGTGCCACTTTTCCAGTGACGTGCACCACCTACCAAACAGTAAAATGTTGCGGAGTTTTTAGACTGCATAACCTGTTCGACGCTTTTTCCCTTTGGAGCTTCCAAACAAAATATTTCAATAAGGCGGTTTTTCTCCGGCACCAATGCGTGCAATCTGGCCATCACCACTTTGGTTTCATTGAAAAACAATCGGCTATTGGCAGGTAATAACGCGGGTAATTCATAAAAGCGCCGATGGTCAATTTGCCCTTGACTGTAAACCAACAAGCGCGAATCATCCCTTTTTTCTAGAGGCTTAAACGCAATCCTATTTTCTGGTAAATGATAATCGTAAGAATGTGGGGAAGGGAGTTCACTAAAGTTCATCATGGTTTTTTGGCAATAAATCCGGACGGCGTTCTTTGGTACGTTGCCACGCTTGCTCTTCTCTCCAAGCATCAATATCAGCAAAATTCCCTCCAGTAAGCACATCGGGGACTTTATGTCCTTGGTAATCGGCCGGCCGCGTATATACCGGAGGCGCTAGCAAGTCGTCTTGAAATGAATCGGTAAGCGCACTGGTTTCGTCATTGAGCACGCCCGGTAGAAGGCGAATAACCGCGTCACTGACCACAGCAGCTGCGAGCTCTCCACCGCTTAATACATAATCGCCTATGGATATTTCTTTGGTAATAAACAAATCACGAACACGTTGATCAACGCCCTTGTAGTGCCCACACAGAATGATGATGTTTTGACAAAGCGATAGCGCATTGGCGGTACGTTGATTAAAACGATCTCCATCTGGGGTCATGTAGATAACTTCATCGTAATGTCGTTCACGTTTTAAGCCCGAAATACATTGCTCTACAGGCTCAATTAGCATAACCATACCTGCACCTCCACCAAATTGATAGTCGTCTATTTGCTTATGCTTGCCAATTCCGTAATCGCGAAGATTGTGCAAATGCACTTCTACTATGCCTTTTTTAATTGCACGCTGCAAAATGGAGTCGGAAAAAGGACTTTCCAGTAATTTTGGAAGAGCTGTTATAATGTCTATTCGCATGCGGCAAAAATAGCATATTTATTAGCAACCGAGATATGTAAATATTGGCCATTGGTGTACCTTCGCAAAAAAAAATGTTATGAGCGACGAACACATTGATATATTGGATCTACAAAAGAAAATTGAGCAGTACCTCCAACTCGGAAAAACAAATATCATGTTCAATTTTCAATCAACATCAGATAACAAAATTAGACTGGATGTAGTAACCGTCAATCCAAGGCACGAGCAAAGCTTTTTATTCCACACTTCTATCGGCTACGATAAGCGCGACGCACTTAGCAGAATGCTCACCTATGTAAAAGCGTATAAAAGTGAACACAATTCATACACCATTCAGTGGTCGCTTAAAGACAACAAAGAGCTGCACACGTCTTATTTTAGGGCAAAAGACATCCCTGAGGCCATCGACAAGCTGCATTATGGTCGCGACCCAAACACCATTACCATATTTAGCGTGGTTTTAAATCCCATCTCGTAAAATAAGGATTTACGCCGTTAAATCATTTACTGCCAATGGATTTGGATTTAGTTACAAAATATACTATATTTGAGGCGACAATTAAAACCAAACGAATCATGGCACATCCAAAAGATCGCGTTAGGCGTCGTGCGAAGGCCATTCGACGCTTAAAAAGAAAACGCAAAGAGTCCCCGGACAAGCGCAAAAACCTCAAACAACAAATTGCTGTGGTGCTTGTGCTGCTTATAGGCATAATTTTTAGTGCATTTTACATCACTAAAATCTAAACATCAATTGCATTAGATTGATTGTACCTTTGTCGCATACTTTAAAATCGTATATGACAGAGCGTACATTTTTGTTTTTATTTGTCTCTCTATTTATTTCACATCAGCAAGTCAACGGTCAGTTCTCTTGGGTGAATGTTGAGAAAGAATTGACGTTTAAGTACGGCCTTACTCAACAAGAAAACGGTGCAATTCCCGTTGAAATCATGACGCGCAACAACGACTTCATCAACGAATTTGCGCCCATTACCAGCGAAGGCACCTCCTCTTTTAACCCAAGTTATACAAGAAATTACGGCTTGGATTTTGGCCTTCGTTTTTTCTTTAACGAGCACTGGTTCGCCAAGACAAACTTAGGCGTTAGCGAACAATTTTTTGGTTATTCAAAGCGGTTTGAAAATGATGAGTACGGTTTTATAGATGTCAACACCAGATTAAAATATTTTGCCATTCCCTTCTCTATGGGAGGTGGTTACTCGTTTCCATTCGACTGGGACGAAGACGGCAATGTGGGCGCCATCAATATTTATGTCAATGGATTTTTTAATACACTAATCAGTCCAAGCAGTGGTGTTTCTGAAATTACAGCGCAAACATTTCAGCCTTTAGAAAACGGTAATACCTACACCCCTGACTCACCAATTATTGACGGGATTAATCGTATTCGACTCATTGGTACATCCATTATTTACGGCGCAACTGCTGGTATTTCTTTTGAATTTAATGAACTGACCTTTCTCGTAGAGTATCGCCAATTTCAAGGTATTCCCAATCTAAGCCGTTCCATTGAAAATACGAACGCTTTAAACCAAAATATTCGCAGTGATTGGTATGGACACAGCATTGAGTTTGGTGTGTCGTTTCGGTTTTACTAAAGCGGCGTTTCAACCATGCTGAAAACGTGTTGACCATCTATTGGTCATCAAAATCAAGTGCCACACCATTGATACAGTATCTCATGCCCGTGGTTTCTTTTGGTCCGTCTGGAAAAACATGACCTAAGTGCCCACCGCAATTGGCGCACAAAATTTCCGTACGACGCATACCATGAGTGTTATCCGGTACTTCTACAACAGCCGTATCGGATACCGGTTTATCAAAACTCGGCCAACCACAATGCGCATCAAACTTACTATCCGAGGCAAATAATGGCGCATTACAACCGGCACAGCTGTATAAACCATCTTCATAATGCATGTTATACTCACTGGTATGCGGCCGCTCAGTGCCTTTCAACCTGAGTACACGGTATTGCTCACTATCGAGAATTTCTTTCCATTCTTTTTCGGTTTTTTGAACCGGAAATGCTTTATCTTTCATGACGTCTTGTTTATTGGGTTGCTGACAAAAAGCCAAAAGTGGTGACAATACGATGACTGCTAGTAGGGATGGTTTCATCTTGTGGCTATTTATGTTATTGTAGATATACAGATGCGGTTAATGTTTTGTTTTGTATTAAGTTTCTAACGTTTAGTTTTTATATTCCTTTGATCGTGTTTATTTATTGGAGTCAGGAGGGTAATCGTGACTTTTAGATGGATGATTCTCTTTTCCAAACCTAAACAACGTGAACCTGAAATTATAATTAAATGCAAAAAACCAACAACTTGTAACTATCGACTAACAACAAGTAACTAAAAACCAGCAACTCTCTAAGACTGCTTCCCGTCTTCCGAACTTTTAGATTTATTAGGCGCGCTTTGCTTATTGGGCGTGTCTTTCTTATTATCAGGCTTTGGCGTATTGGCTGTATCTTCCTTTCTAGATTGTGGTTTGGGCTTACGAGGCGGACGACGTCGCTGTGGACGTGGTTTATTATCGCTTTGGCTGTCTTGCTTTTTATTTTCCTCTTGCTTAGCAGCCGGTTTTTGGGGACGTGGATTATTCTCACGCTGCACACCCTGTTGTTTATTTTCTTCAGCTTTATTGCTGGGGTTTTGCGGACGTGGTTTGGGCTTTGGTTTTTGCTTCTGTGGTGAAGGCTTTTGCGCCGCGGTTTTACCCTGCTCTGCCTTCTGATCATTGCTGCGGGGAGGCTTTCTCTGTGGCTTTGGTCTGCCAGGATTTCTCTTCCCAAAGAAATCCGCAATCATCGCTACGGCAAACTTATCTCGCAGTACCCGTCGGTGCCCCAGTCGCTTGGTTAGGTGCAATTTTGAAGTCTTCCAAGCCTTGTTCAACATACGACCTTCCTCTACGGACACGTCGTGATCGTGGATATCGTGTACAATTAAGCCACTGGCCTTTACAGTAGGTGCTTGTTCTTGTCCAGAATAATGCTCCAAAGGCACTTGATACTCGGCAATCAAATTGGCCACGATACCCCTTTCTGTTTTCTCCCCCGCTTTGATGCGTTGACAAAAATCGCGTACCACATTGGCAATGGAACTAGGTGCCGCAATCACAGCAATTTTCTCCACCTTAAAACCTTTGTTGTAGGCATTGAGAATGGCCAAGCCCCCCAAGGAATGCCCAATGGCGCCGTAAAAGGGACCAAACGTCATATTTACCCGTTCAATGGACTCGACAAATTCGAGCATATGGGTGGTTTTTACATCTTTGTTTTCACCATGCGCCGGCGCATCAAAAGCAATGACCTGAAAGCCACGCGAAAGCAGGTAGTTTTTAACTTTGTAAAACTGCGTAGCTCGACCAGACCATCCGTGTACCAGCAGAATTTTTTTATCAGACTTACCCCAAGTGTATACTGTGATGCGCTTACGACCAATCATCAACTCTTGACGCTTGGCCTGTTCATAGGTTTTTGATTCGCGTCCCGGACGCTTAAACGGAATGGGCGTATAGAAATAACGAAGCGCTATTTTTACCGCTGCCGGCGGATATACCCACTCTAAAAATCTCAATAAGACTACAAAGTATAAGGGGGGCGATAAATCTAAAGGTTTTTCTGTTTTTTGCATGTATGTATCAGAATGCGTTTTTAATCAATTCATATCCACCATAAAAAATAAACAACCAAACAAGTCCTTTCCCAAGAAAGAATAAAAAAAGAAGAATAGCGGCTTTTGGGCCAAGCTTAATCACCAG
Source organism: Cryomorphaceae bacterium (assembly GCA_022565745.1). Lineage (GTDB taxonomy): Bacteria > Bacteroidota > Bacteroidia > Flavobacteriales > Schleiferiaceae > CSBr16-58. The sequence continues at coordinate 4,909 of JAIUMB010000003.1, read as the reverse complement.
ACCTTTCCATCCCTCCTCTTTAAGTATTGTGCGATATTGAGACACTTTTAATTTTGCCATAACATCTTCTATTTGGTGAAAAAAAACGACCAGCTCATAAGCCGGATTCTGTTTCCAACTTGTCATTTATCTACGCGGCCTACCCATGAGCGCAATCTCCGAAGAGATACAGAAGCGAGCCACTCCACTTCACTCATCTATTTGGCCTTGCAGCGCATGAGGTTTACCTTGCCTTCACTGTTGCCAATGAAGCGGTGAGCGCTTACCTCACCTTTTCACCCTTACCTTTAAACCGAAGTTTAACGGCGGTATTTTTTCTGTGGCACTATCTGTCATCCATCGATATGGCAATGGACGCCCCCGCTTTCACAGGGCATGCTGCTCTATGCTGTCCGGACTTTCCTCCCCTTGCGGAGCGACAAGTCGGCTGGTCGGTTGCAAAATTACAACGCAATTAACAACCCTGCATTTTTATTCATGGCTTTCACATCCATTGAACATCCCTTCAGGAACCACCCCCCTTAAAACGCCTCGGTCACCATCAAATAATAGGCGATGCTGTTGCGACCAACGCCTACATCAAAGCGTACATTTAGTCGCTCTGCCGGATTCACCAAAAAGCGAAGCCCTGCGCCCACACTGTATTTCAGATGCTGAAAGCGCAGATCATCCATCGCATTGAATACATCCCCAACACCGGCAAACACCACACCTCCAAGCCGTTTATACAAAGGAAATCGATATTCGGATTGTCCGCCCAAAAAATGGTTGTCGCGAAAGCGGTTTCGCGCATACCCCCGCAACAAATCGTCGTTTCCCACCATGCCCATATCAAGAAACGGAACCTCTCCAAAATTGAGATTTCCCCTCATCTGAAAAGCGAGCACGTGATTGGCGGACAAACTTCGGTAATGCTGGCCAATCAAATTGATATTGGTGTATTGATACGTGCTGCCGTACGATTGGTTATAGTGATATGTTGAAAGCTCAAAGAGCACTCCGCGATGTGCGTTTATCACATTGTCGCGGGTGTCGAAAATGGCCACGCCACCAATTCCAATTTCATTGAGGTCTCGTGCGCCTGTAACGGCTCCGGAAGCCAAAACACCATCCTCGTCAAGATCGAAATTATACTCCCTACCCAAGTGCACATCTGCCCCCACAAAAAAATTGCGATACACCTGCTTTAACACTAAGAACTTTGCGCTGAAGAGGTCAAAACTATAGCGCTCCATATTCGATTCCGGAGTGGTGTTGCCAATGCCGTAGAATCGATCCGGAAAATTTCGGTATCTGAGTTCACCCTTAAACAGATAATTTTCATTGTGGGCAAACACGTTCCAGGTAGCCCAGAAGTCAAACTGATTGTTTTGCGTATAGTCGGCCAGTGTTTGTATAAACGACAAACGCGTCGCCTTTTCGGTAGAATCGCCTGCAGGAATGGAAAAGTAATACACCAACGAGGCCCCGGCGGCAAATCGCGTATCTGGCGTATAGTACAGCAGCGGCACCAAAGTAAATCCGTGTAAATCGGGCTTAATGGTGTCGTTCATGGGGCGCACACCAAAGAATTTTAAAACGGGATGCTGCGCTTCAAGGCTATGCAACCCCAAAGTAATCAGGGTTAACACGCAATAGAATCCAATAGCCACAGAGCTTTTGTGCTGCACGTAATTTTACACGGTATTAGGTTGTCGTGATTGGTCAAAATTACGATTTAATATGAAATGGCGGCAAATATGAATGTTCACGAGTTGAAAAACGCCATCCCATTGCGAATTGATTGTTTCACTTCATCACACCCCTCAAAATACAGCCCCCCTGCTCACGTACCGCAATACGTTTGATAGCTACTATCAAAATCTGTTTGCGGAGGTTTGGTGAAGTTTTCCTGTCCTTCTTGCTCGGTGTAAGGCGTTGATAAAACATTGCTTAGGCGTTCAAACAAATCCATATCGCCATTTACGGCATCGTCTAAAGCTTGCTCCACCAAATGATTCCTAGGTATGTACACGGGATTATGCGCTTTCATGATTTTTCGAGCGTGTTCCATGCCTTTTGCCTCGGCAACGGCTTTATACCACTTTTCTTTCCAGGGTTTGAGAGGTTCATCATCAAGTGGACGTTCTTCTTCCGACAATGCCCGAAAGGTATTTGTGTAGTCCAGGCCTCTATTTTGCATGATATTCAGCAGCTCATCGACCAATGCGTATAATTCAGGACGATTGTTGTCAAAGCCAATTTTTTTGAGCATAACCCCGTAATAGGCAGTGTTCCATTGCGTGTCGAATTCGTTGAACATTGCTTGCGCCAGTCGGAGTGAGGTTTCTTGTTCGGGATGCAGGATGGGGAGGAGTGTTTCGGCAAAGCGCGCCATATTCCACTTTATGATGGGTGCTTGATTGCCAAAGGCGTACCTGCCGTCGCGGTCGATGGAGCTGTACACGGTGCCCGGGTGATAGGCGTTCATAAAGGCGCACGGACCATAATCGAAGGTCTCGGCACTTAGCGCAACGTTGTCGGTGTTCATCACACCGTGAATGAATCCCACGCGCATCCAATTGGCCACCAGATCAATTTGTTCTTGCATGACCTTTTTGAGTAGTCCGGCGACGGGATTTTCCTCCTGTTCCACTTCGGGATAAAGTCGTTTGATGCTGTAGTTGGTAATCGCTTTCAAATCGTCGATGGAACCTGTGATATGCGCGGCGTACTCGAATGTTCCTACACGGATATGGCTTTTAATCATGCGGACAAGGGCAGCGCCTTCTTGCGCCGATTCTCGGTAAACGGGCTCCCCGGTTTTTATCACCGCCAGACTTCTTGAGGAAGTAATGTTGAGACCGTGCATGGCCTCACTCATCAAATATTCTCGAAGCATGGCTTTAAGCGTCGCCTTTCCGTCGCCATTTCTGGAGTAGAGCGTACGTCCACTGCCCTTCAATTGGATATCGAAGATTTGTCCGTTGTTTTGATATTCTCCGAGCATGATTGCCCTGCCGTCGCCCAGCTTGGTAAAGTGGCCAAACTGGTGTCCGGCATAGGCTTGCGCAAATGACGATAGGTTTTCGTAGGACTGCACGCCCATGAGTAAATCGGTCAGAAGCTTCTGTTGTTCATTGCTAAACTGCTTTTCTTCGGCCAGTGTGCGATTCCACAACATGATATCGGGAGTGGGGAAGTTGGCAGGTTTCTCCAGACTATAGAACGTATTTGGCAGCGACAGATACGAATACGAAAATCCCGGTTGATTATTTTGCGGCATGGGCAATAAGGTCGTTGATGTTCACGTATTCCAAAGTTTTTTCGTTGGTGGCTTCCAGCACGACCAATGGTGCAACTCCTGCTTCCAAAGCTTCCTTCCACCGCAAAGCGCATAAGCACCACTTATCGCCCGGTTTTAGTCCGGGAAATTGAAACTCCGGTCTGGGAGTAATCAAGTCGTTGCCCCGGCTTCGAGAAAACGTCAAAAACTCTTCCGTCATCACGGCACACACGGTATGACTGCCACGATCAGACGCGTCGGTTTTACAGTACCCGTCGCGAAAATAGCCCGTTAGTGGGTCGTTGCAGCAGGAAATAAGGGGTTCACCAAAGATATTAGGCATTCTTTTTTTGTTTAATTAGTGGCTGTGTATAAAGTAGGGTAGCTTCGTTATGATTAGTTTAATAGAACATTTTTTCGGCAACCATCGAGTCCAATCCATATGTCAATTCGCACCTTATCCCGCAGGTTTTTCATTGATAATCCTGTGTAGTTTGTCCGAAATAAAATACCCTCCTGTTTGAGGTGCCGCACCCCGAAATTCAATGAAACCGACTTCTCTTCATTGATCGAGATATCGTTTAATTAGTGGCTGTCTATAAAGTCCGATAGCTTCGTTATGCTCGGTTGAAAATCCAGTCATTTACTTTAGTAAACTCCTTGATTTTCAACCTTCGCAAGCCTTGCTCTCGAACTTTCTAGCCTAGCCACTAGACTTTATGGACAAGCTCTAATTATACTTTCACTACCATTTGACCGATTCCAATTGTCGATGGTCACTTCCATTTTACTTTAACATCAAATTCTTTAAAATATTTGAATCAAGTGCAAATATAGGCAAGAAACCCAAGGCTTGTATTGGGGATGAGGATGGTGTTCAGGCGATATTATGAGAATAAGTCCGCGAAAAAAATCCGCTTCTGATTTTTAATGAATGTGCGGAAAGTGTTTCATCCAACTTCATATTCTTGCACGCAGAGATTTGTTTTGTGAGCGCCACAAAGTGTTGCTTTTTTCGCCACGAATGTTCACGAATGCACACGAATGTTTATTCGTGAACATTGGTGTAATTCGTGGCAATACAAATGCGTGTAATTAGCGTCGCCACGAAGTGTTGTTTTTTTAGCCACTAATGGACACGAATTCCCACGAATGTTTATTTGTAGCTATACTTGAGAGTTTGTACTTGTCTGACAAATGCAAAATTATTGAATTGGTAGTAATCACATTATTCGTTTATCCTTTCAAATCGATCTATCACGATTTGTTTGTATCGGTTTTTAAAATCATCTGACATAAAGCTAATATCAATGTGTTCCAGCCATTTCGATTTTGCCTTTTCCATTTTCATGAAAATATTTTCTTGCTGTTTTGCATCGAGATGCGAGGTGTTCATCGCCGCTACAAAGTCTTGTTTTTTTATTCTTTTCTTCTTCCCATTTAGATGCAGTGCCATTTCTTCATCATCAGCCGGATTTACCAATGCTGTATTGATTAAATCATAGGCTGGCGACAATACCATTCCCAATCCGGGTTGCTCCAGCAATGAAAAATTCTTTAAATGCATATCGGCATTACCGGTTAAAAAGGAGAATAACACCAATTCAAAGAAATTCACCACATCTAAGCCTGGCGTGGCAGCGT
>JAIUMB010000002.1 GCA_022565745.1 Cryomorphaceae bacterium | reverse complement strand
TCTTCATTCTTCATTCTTCATTTTTCATTCTCAAAACCGTCACCCCCAGCATCACCACAATAGCCACCACTGCCGGATGCAAATCTTGTGGCCAAAAAAACCAGCCCAACAACGTGGCTAAAAGCAGCACGCGATGAACGCGGCTTAGCGTATGGGCTGCTTTTTTATGTGAAGGAATCACCGCCAACAGCAACCACGTAGGCATGGCCCAGAGCAGATTGAAGTTCCAGGCCGTAGCGGTATGGTCAGTAGCGAACCACAGCAAGACCATGACCAAACCAACCAGTCCGAAGACGCCTTGGGTAATACGGGTAAGCACGTTGCTCAACTTGTTTTTCCACCACAAAAAGACAAACATCAACGCCAGTAACCAAAACAGTTGCACGGGCGTTCCCCACTGCCACTGCGGCGTGCGAACCGGCAAGTCCAGAAGCATGCGCTCTTCCGCTACCAATGGACGGGCGTTGCCTTGCTCGTCCAACAAGACGGCTCTGTCAAAGGCCAGTTTCATTTCCTCGGGCAAAAACATGCGGTGAAACGGCGTTACCTTTTTATCGGTGGGCAGCCCTAAGGCCAGGTCGATGCCAAAATCGCCCCAAGGCACATTGAAGGTGTATGCTTCAATGTAATCGCGGAAACTCATATCATTTTCCGGTGCCAAATCAAAGCGGTAATCCAGCGACTCCCCCAATACTTTTTTAAGCATGTCGCGAATGCGGGTACTGCAATTGTCGTAGAAAAAGTCGTATAAATAGGCTCTGTTTTCGGGCAGTCTGTTTTCTTTTAACGCCTCAAACAACGCTTGTCTTTGCGATAAAGTCAGGTCCAAATCCTGCTCCAACACATAGCGCTCTTCGTACACATAACCACGCATAAAACCATTGATGCCGGATACGCTGAGAATGTAGTTCAGCTTACCACGGGCAAAGTTGAGATAGAAATTGGGCGCATCGAAATCGAAAGTACCGTAGTTAAACACAATGTCTATCCCTTGCTGCTCGTCGGTTACCCGCAGCGCACTGTGTCCAAACACGCTGTACAAATCATCGCCGGCACCACAGGTGAGTAGTGAAATCTTTGACTCTTCACTAAGAGTCGATGCCGCCAACATCGGTGTGGACAGCATCAGGAAAAACAAAAACAGCAGTATTCTATTCATAACGCAGGGCTTCTACAGGGTCTAATTTTGATGCCTTGGCCGCCGGATAAAAACCGGAAATCAACGCAGTTATAAAACAAAGCGACAAGCCCAAAAGCACCCATGCCCAAGGCATGATGAAGGCATTGCCAATTTGAAACGAGACAATATTTCCAATGCCAATACCGAGTACAACCCCTATTACTCCTCCGGTAAGTCCAAGCACAATGGCTTCGGTGAGAAATTGCATGCGGATGACGAAGGGAGAAGCGCCCAATGCTTTGCGGGTGCCTATTTCGCGTGTGCGCTCGGTCACGCTGACCAACATGATGTTCATCAAGGCTACGGCGGCACCAAGCAGCGTAATCAATCCTATGCCGGTGGCGGCGATGCTCACATAGCTCAACTGTTCGATCAGCGAACTCGAGAGGTTGTCACTGCGCGTCACGGAAAAGTTATTGTCCTCGCTTGGACGAAGTTTACGAACGGCACGCATAACGCCCGCGGCCTCCATAATAGAAAGCTCCATGGCTTCCGGGGTAGCGGCGCGCACATTGATGGCATGTGTTCTGGCCGTTTTGGTTGGAAAGACCACCGGTCCGGCCCGCAGAGGAATCATTAACGAGCGGTCACCGCTAAAGCCAAAACTGCTGCCACGACTCACCAGTACGCCGATGACCTGAAACGTCTTTTGGCGCAAGACTACGTAATTACCCAGAGCATTTCCGTCCGGGAAAAGCTTTTCCGCCACATCACTGCCAATGATACACACGGCCGATCCACGCTTTCGCTCCGTCTCTGTGATGTTGCGCCCCTCGACCAATTCGTACCCATTGCTAAACAAATAATCTTCATCGATGGCCATCACAGAAGTATTGGGATTGGTTTTTCTATTTCTAAAGCCTACTTCTGCGGTAGACGATGCCTGAAAGGACAGCGACACCGTCACATCGGGGTGTGCGTATTGTTCTTTGAACCGTACGCCTTGATTGTAGGTGATTTGCGGATACATCTTAAAACTCCGCCCCCCTCTTCCGATGCGCACCTCCGACGAATAGTTTTGGATAGAATATGTGGTGGCGCCCAATTGTGAAAACTGTCCGGCAATGGTTGACTCAATGGCCGAAGTCGCGGTAAGAATGCCCACCAGAGCTGTAATACCAAAAGCGATGATCAACAGGGTAAGCACGGCACGTAAGGGCTGACTCCGCAAAGAGGAGAAAGCCAAACGTATATTTTCCGAAAGTAGACCTGTATTCATGATATCGCTGTATGATCGAGGCTTTAGCTATAAATTTTATCAGCGTTAGAAATTACAACCAATCAAGCGCAAAAATAAACGCAAGGGAACAATAATCGAGACACTCATTTACATACATGGTTTCTTAATTAATTGAGCAACTCTAAATTTTATTTACCAATACAAAAGAGTGTATTGGCGTGGTTGTCTCTTATGCTACTCTACTAATAAACATGAGCGGCTTATGTATTGACACTCGCCAATGAGCAAAACGAACCCTCTGTGTTACTCTGTGTAATTTAAACGTAAGAAGGGAAGATTATTTCAATGAAACCATTTTCCTTTTACCGCAAGCTACATTACGAGTACGTATAGTAAATGTTGATAAGGTTTACGATAGGTTTCATTTAAACACACCACCGGGAAGTCCTTTAGCTACAGGCATTCAGCTATATGGAAAGGATATAGACGAAGTACATGAATTTACAGTGTTTGGTGATGTTGAGATAGAATTAAGTACTTTTAGATACCCTCCCGGAGACGGGCCTGGAGAGGGAGATCATGTTCTTGTGCCTTTAGTTTGTAAGCCTCATGATGTTACAGAGTTCACCATAGAATATTAATTCTTAATCTTTTAACCATATGAAAAAATATTTATTTTTGATCAGCTTGGCCACATTGAGTTTTGTAAAAAACTCATGGCCAAATGGATACTATAGAAATTTCAAGTTTGAGTCTGCTCCAAAAAGTCCCTTTCTGCCAAAATCTTCCTTGTCGGTAGATTTTTGAATCCTCACTAACAACTGGTTAGCTCCGGTTCAAAAAACCCCTCCGCGTCGATTTTGAATAAAATCATCCTTTTTGGAGCGGACTCAAGTTTTGATTCGGTTTTTGCGCCTTTGGTGCAGCATAGTACTTCGGGATTCATTTTTGATCACATCGTTTGGAATGTAAATTTAACGCTAATCGATGGAGAAAACGCTGAGTTAATATCATTAAATGCCAATGATTTTAAGCAGTTTCTTTCGAAAATAGGAGGCGCTAATCTTGGGAAAATATACAATGAAATTGACAGCATTATGCCCAATTTTAAAGAGACCATCGCTTCACAATTGGCAGTTCCGATTATAATGCTTCATCTTGAATACGACAAACTTCGCACATATGACAGCACCTTATTGTGTAACAAAACCGTGAGCGAAGCGAACAAAAACCCTCCTCATCCCCTCACCCCGAAAATATATTTTGCAGACAAACCTTTAAGTAATATTTTTGCCTTACCAATTGACCCAACCTTATGATTTGTGACGTATGAGCGAATTTGACAACAACCACGAACAGGAAGACATTTACGCAAATGTGCTTCGCGCAGGAAGACGCACCTATTTTTTTGACGTGCGATCCACCAGAGCCGACGACTATTACTTGACCATCACCGAGAGTAAAAAGTTTTTTAATGACAACGGTGAACCTTATTTCAAAAAGCACAAAATCTATCTTTACAAAGAAGATTTCCAAGGCTTTATCGACATGCTCAAAGATGCCACCGACTTTATCATCAACGAAAAAGGCGAAGAAGTCATATCTGAGCGCCACGACCCCAATTTCCAAAAGGTAGAACCATCAACAGATTTTTCCGGACCGGAATTTGACGAATTGTAACGCAGCCCACGTACGTGCGTTAATCCAAAATTATATCACAGCGAAGACCTTCTCGCTGTGATTTTTTTGTTTAACACTGACACACTTCCCAACAAACCTACCATTAGCTGTTGAGAATTTTTTTCTAATTTTCCAAAAGTGATGCCTCAAAGGCCTTATTTTTGTCACTCACAGATATCGTGGATACATTATGGGAAAAATTATTGCAATTGCCAACCAAAAGGGTGGTGTAGGAAAAACAACAACCTCTGTTAACTTGGCGGCAAGCCTTGGGGTACTGGAAAAAAAGGTGCTCATCATCGATGCCGATCCGCAAGCCAATGCAACGTCGAACTTGGGCATAGACCCCGACAACGTCACCTTGGGAACCTATCAAGTAATTGAGCACGAGAATAAGCCTCAAGAGGTTATTCTCAAAAGCTCTGCACCCAATGTGGACGTTATTGCTGCCCATGTAGACTTAGTGGCCGTAGAAATTGAACTGGTAGACAAGCCACGTCGAGAGTACATGCTTCGCAAAGCGATTAAGCCGCTGAAAGACGAATACGACTTTATTCTCATCGATTGCGCCCCTTCATTGGGACTCATCACCGTCAATGCCCTTACTGCGGCAGATTCCGTATTGGTTCCTATTCAGTGTGAATACTTTGCACTAGAAGGTCTCGGAAAGTTACTCAACACCATCCGCAGCATACAAAACCTCCACAACCCGGATTTGGACATCGAAGGCTTGCTTTTGACGATGTACGACCAACGTTTGCGACTGTCGAATCAAGTGGTAGAAGAAGTGCGCAATCACTTTGGCGATATGGTTTTTAACACCATGATTTACCGCAATGTAAGACTGAGCGAAGCCCCCAGTTTTGGTGAGAGTATCGTTATGTACGACGCAGCGTCTAAAGGCGCGGTTAACTACCTCAAACTCGCCAAGGAACTGTTGAAAAAAAATCCCCAAACCCAACCTCAAGCGTAAGATATGGCCGCAAAAAAATCCGGATTAGGCAAAGGTCTCTCGGCATTACTCAAAGACCCGGCCACACAATCGGCCAATGACCCGGGGGCAAAGGAAGTCATCTCCCGAACCATGTTGATTGATGTCAACGACATCGAACCCAATCCCTTCCAGCCGCGCATTCACTTTGCCAGAGAACAACTGGAAGAATTGGCCAATTCGATTACCCAGTTGGGCATCATTCAGCCAATTACTGTACGCAAAAGCGAAGACGGCCACTTTCAACTGATTTCCGGTGAACGAAGATGGCGCGCTGCTAAAATGGCGGGACTGGAAGAAGTGCCAGCCTATGTTAGACTCGCCGACGACCAAGGCATGCTGGAAATGGCCTTGGTTGAAAACATCCAACGTCAAGACTTGGACGCCATAGAAGTGGCCATCAGTTATAAGCGCCTTATTGACGAATGCGACATTACCCAAGAGGAAATGAGCGATCGTGTGGGCAAAAAACGCAGTACAGTAACCAATTACCTTCGCTTGCTAAAACTCCCCCCCATCATTCAAGCCGGTATCCGCGATCAAATGATTGGCATGGGGCACGCCAGAGCATTGGTCAACATCGAAAGCGAAGACGATCAGCTCAATATTTACAAAGACATCGTCTCCAATGATTTGTCGGTAAGACAAGTGGAGGAGCTCGTACGTCAAGCCAAAAGCAGTAAAACAAGCAGTAAAAAATCGTCGAGTAAATCGCCTAATTTGCCCGAAGAGCACAAACAGCTTCGTCAGCAATTGGAAAACTTTTTGGGAAGTAAGGTCAACATCACGCGCAGCAAAAACGGTCGCGGAAAACTGACCATCAACTTTAGCAGCGACGACGACTTGAGTAGAATTGTAGAAATTCTCAATAAATAATCACCATGCGTATCCTGGTGCTGACCATAATGCTGCTGGCCGGCCACTGTGTTCTGGGGCAATTTGAACCTGGACAAAGCGATACCATTCCCCAAACCGAATCTAAAAAAAAAGCGCCTAATGACACCGTCAAAAAGCGCCACTCTCCGCAGCGTGCGGTATACCTGTCGTTGGCCTTACCTGGTGCCGGACAGATTTACAACAGAAAGTACTGGAAAGCGCCTATTGCTTGGGGTATGCTTGGAGCAACGATCAACTTCGCAATTGTCCACCACAGGCAATACCGTGAATACTACAATGGCTTTATGACCTTAAGAGAAATTGACCTCATCCAACGTTTTGGACTGGAAGATTTTGTCGAAAGCGTCCCTGAAGACCCTTATAACGGCCAGTTCACCCCCCAACAGCTCATCACTCTACAAAACCAGACCCTGCAAAACCGCGATTTAATGATCATTTTGGCCGTGGTGAGCTACGGATTAATTCTGGTTGATGCCTACGTCGATGGACATTTGTTTGAATACGACATTTCTGACGACCTTACGCTTCGCTGGGAACCACAAGTAAACCCTGCACTTATTGGGTTTAGGAGCCCTACCGCTGGTTTGCGGTTATCCCTTACTTTTGACCAAAAGAAAAAACAACCACATGAACATCGCCATCATTGGATATGGTAAAATGGGTAAAACCATTGAGCGCATTGCCACCTCGCGCCATCACCGAATCGTCTATGCCTCCAACGACCCACTCATGTCTGCAAGTGCCATTTCACACGCAGACGTAGCCATTGAGTTTACCCAGCCGGATGCGGCTGTGGACAACATTTTGGTTTGTGCCGAAGCCGGAGTTCCTGTAGTCTGCGGCACCACTGGCTGGCTCGACCGCTGGGATGTGGTGACCAAGGAGGTGAATAAAATGCACGGCACGCTGTTTTACGCCTCCAACTTCAGTTTGGGTGTCAACCTCTTTTTTGCCTTGAATAAAACACTGGCCAAAATGATGGCCAAGCACGAGCAATACGGCGCCGAGATGACCGAAATTCACCACATTCACAAGAAAGACGCGCCCAGCGGCACCGCCATTACCTTAGCAGAAGGCATCATCGGAGCGCACCCCAAGTACAATCATTGGAAGCTCAAAGGCAGTGAGAAGGCAGGCGATTTGCCCATCAAAGACATCCGCGAAGGAGAAGTGCCCGGCACCCATACCATTCGCTACACATCTGAACAAGACGCCATTGAAATCACCCACGAAGCCTTTGGTCGTGAAGGATTTGCTCTAGGCGCAGTAATAGCTGCAGAATGGCTGCCCGGTAAAACGGGAATTCTCGGCATGGACGATCTATTAGACATATAAAACATGACACAACTACAAGGATTTTTAGGCTATGTACTCGCCATTCAGTTGGTGAGTTTTCTATTTACATTCCGCTTCTACATGGCTGCCGGCAGGGCATGGTGGGAAGCCGCCATTCCGATTTACAAAACTTATGTTTTACTCAAGCTCATCGACCGTCCTGTATGGTGGTTGCCGTTGTTCTTAATCCCGGTGATCAACAACGTCATGGCCATCATTGCAGCCTACGAGTTGCTACATAAATTTGGCTTCAAAAAAACCTACCACACCGTCGTTACCATATTGACCTTCGGTGTGTACATGGGGTATTTGAGCTTTACCCAAAAACTCATCTTTGGAGAAAAAGACGGAAAAGAGATTCGCAAGCGGCTCGGCGAGACCATTCCGGCACTGATTTTTGCCGTGGTTGTGGCCAGCTTTATTCGCTTCTTCACCTTTGAGGCCTATACCATCCCTACGCCTTCCATGGAAAAATCAATGATGGTCGGTGATTTTCTCTTTGTGAGCAAAATGCACTACGGCACCAGAATGCCTACCACCCCTTTGGCACTACCTCTGATGCACGACCGCATCCCCTTTACCCAAATGCCAAGTTATTTGCGTTGGTTTGAATTGCCTTACGGAAGACTACCCGGCTTACAAAGTGTTAAGCGAAATGAGCCGTTTGTGTTTAATTATCCTATGGACAGTGACTTGCCATTAGACAAACGAATGAATTACGTCAAGCGGTGCGTAGGTGTTCCCGGCGATACCCTAGAAATCATCAACCAGCAATTGATGATCAATGGTGCCCCATCTGCCTACGACCAAGCCACAAGACTGCAATTTACTTACTATGTACAGACCAACGGCATTAACTTTAACAAGACTACGCTCAAAAAACGCTTTGACATTTACTATGGATCTGTGGATGAAATGCAGACGGGCTATAGTTTTGGCGACGTTATCCAAATTGGTCAGACCGAATACCTCATCACCATTCCTCAAGATTTGGTGGAGGATTTTAGACAATTAAACAATGTGGAACAAGTCATCGCCCTTAACGCATTGAGTGACCCGTTAGACTACGCCGACAGTCTGCCCAATACGATGAAGCGCTATCTCGCTCAATACGCTTCACCGAGCGCGGCCATTTTCCCCAATCCACAAGACCATAAAAGCGTGCCGTTTAAATGGACACGCGACAATTACGGTCCCATTTGGATTCCCGAAAAAGGCAAAAGCGTAACGCTTACTGATGACAATATCCATATGTATCATCGCATCATTAGGGTTTACGAAGGCAATGAGTTTGAAGACAAGGGCAATAACACCTTTGTCATCAATGGCGAAACCACCAATACGTATACCTTTAAGCAAAACTACTATTGGGCCATGGGCGACAACCGACACAACAGTGAAGACAGTCGCTTCTGGGGCTTTGTACCCGAAGATCACATTCTCGGCAAACCCGTTTTTGTGTGGATGAGTTACGACAAATTTGCCAGCAATATAGCCGATAAGGTGCGTACCGATCGCGTATTCACTCTAGTAAACCCCAGCGGAGAGCGCAAGTCGTATTTCTGGTACGCCTTTGTTGTGGGGTTGTTGATTTATGTGGGGAATAAGGTTTATAAAAAGCGCAAGAAAAATTAAGGGTTAAAAAGCTCAGGAGCACTGTCGCTGGCTCAGTTGCACTACGCGCGCACAGGACATGGAGAGCTTCGCATACATGTACTGGAGTGCCGAGGTACGCTTTGATTCAGTGATTACAAATGAACTAAATGGTTTTTACAGCAACACGTCTCTAACGCTTAGTTAGCTGAATAGTGAAGATGCGACAAACTTTTATTTGTAACTTTGTACGTTCATCATATGAACACATGAAGCAGGTTTACAAGTATTTTGGATATCTTTGTTTGTTATGGCTGATTTCGGCCCAACTCATTGCCCAACAACTGGTCATCAACGAATTCTCATCGTCTAACCACGAATGGATATTTGACGAAGACTTTGACTCTCCCAATTGGATAGAAATTTATAACCCCACGAGCAGTCCGGTTAATTTGGAAGGCTACGGTCTTTCTGATAACGCCCAACAGCCCTATCGGTGGGTGTTTCCCGACACCACACTGGCTGCTCAAAGCTACATGTTGGTTTGGGCGTCTAACAAAAACCGCCGAATCGTAGGTCAGCCCCTACACACCAACTTTTCCATTGATCAAGACGGGGAAGAGCTGCTGCTTTCTGCCCCCGGCGGCATACGAATTGACTCTGTTCCACCTACGACTTTAACGAGAAATGTGTCGTTTGGTCGCTACCCCAACGGTGGCAACAATTGGCATTATTTCTATCAACCCACCCCCGATGCAGCAAATGTGGATGATGGTAGAAGTGCTTTATTTGCCCCACCTCAACTGTCGCACCCCGCTGGACTTTACACGTCAGATTTTTATTTAACGCTTTCTCATCCAGACACAGGGGTTACCATTGTCTACACCCTTGATGGCTCTGAGCCTGATATCAACAATACGAATGGCACAACCTTCATGTATAAAAATGACTATAAGTTCTATACCAGTGATCCGGTTGGAGATTCATTATACTCAACCTATTATTCACATGTATACGACAGCGCCATTCACATTTACGACCGATCACCTGAGCCCGACTTCTTCACGCATTTCAACCCGCGACAGCACCCCATGTACTTTCCGCCCAATCCAGTTCCTAAAGGAACGGTTATTAGAGTAAAAGCCTTTAATAACAATCTAGAGTCCAGCGAAGTATCAGCCACTTATTTTGTTTGGCCTCAAGGAAACCCCTTTGATGTCCCGATTATTTCACTAAAAATTCAACATAACTATTTATTTGACTACTATACTGGCATCTACACAGCAGGAATTACATTTGACACTTGGAGAAACAACAATCCTACAGCTGGCCGTCCCGAACGCCCAATGTACGGCAATTATTGGCGTAGAGGTCCTGCGTGGGAATACCCACTTCACGTGGAGTTTTTTGAACCCAACAATTTTAGCCAAGTTATCAGTCAAAATGCAGGGTTTCGTATACACGGTAACTTTTCACGCAATCGCATCATCAAAAATCTTCGACTTTACGCACGAAACATCTACGATGAAAAAAACGAATTTGATCATGATCTCTTTGATGAAAAAGTAACCGACTCTCGACGTCCAGAAAACACAAAGTATAAACGCATCATGCTGAGAGGAGATGGTGCCGGTGGGCCAATTTACAATGATGTGGTGTTTAATCGATTGATGCAGCCTCTTTTTAAAGGCATAACTCGGATAAAACCAGCGGTACATTTTATCAATGGCGAGTATTGGGGCATAACCGCCATACGAGATAGATTTGATCAATTTCACTGGTCGACCAATTACAATGTTTCGGCTGATAATATTATAGAAGTGGAATGTCGACGTTCCGTTTGTCATTTAGAAATTGGAAATCCCGGAGACTTGAGCGAATACAACAGCTTTAGAAATCACATCATCAATACCGATTTATCTATCGATACAAACTTCGAATACGTGGCCGACAGACTGTGCATGAAGTCATTCATCGACCACATGGTATTGCAAGTGTACTCTGGCGATACCCATTACGAAAGAAGCTTTTGGAAAGTACGGGATAAGGAAAACCCGGAATATGGTGACGGAAAGTGGCGCATGTATACGCAAGATTTTGAACAATCGCTTCTCGATGATCGAAACTGGCTGACCCACTGGGCAGGGCTCCTTAATGCCAATGATGCAATTTTTGGAAATTTATTGGAAAACGACAACTTTAAAAATGACTTCATCAATCGCTTTGCCGACCTGCTCAACAGTGCTTACCTCCCGACTCGTTTTGAAGCCATTACCGACTCCGTTTTGGCTGAAGTACAACCCTACTTAGCCTTAGATAGCAACCGAGCGCCTAGAGGTAGTTTCTATCTCGAATCTGAAAGACAAGCACTTCTCAACTGGGGCAATGCCCACCATACCCGTCAAAGGAATGAAATCCGCAGTCACTTCAATATCAACGGCACGTTTGACGTAACGCTAAATGTATCCGACACAACCCACGGATATATCCAAATCAATACCATAGACATTCTACCAAGCACCGTGGGTGTACCTCAAGTTCCATATCCATGGGATGGGGTTTATTTCAACAACATACCCATTAAGCTTATAGCCAAAGCCAAACCTGGTTACGAATTTTCCCATTGGTCCGGAGACGTCACCGGCAACGACGACACCATTTCACTTACAAGAACCAGCAACCTAAACATACAAGCAAATTTCACCGTTGATAATAACCCTAGAGAGGTTATCTATTTTTGGTTATTCGACAGCAGAATTGATAACAACACGCCACTTGACAGTGTGGCTTCTACCTTTGAACGCACGGGACAAGATGGCGTTATGCGCTTCAACTCTTGCTTTGGCGGATACCCATATACCATCAATCACCCCAACTGGAGAAAAGGTTCAATGGAGCGCCGAAATCAACGAACACCCATCAATTATCGCCCATCGGCAAATTTCGGATTTACCTACGACATCATTGATATGCGCGGTATTCAACTCCGACAACCGTTTACCTACCAGAATCAAGACAGTCACATTGAAATTGATCTGCCCACAGATGGCAAAAGCAATATCATGTTTAGTTTTGCGGCGAATACCGAACTCCCAAAAGGTTGTTACATACATGTGGAATATTGGGCCAATGGTCAGTGGAGCGCTGGGGGATTGCCAATGGATTCATTTTATATCGACCAGAACTACCGATTGTGTGAGGTTGACTTTTCATCGATACAAGACGCATCGAACAATCCGTTTTTTAAAGTGAGACTGCGTTTTAGTGGCGACAATATGGAAGACGACAACGGACATAGGATACACATAAACAACATCGCTGTTGAAGGCAGCAGTTTTTTAAATACCACCGACAGCAACACCCACCCATTGGTTCATATTTACCCCAACCCTACCGAAGGACGCTTTATGCTCGAATCACTAGACCCTATTAAAGAAGTTGGCATTTACAACATGCAAGGTCAACGACTGCACGCTCAGTCGGGCTTTGGTTCTAAATGGGAAATTGAAACCGGCGATATCCCCGCAGCTGTTTACCTACTTCGGGTCATTTGGGAAAACGGAAGTGAAAAAACCGTGCGTTTGGTCAAGTATTAATTTAACCCATTATTTGCAGCTATTCAGGCAATAGATTTGCCTCTCTATTTTACATTTGCAAACGCACGGGGTGCCAAAATGCATTGGCTGAGAAAATACCCGTTTAACCTGATTTGGGTAATGCCAACGTAGGGATGCTGGACTTCACAGGGGTGAAATCATAGTCTTCATTGGCATTACTCAGTAAACACAGCCCAACCAATGGAAAGACAAAATACCGTTCTGATTCCCCAAAATCAACAAAACTGGCAAAATAGAGAAGAGTGGTTTTTTAACCGCGAACATACCGATACGTACGAACAGTGGTACGAAGGTCGATACAAGCGTGCTGAAATATGGCAGAAAAAAGTCATGGAGCAACTGGTAAAAAGCGACCAAAGGGTAGAAACACTGCTCGAATTTGGCTGTGGCACCACCCGATTTACCCGGTGGTGGAAAGAAATAGGCATCAAAGCCACTGGAGGTGACATCTCTCCCTTGATGCTCTCTCAGGCCATTCACTTGTTTGAAGGCGACTTGGTGATGGCCGATTCACACCATATGCCGTTTAAAGACAACACCTTTGATGCATTGGCGTTTATCACCACGTTTGAATACTACAAAGATCCCGTGCAAGTAATACGCGAAGCTGCACGGGTAGCCCGTCATGGCATAGCCATGGGCATGATGAATAGAAACTCACCCAAAGTACTGAGAAGGCGGGTGCAGCAACTTTTTGGCAAAAACCCCTTCTACGTAACGGCTACGTTCTACACACCGTCTATGCTAAAAAGCATCATCCACGAAGCACTTCAAGGCC
This sequence comes from Cryomorphaceae bacterium, assembly GCA_022565745.1. GTDB lineage: Bacteria > Bacteroidota > Bacteroidia > Flavobacteriales > Schleiferiaceae > CSBr16-58. The sequence goes on along the minus strand of JAIUMB010000002.1, from coordinate 30,810 downwards.
GAAATTACACCATTTACTGGACCTGTACCGGGCTGCCAAAGTGGTTTCCCGTCCAACAATGGAACCTCCCTTATGGCGACTTTTTTGGTCTTTATGTCAAATTAGAAGACTAATTAGTGTCCGTCTGTAAAATCCGTTGGCTGCATTTGAATACACAAGGCTACCAACTACCGCAAGCCTTACTCTCGAACTAAGCAGCCCATACACAACAGACATAAATTCAAGCTGTAATTTTAAATATTTACGTCATGGCAGATCACAATCTAGGTAAAATCAATGCCACCACGCTTCAATCGGTCGTACAAACACAATTGGGTGCTTTGCGTAAAAACGTTTTGGTTGAACCGGCGTTTGGCGTAGATGTTTCCGTCGTTGATATAGGCAACAACTTGGGCTTGGCGTCTACCAGCGATCCGCTTTCTCTTATTCCAATTTTGGGGTTAGAAAAATCCGCTTGGCTATCGGTACACCTAGCCGTTAACGACATGGCCACCACTGGATTTGCACCTCAATACGCACAATTCGTGCTCAACCTGCCGAGTCACATGAGCCCAGAAGACTTTTCCGAATATTGGGGTCATATTCATCGTTTTTGCAAAGACGTAAACTTATCGATAACCGGCGGTCATACCGGTTTTATTGAAGGCCAAAACTCGACCATTGCCGGGGGTGTCACCATCAATACAATAGCCCCATTGAGTGAAATTCTAGTTGCAAAGCATGCGCAAGAAGGCGACGCCATTGTCGTTACAAAATCATGTGCATTGAGCACATCGGCTATTTTGGCCGGGTGTTTTCCAAAAACCGTAAGCGATAAACTCGGCAAGGACGTCTGCGACCGACTACAAGCCTCGTTTTTTAAAACCTCATCGCTGAAGGAAGCATTACTGGCAAAAACGCATTTTTCCACATCCTTACACGCCATGCACGATGTAACCGAAGGTGGTGTATTGGGGGCCATTTTTGAAATGGCAAGCGCATCTGAACTTGGGGCCGAAATCAATCTTGAACTCATGCCTATTGGCGAAGACCAGCAAGCCATTTGCGAGCTGTTTGCACTCAACCCTGCCGAATGTATTGGCGCTGGATCTATGCTGATGAGTGTGGAAAAAAATGCGGCTAAATCGCTTTGTCAACACCTCAATGAGAACGACATCCCCGCCACAATCGTCGGTCATTTTTCAGCAGAAGTCGGCGTGCGCTTACACCACCCCCACCGTTCCACAGCAGCATACCAATACCGCGATGAAGATCCATATTGGGCAGCGTTTTTTACCGCGCTTAATAAAGGCTGGAAATAAAATTTATTCGTCAGTGTTGTGCTGTCTCATACCAATTAATCAAACAAAAAAATGAATATTTCAAATGGCGTATACTTGGTAATAGACCCTTCGATGAAGCGAGATGAGCTTATTGAAAAAGTTACCGCTGCAACAAGTGCCGGCTTAGCTGCGGTACAAGTATGGGACAATTTATCACAGGTTGAGAATGCGAACAAGCTATTTGTAAAACTTTCTGAAATCACCCGTCTAAACAACACACCATTCATCATCAACAATCGAGTAGACCTTCTAAACTCACACCCTTTTGATGGGATTCATTTTGACGACATCCCCAAGCCCGACGTCGTCAACCAATTACCCGATAACTGCATTAAAGGCATTACCTGCAACAATGACTTAAGCGTTATATCATGGGCTATTGACAACCACTTTGACTACATATCTTTTTGTTCGGTATTCCCGTCGTCGACCAGCAACAGCTGTGAGTTGGTAAGTTTTGACAGTATTCGACAAGCGCGAGCAATGACAAATATGCCAATCTTTTTGGCCGGCGGCATCAATTCAGAAACCGTTCAAAAACTAAAAACACTTGACTTCAATGGTGTAGCCGTTGTATCAGGCATCATGGATGCCGATGATATAGAGAAGGCCATCAACGAATATACAGAAGCCATCAAATAAGTAAGCCAACCACTAACCCCTGAAAAAATAAGATACAATGAAACCGGAAACCATAGAAAAACTCTGCTGTCCATTCGACAAGTCAGACTTAAATTTAGACATCGTAACCCGTGACCCCGAAGGCGACATCATAGAGGGCTATTTCACTTGTAAAGACTGCCAGCGGGTGTACCCAATTGTCCGCGGATTACCAATAATGAATCCCGATGAGTATCGCGAATTCCACTTAGAAAAACCGCTTTATCAAAAGTGGGGACTAAAAGGAAGAGAAGACTTTCGTTTGCTAGATAAGTAGAATTACTGCCATTCGAGAGACTCCATCAACCGCGACACTTGTTGATACATATACTCGTTAACCGGCTTAAGAGAGTCTTCATTGGGAACTGCGTTGAAGTAAACCACGCCGCGCAAAAAGTGATTGACACTATCGGTAATAAAAAACTGTGTATGTGTTGCCGATGATCCATGAAGCTTGTAAAGGGTTCCGTAGGCGTTGGCCTCATCGTTGAAAAACTGCTTTTCTGAAATTCCGTCGGCTTTTACCGTATGACGAAAAACCAGATTATGCATATCATTCAGCAATGTATCGATGTTGTTATTTACGGGTTTATAGGTCAACTGGATCATGGCTTTTAAGTGTGGATAATGTATATCTATCCAACACTTTTCTCGCTTTTCTTTGGCTATGGAATAAGCATGCACATCGAATGTATAGGCGCATTGTCCATCCCAAACCTTAAAAGTATCTGGGGGTAGGGCTATTCTGTAATAGCCTATGGGCTTGGGTATAGGATCTTGTCCACACGAGAAAAGACCCAGTAATACCATCAGCATTACCAGTTGGCGGCAATGGTTAAAAAAGAATTTCTTAGACGTATATCGCATAATAATCAACAGCTTACTTGGCGTTTTCATGGGGTGGCAAAGTGACCTTTATTCTTTGTATCCTACGGTTTTCAATGGTTTCCACAGAGAAATTTATATTTTCGAAGTCAAAGGATTGATTGATTTGTGGCAACTCACCAGTTTGCTCAATGATAAAACCTGCCAGCGTATCGCTATCCCCTTTTGCTTGATCAAACACATCGGTATTTTCAACGTGTAAAATGCGTAAAAACTCATGCAATGGTGTTTTGCCTTCAAAGATATACGTGTAGTCGTCGACCTTATTATAGATTGCTGTTTCTAAATCAAACTCATCATTGATTTCACCCACGACCTCTTCGATGATGTCTTCAAGAGTTACCAATCCTGACGTGCCTCCAAACTCATCAACAACAATGGCTAAGTGGATTTTCTTTGCTCGAAACTCCTGTAACAAGTCATCAATTTTTTTACTTTCCGGAACAAAAAAGGCGGGGCGCATGAGTTCTTTCCAGCGAAAATCTTTTTCTTTTTGGGTGTGTGCCAACAAATCTTTGATGTAGAGCAAACCAGAAATTTGGTCGATACTTTCTGAATAAACAGGCAGTCTGGAATACCCCGAATCTCTAATAAGAGCCAAGACCTCGGCAAAATCGACACCATCGTCAATGGCAATCATATCTGGTCTTGGCGTCATAATTTGCTTGACGGTGGTATTCCCAAATTTAACGATATCAATCAGCATCTTATCGTCGCCCTCCTTTTCAGCATTGGCCAGTTTTAAGGCCTGACTTAAATCATTAACCGAAATAGACGTTGAAGAGCCGCCTCGTTCTTTGAAGAAGTCCAAGCTCTTAGCCAAGAGACGGCTTAGTGGCAGCAGCAGCTGATAAGTCACATAAACGCCAGGCAGCACAAATAACGCAAAGCGCTGTGGTTTTCTGCTCGCATAAATTTTGGGGAGCACTTCGCCAAAAAGCAACAAGACGAAGGTAATTCCCACCAACTGAATGAGGATACCAGCAAGGGGGTTATCTGAAAAATCAAACAAGCCATCGATCATAAAAGCAGACAAGATAACGATGCCTACATTGATAAAATTATTGCTCACCAAAATCGTAGCCAGTAATTTTTTTGGATTTTCGAGCAACTCATCCATGCGTGGATTGTCTTCGATTTCTGCTTCCTTATGCTTAGAAAAAAAAGCCACTTCGGCACCGGAAATCAGTGCAGAAGTGACTAATAATACTAGAAGAGCAACCAAGGCAACAATATGGCCACCTTGAATGGCTTCAATATTTGCGAATAGTAAAAGAGGTTCCGGTTCGGGGTCCACTAACGCGTAGTTTGGTTATTAAAATGGAAGATCGTCTGAATCGATCTCATCCGGCGTAGGTGCCGGTTCACTGGCAAAGGTATTGCTTTTATCCTTTGCAGGTGTGCTTTGGGTATAGTTTTCCGCTTGCCGCTCATCACCCGCACCTTTAGGTGTGAGCATGGTCATATTGTCGGCATGAACCTCTGTGGAGTATCTGGGTTGACCATTTTCCTCCCACTTACGGGTCTTTATTTTTCCTTCTACATAAAGCTTATCCCCTTTTTTAACGTAACGCTCTACAACATCGGCTAACCCACGACGAAACACGACCATGTGCCACTCGGTTTGCGTGATCTTTTGTCCCTCTTTATTGGTGTATGTCTCAGACGTTGCCAGGGAAATTCTCGCCAAGGCGTTGCCGTCTTCAAACCTTCTCACCTCAGGATCCGCTCCAAGATTTCCGATGAGCATAACTTTGTTTAGTGAAGCTGCCATAATAATGTATATTTTAAAGTTTGGGCAAATGTAATAATTTAATTACATTTTTGCAAATGATTCATTAAAAAATTGTTGGAGAGGTCTAGGTAGCGCTGGCAGATCTCGTCCTTTAACAAAACGCGAAAAATGCTTTAATTCTACCGGAGAATGGTACCAACTTTCCATATCCCAAATGTAGTAATGAATTTGTTGATGCGTTAACAAATGCGTATTTTTTTTGATTAAGCTTGCGTTGATGGTAGACGATGGACAATCCTTGCCATTTGATTCTTCAAACGGCAAGACATAAAGGCCGCCCCAAATGTCTTTATCGTTTCTTTTAAACAGAAATACATCTTCGGCCTTTGAGGAATAATAAAAATGTAAATGGCGCACTTTTCGCTTTTGGGGTTTGCTTTTAAAAGGCACAGCCGACGGAAGCGCCTCACTGCGATAAAAAGCACATTCATATTGCAATGGACAGCGATTGCACTGAGGTGCTTTTGGTTTACAAACCGTTGCCCCAATCTCCATAAGACCTTGATTAAAATCTCCAGGATCGTCTGCATACTCGATCAACGAATTGACCAATGCCTGTATGGTCTTAACCGTCGTAGACTTTCGAATGTCATCAGTAATGAAATGTGTACGAGCAATAACGCGTAACACGTTGCCATCAACGCAGGCAACGCGTTCACCAAAGCAAACAGAAGTAATGGCTGCTGCAGTGTATGGACCCACCCCTGGCAACTTCAACCACTCGGCAGCGGTTTGGGGTAATTGTTTTCTGGAGTTCAAAATTTGCGCCGTTAGGTGGAGATTTCTGGCCCGACTATAGTACCCAAGCCCTTCCCACAACTTTAGCACCTCATCTTGCTGGGCATTGGCCAGCGCATTTACAGTGGGGAAAGCCTTTAGCAAGCGCTTGTAATAAGACAAGCCCTGTGCAATTTGCGTTTGCTGAAATACGATCTCAGCCAGCCAAACGAAATAAGGTTCAGGATGATGCCTCCAGGGCAAATCGCGTTTATTATTTCGATACCAATTTTCAATATTTTGGGAAAAAACCTGCTCAATCATAAAAAACTTCATTAAAATATTTCAGTAAGGTGGTGGAGCAAAAAATCCTGTGTATATTTGCAGCCCTCAAAATTAGAAGTTTAACAGTAATTTTAATACAATGACTAAAGCAGAAATCGTAAACAACATCACCGACTCTACAGGAATGGAACGCGTAGATGTTCAACAAGTTGTAGAACTTTTCATGAAAGAAGTAAAAACTTCCCTTGAAAGTGGTGAAAATGTTTACCTCCGTGGCTTCGGTAGCTTCTTTATCAAAACCCGCGCAGAGAAAACTGGTCGCAACATCAGCAAAAACACCACCATTATTATTCCTGCACACAATATTCCTGCTTTTAAACCAGCTAAGGTATTCCTTGAGAACGTTAAGAGCAACGTTAAAGTAGAGAAATAATTCATCACTTCATGTCTTCTTCGCGAATCATAATTATCTCGTTGGTTGCTGTATTGGGAATAGGTGCGTACTTAGTTCGTGCCGACAGGTATCCTGAAGCCAAAACCATCAAGGAAAATCACCAACACGAAGGAGATAAAGACCCATTAGATAAAAAAGTTGAGGAGGCGTTGCGTTTGCTTCAATCGGGCGAAGCGCCTCCTATGACAGCCATAAGCATGATTACTGAGGTATTGGATGAAAATCCAGACCACTATGCGGCACTTTTATCTCTTGGATTGATGTCGTTGCAAACCAATCAATACGAAAAGGCGGTACAACGCTTTGAGCGATTGATGTTGCAAGACGATGAAAACCCGCGTATTCTCGATGCAGCAGGCGCCGCATACCTCGGAGTTGGAGACACTGCGATGGCGCTCGAGATGTACAATAAAATGCTGACCCTTGATATAGAACAGGAGGTACGTATCGGGGTAGAAAAGACCATCTCCTCCCTTGAAAAAACACATTAAAACATTGCATTATGCCAAGTGGAAAAAAACGCAAACGCCATAAAATGGCCACGCACAAAAGAAAAAAACGTCTTCGCAAGAACCGTCACAAGAAGAAGTAACGCCATTCTCATTTAGCCACTGAGCTTCATGAGAAAACAACATTAGAGCAATGGGTGCGCCCATTGCTCTATTCGTGTTTTACGTTATTTACAATATTAACGCAGGGATGTGATGGTTTTTTTCCATCCAACCCGGCACAAATCAAATTAAGGTGAGCGCTGAACTATATATTCACTCGCGTAATACCGATGGTTTGGCCATTGCCCTGTTGAAAGAAGGCAAACTCATTGAGCTGCATACCGAAGAAGACAACCGTCAATTTCTTGTTGGTGATATCTATCTCGGAAAGGTGAAGCGAATTGCTTCCGGTTTAAATGCAGCTTTCGTCGATGTTGGCTACAGCAAAGATGCATTTTTGCATTACCATGACTTAGGTCCTCACATACGTTCTCTTGATAAGTTTTATCGCAAAACCACTAAGGGAAAGCAAGTATGGAACCTTGCAGACTTGGAGCTTGAGCCTGAAATCGATAAAAATGGCACCATTGATCAGGTTCTTAAAGCCAATCAAAATGTCATTGTGCAAATTGCCAAAGAGCCTATTTCAACCAAAGGCCCCCGTATTACATCCGAAATATCACTGGCAGGACGCTATGTGGTATTGGTTCCTTTTAGCGATAAAGTTTCTATCTCTCAGAAAATCAGAGAACGAAAAGAACGTGATCGCTTAAGAAAATTACTCAACGACATCAAGCCTCCTGGCTTTGGTGTCATCATACGAACTGTTGCTCAAGAAGTTGAACGAGAACTGATTGAAAGCGACTTAAGAAACCTTGTGCAGCGATGGAAATCCATGCACAAACATCTTCCTAGAGCAAAACCACCAGCGCGTATACTTCGCGAATTAGGTGCTGCTTCTGCTTTACTAAGAGATGTACTTAATGATACGTTTAGCTCTATCGTGGTCGATGAGCAAGAAAAATTCGATACCATTAAAACCTATTTGGAAGAAAACGCTCCCGATAAAGTTGACATACTAAAAATGCACACGGGTAGACTTCCAATGTTTGAGAAATTTGGTATTGAAAGACAAATAAAAACGTCGTTCGGTCGCTCGGTTTCCGCTGGAAAAGGGACGTACCTTATTATCGAGCATACCGAGGCCATGCACGTTATCGATGTCAATAGCGGCAATCGATCTAGCAAAAGTGATACACAGGAAGAAAATGCCTTGGCCGTAAACCTATTGGCTGCAGAAGAAATCGCACGTCAATTACGTCTAAGGGATATGGGAGGTATTATTGTCGTCGATTTTATCGATATGCATAAACCAGAAAATCGCCGTGTGCTTCAGGATAAGTTGCGCGATGTCATGAAGACAGACAGAGCCAAACACAAAATCCTTCCCGTTAGTAAGTTCGGACTGGTAGAAATCACCCGTCAGCGGGTTCGACCAGAAATGAACATCGATACCCGAGAAGAAGACCCTGATGGAAATGGCAAAACCGAAGCACCGGTAGCCATCCTCGAAAACATAGAGCAAACGTTTGAGTCGCTCTGCTTGACCAACCCCAAGGAAAAGTTTGAGTTACACGTGCATCCTTTTATTGCTGCGTTTCTTACCAAAGGCTTATTTAAAAGCTTGAGAAGAAAGTGGGTGAAAAAGTATGGCTGTAAACTGAAAATCGTTTCTCGTGATGGCTTCAAGTATCTCGAATATCGCTTTTTCAAAGATGGCGAGTCCATTACCACGTAATCAAATTGGCCATTGCCAATGTTAAACCACAAAGCTTCAGCAGTGAATATATCGCCGCTGAGGCTTTTTTTAATCTTACCAATGCATGAGCGAGAACATACATTTAAAAGAACAGTGGCGCTTACTTTGCAAGTTTATTGAAGACACCTTTCAACCGGAAGGCGATGTGGACGTAGATGGTATTCTTTTTTTAATTGGTGTACAAGAATTGGGTAAAGGCCACCGCCGATTTAAAAAAGACGAAAAGATTAATTTACTCCACATAGCCATATGTCGCGTACTGGAACCCTATGGTTACTATGAATTTGAGGGTACTGATTCCGATGGATGGCCACACTATAAACTCATTGAACCCTTACCAAATCTACGACCTGGTGAACAAAGCTTAATGATGAAGGAAGCCATTATAAGATATTTTGACGACACGACCGACGGCGTGTACAGAAAAGAAAACAGCCTCTAAAAAGAGGCTGCTAAAATACTAAAAACACAAACCCTCACTGGGGTCCCAAGGCTCTAGAATCACTTCAAGGTAGACCTCTTCGTTCTCTTCCAACTTAATAAAACTACAAGCGCGAGACTTCTCTGTACTCACGGTATCAAATTGTTGAACAAAACGTGGAGGAACTGCCGGATAACCGGTTGAATCAATAAAAGAAATGGTGTCGATAACGTAGGTTGCACCTATGGCCTCTACCAAAAATAAAGCTTCAAGATCATAACTAAACGCAACCTCTCCATTCGTATTGGTTAACCCTTCAAACAATACATTGGATCGAGGATTGTCTGGTGCTACCCTTACTTCCGCTAAAAAGACTGGCACAAAACGAGGGTCATCGCCTTCATAATCCAAATCCTCCGTTAAAACCCTTATTCTAAAAGGGTATTCAGGGTCATCTGAAGTACATGATACTGCTGTAAGCAATACCGATAATGCTATTGCACTCAAAGAAAGGAAAGAGGGTATGAATTTTTTCATGTGGTAAGAATGAATGGTTGTTTGAACAATGGGGTTGATCGATTACTCTCCTAAACAGGTTCGGCGAGGATCTCCAAAAGGATACATATTAATGGTAAACTCCTTCATTCCTTTTTCCAGCTCAATGGCGTCACATTTCTTCCATGAACCTTTCACAGCGTGAACCTCTAAAAACGCTTTGTTACTAAAGCTAAATGTTGCAATACCATTAGCATTGGTCGTTCTTTGTGTATTGACAATACTTCCTTCAACTGGAGCAAAAAGCTCAACTGTAGCATTTCTTACAGGAACAGTATCGTGAACAGTAACCAAAATGCTAACTTCGTAATCGCGGTCGTCCTGTCTACAAGAAGATAGTCCTACAATTAATGCGGCTACAACTGATAAAGTGAAAATGCGGCGCATAAATAATGATTGTTAAAATTTTTATGCATTAAGTAGATTTAACATTACCCAATACAATTGCCAAAAATACAACAAAAAATTTCCAAACAATATAGAAAACGAGACAACGGGATAATTTATTTCGTTTACGATGATTTTTATGTGTATTCGCCAATTGCTCGGACACTTAATTCAACGTACATTTGCTGCGTATTAATACCGTGTTATGAACGAACAAATTGCGAAAATAGAAGAAGCCATTCGAGCATTTAAAATTGGCTCATCAGAAGATGCTGAACAGTTTCGACTCAGCTTTTTGAGCCGAAAAGGACAGATTCCCACGCTCTTTGAACAGTTCAAACAGCTTCCTGGTGAAGAGAAACGCTTGTATGGAAAAACCATCAACGCTTTAAAACAGCAAGCGGAAGACCTCTATAAAGAAGGACTTCAATCTGTACAGCAAAAACAGCAGCAGTCTGTTGATTATACAAGATCTGTTAAAGACTTACCCTTCGGCAACAGGCACCCACTCTCGGTTATTCGCGATGAGATCATCGACATATTTGCACGTATCGGATTTGATGTGAGTTACGGTCCAGAAATTGAAGACGACTGGCACAACTTTTCCGCACTCAACTTCCCAGAAGAGCACCCAGCTCGTGATATGCAAGATACATTTTTCGTGGAAAAAAATCCAGACTTCGCGCTCCGTACACATACTTCTTCTGTGCAAGTGCGTGTGATGGAAAATGAGAAACCTCCCATTCGCACCATTTCTCCAGGGCGTGTCTACCGTAACGAAGCCATTTCTGCGCGTTCACACTGCTTTTTCCACCAAATTGAAGGACTTTATATCGACAAGGGGGTGAGTTTTGCAGATCTAAAACAAACCATTCTCTACTTTGCCGAACAATTTTTTGGGAAAAGTAAAATCCGCATGCGCCCGTCGTACTTTCCCTTTACCGAGCCAAGTGCAGAGGTAGATGTGTACTGGGGCCTCAACAATGAGGTCGACTACCGCCTAACCAAAGGAACCGGTTGGCTGGAAATCATGGGCTGTGGCATGGTCGATCCCGCTGTGCTTCAAGCATCCAATATCGACCCGGAGGTGTACAGTGGATTTGCCTTTGGCATGGGCGTTGAACGCATCGCCCTCAACCGTTACCAAATTCCGGATATCAGAATGTTGAGTGAAAATGATATGCGATTCCTTAAGCAGTTTTAGTCGGGAAACGTAGAATTCAAACACCTAAAAAAAATAAGGTTATTTAGGTGATTTTTTTAGATGATTTTGGACGCAACTAAACCGTTCGCCTACTGCATGCACACTTGTCCATGAGCGCGCTAAGCATACTGTACCTCTAACTAGCTTACTGTATCGTTAACTAATTCCATTTCTCTTCTCGCATAACCATTTGTATATTTGAGTCACCCTCAAATCAAAAACCTGTTTAGTTATGCGTCAAATAATTTTTATTTTAAGCCTTTTCATCGGTGGCCTCAGCGCTCAACCCATCGGCGTAACAAGCCTAACACCTATTCCGTCGAACCCGTCACCAACCGACTCTGTTTTTGTTGCCATAACCGTAACCACTGGAAGTCAAGGCCACACCATCAGCGTGTCTCATACGCTTAGCGGAACCGTTGTCGACATAGAAGGATGCTATTATAGCGGTATGCTGCCAGCAGTGGACTTTCACTACGATACGATTTCATTAGGTATATTACCATCAGGTGTGTATACAGTAAATATGAATGCTCTGGTTAGTTTTGATGCCAATGCGTGTGTTCCGGCAGACTCATCGCAACTATCCACCACATTTACAGTGGGCACACCTCCGCCTGCTCCACCATGCTGTATCGATATTTTGGGGGTAAACATTATACCCGCCTTACCCAACGACACCACCGATATTCATGCCGAAGTTGGTATAGAACTGCCTGCGTTGGGGTTCTTGCTGACTGATGCCGTCAACATAAGTGGCAACGACGTGACCATCGACTTGTGTTATTACGCCGACAGTATCCCCAACACCAACAGTACGCTCGATACCTTCGCTCTTGGTACACTCCCTGCCGGTCAATACAACCTGACCGTTCACGCGGTTCAAAGTGATGATCCATTAGCGTGTAACGGTATCGACACCGCTACATTCTCAACCCTATTTACTGTTGACTCAACAAACGACGGACTGCATATTCATCGTGTCAATGACGTCGTGTGGAATGTTTACCCCAATCCTACCTCCGATCAATTTGTACTCGAGGGCGTGCCCTTTCAATCAGACATTCAACTTATTGATTTAAACGGAAAAGTACTTTGGCAAGGAACGTCAGATGGTAGCCGGATGACGATAAACGTGCAAAATTATCCCGCTGGTATATACATCCTTAATGTGAGTGGTGTCACAAAACGCGTTAAGGTAGTAACCGATTAATAAACTTTACGTATATTTGTTGTATGCGTATTTCAGCCTACATATTACTTTTATCGCTTACTCTGCCATTTTTGAGTAAAACCGCTGATATTGCAAAGTATTTGCTGTCTTACGACGCTTACTTGGCTGCTTGTGAAAACTTCGACCGTCCAGAAATGCAATGTAATGGTACGTGTCAATGGGCAAAAGAACATACCGAAAAGAAAGATGCGCCCATGCCTCCATCCATCCCCGAATCTCTGAAGGTTGAAATTATTGTATTCAATGAACGGGCTTTTTCTCTTTCACTAAATTTATTTAATGACATTCATTGTACGCTTGTCCCTTTTGAAAAGTCATTTGTCAAAGAGAATATCTCAGAAGTTCCTACTCCCCCTCCCAATGTTTTGATTTAAAACCAAATTTTGAGCTTTTTGCTCGTTTATTTTTTTTTTAATCAATCAAAACATTAGTCATGAAACGTTTCAATTCAAACTTCAAAGGGTGGTTGTTTATGCTACCCGCCATACTCATTTTTTCACTAACCGCTTGCTCAGATGATGACGACAACGGGAATGGCAACGGTGATGCCGCGGCTTCCGTTACCATTAAATTCGACCACGGCTGGGGCCCCAACCATTTACCCTTTGCCATCAATACTGCATTGATGCACCCCGCAACGCAGGAGGAAATTACCTTTACCAAATTGCGTTACTACGTCACCAACATCGAACTACACAAAGCCGACGGAACTGTGTGGAAGGAAGACGAAAGCTACCGCATCGTTACCGTAGAAGGGAACAGCTCTGTGCAAGAACTCACCGTACCAAACGTACCTCCTGGAGAGTACAGCGCCGTAAAGTTTATGATAGGTGTTGATGAGGACAGAAATACCAGTGGTGCGCAAGAAGGCGCCCTTAGTCCGGCAGAAAATATGTTCTGGGACTGGTCTACCGGATACATCTTTTTCAAGGCTGAAGGCATGAGTCCAGCCGCACCAAATGGACAGTTTATGTATCACATTGGAGGATTTGAAGATCCACACAATGCCATTCGCACCACCACCATAGCTTTTGGTGAACAGCGCTTAAACGTCGTGGCCGCTTCAAACCCATCCATTCACTTAAAGGTAAACAGCGCTCGTTTCTGGCACGGCGGCATCAGTCTGGCCGATGTGTTTTCCATCCACATGCCCGGACCTAATGCCACTACCATTGCCGACAATTGGATTGGCGCCTTTCGCTTTGACCACTTGCACAACTAAGCATCCATGAAAGGGTATATAAAGCCATCCCCAGTAATTATATTGCTGGGGATGCTTTTACTTTTTGCGTGCGCAAGAGATGCTAAAGAAGAAAACACCAATGTACCACTGTATATTCGTCAACCTGCGCACTTTCCAAAACCGGTTTACACCTTTGACAACAATCCACCTACCCGCTCCGGATTCGAATTGGGTAAACGATTGTTTTTCGATCCGATTTTGTCGTTAGACCAACAAGTGAGTTGTGGCACTTGTCACGCAGCCTCAGCAGCCTTTGCCGACCCAAGAAGCACTGCCGTTTCAAAAGGAGTATTCGGTAGATCAGGATTACGCAATACACCAGCATTGGCCAATCTCATCTGGTATCCACACTTCAACCAAGATGGCGGAATCAACCATATTGAGGTTCAGCCGGTGGCACCCATCAACGACTCATTGGAACTGGGCGTGGGGATTGCCAACGCCGTCCGTATTCTACAAAACCACCCGGAATACCCCGGTTTGTTTGAACGTGCCTTTGACTCCGACAGTGTTACCGCAGCCCGTATCCTCTGGGCCTTTGCGCAGTTTATGGGTGCCTTGGTTTCAGATAACGCACCGATTGATGCCTTTCACCGCGACAACAAACCGCTTCCAGAAAAGGCCATGCGTGGTAAAGTCATTTTCGATGAAAGCTGCGCCGGGTGTCATTCTGGGGTGTTACAGACCGATTTTTCGTTTAAAAACAACGGACTAAACATGGGCTCAAATGACATTGGTCGTGCAGAAGTGACCGGTAATATTCAAGACGAAGGTCGATTTCGCGTACCTTCACTCAGGAACGTCGAATACACCGCACCCTACATGCATCACGGGCAACTCAATACATTAAACGATGTAATTGAAGCCTACAGCACGTCTATTGCAGCTCATCCCAATCTTGACCCCAACTTACCAGTCGGTGGCTTTGACTTTTCTTCTCAGCAAAAAGAAGACCTCTACCAATTCTTGCTTCAGTTGTCTGACCAAACATTTGTTAATCAGTCATTCTAGAATACAAAAATGAAAAAAATTTGGGCACCAACAATACTGTTGGTCATCATTCAAATAAACGCCTTTGCTTGCGACATGTGTGGCTGTGGCGTTGGAGGATTTTATTTAGGTATTATGCCTAACTTCAGCGATAATATCGTGGGCATTCGCAATCAGTACCAACGCTTTGAACACCCCGACACCTACCTCAATTACAACGGAAGCAGTCGGGTAAAGCAGGATCTAATGTTTCGCTCCGACCTCTGGTTGCGCTACTACGCGTCCAGTCGATTACAAATCTTGACCTTTGTACCTTACCAAACCCATATTCGCCAAGAAACAGAACACAGCGCACAACTGTCAGGCGTGGGGGATATTCGCTTTCGCGCCCTCTACACCATTGTTAATACGGGTGACAGCATAGCAGGTACATTCAAGCACACCCTTTTGGCTGGCGGAGAGGTGAAATTACCCACCGGCCCTTACCAGCAACGAGACCCCGTTAGGTTGCAAGTCATGCCAGAGCTCTTTCAGATCGGAACTGGAGGGTACGGATTTTCGGGAAACCTTATGTACACCATTCGCTATAAGTCGGTAGGATTCACAACCGATTTCATGTTCACCACCAATACCACCAATGAACGACTATACCGTTGGGGCAATCAAGTGTTGAGTTCGAGCCGCTTGTTTTATTGGAAAAATTTTGGCCGACAAACTTTGATGCCGTCCGTTGGACTAAGCTACGAACACTTCCAACCCGATACTTATCAATTTAGACCAGAGGGAACCGTCTACGAGAAAAATGGCGGCACCACCACTTGGGTACAATTTGGTTTGGATCTCTATGCCGGTCGTTGGATGTTTCAGTTGTTTTCTGATTTACCCGTACAGCTCGACCTTCCCGAAGGCATGCCTGCAGGAACTTGGCGAACTGGATTTAATGTCGGCTTTTTCTTTTGATGCACGTTAACTTTGCACGAATAAAAAAACGTCTTAACGAAAAACCTTTGATGCCCTTCACTCTTTTCAGTCACAAAACATTCATTGTTTTACTGTTTATCTCCATCGTTACACATTTACACGGTCAATCGGAAGCACTGCTCGACATCGACTTATCCGAAGGTGCGATCCGTGTTCAATTGACCAATGAGGTTAACACGTTTTCAGAAGTTGAATTTGAATTATTGGGCGTAAACGAAATAATGGCCCATCGCCGTCAACTCAGACAACGCGAAAACGTGACGATAATAAAAATGGGCGACAAATGGCAGGTCGACATGCGGCAATGGAAAGATCAGCTGCATCAAGCTTTGGATTTACAGTACACCGTATCGTTTCAAACGTTGGGTAGCTTAGCGCGAAAAAACGGTGATATAACGCTCAATCCCATCAAGTGCAAAAAATGCCCGTCTCTAAACCCTTTTGAAATCAAACAATTCAAATGGTCTAAGGTGTTTCCTTCAAACATACAGCGCTTAAATCTAAGCATTCGCATTGCCGAAGGCATTGAGTGGATGAGCAGCAACGACGCCGTGTTTCTTGTCGAAGATGAGGCGCGATTAACCATTAACTTTGGCGTTGTTGATCTACGTGACTTTTACTTTACAACCACACAAGATGTACTTTTAGCCGTTCAGGATGAGGTTATTAGCAAAGATCAAACAGTAGTTCAAGAAGACAAAGCTGTTGAAGGAGAACAAACACCCGTCAGTGATGCAGAAGAAACCATTGATCGTCCGATAAGACGGCCCGTACTGGTAAACCTCCGTCCTATTCCATTGGTGAGTCGGCCTTTAGACAAACGTCTCAATCCAATTATTTCACTTCCTTTTGAAGTTGAGCCCATTGAATCGCCCATTACCAGCGAAACCGACCTCAAAACATTGGTGTTTCAACAGCGTTTTGAGCCCCCCTATTTAGGATTGTTTCACGTGGTTGACAAAGGACTGTTTGAACGCATCGAAGCCCTAAAAGAAGCCAGCGAAGACAACCTTTGGGAAATTGCCCTACAACAGTTTCGAATGGAATACGGCGACGACGAAGTTTTGGTTCGAACACTTTACAATTACCACAATGGCATTTACACCCATTCAGAACAAGGTAAGGCTGTTTTTTCCAATGCTTTTAACGCTGAACCTTTCACCATTAGTGTAAGGAGAAACCGTGCAAAAAACGCTTTAGAATTATCCCATACAGGTAAGGGTAAAGTTGACATCATTCTGAACTTTGCTGACGGCGACACCATTGTTACCGTTGAAAGAAACACAACGCTGCGACTTCCCAAACCAACACCTGAGTATTATCTACCTGTAAAAATTGATGCACCAGTTTCATTTACACAAAACGACGGACAAGCATGGCAATTATACAGAGAACGAAACGATGCCTTATCGCGATATTGGGCAATGCATTCGTTACTCAACTCTGCCTCTCCACACACAAGAGCAACGGCTGCATCATTTGGCTTAGACGACCCATTACAATCCATACGAGACATGGCCTTGAGTGCCTCAGAAACCATCCCCGCTTTTGCGTCATCTCGATTAGAAAGCGGATTAACCCAATTCGTGCAAGATGGCAGCTATTTTGAGGCCACTCGTGCAGCAAATATTCTCCGCGAGAAACTTGGCAAGAAAGACGTAAACCTCCCCACCGACCCTTGTAACGCTTCTCCACAGTGGAATCACGCACCTGAGGACGTCATATGCGATTGGATTCATCGATACCCCGAGGAAAAAAAGACAGTAATCAAAGAAGTTAATGCCCAGATTGAACGACTTCATTTGAAAAACGAAGAAGAAGATATTGAAGCTTTGCAAACGCTGCTTTTAATTTTTAATCGGTTGATGTAAGTGAACATCGGCATAATGACTTAAATTTGCTGAAATGAATTCACCAATGGCCATAACGGCAATCATCCCAACTTATAATGAAGAAGACAACATCGAACGCGCGCTGCTGTCGGTTCAGTTTTGTGATGACATATTGGTGGTGGACAGCTATTCTTCCGACAATACAATTGACATAGCCAAGCGCATGGGCGCCAGAATTATTCAAAGGGAATACGCCTATTCTGCTTCACAAAAAAACTGGGCCATACCTCAAGCCAAACACCCTTGGATTGTGCTTTTGGATGCCGACGAATGGCTGGATGAGGTCACACAAAAGACCATCGTAAAAACCGTAACCAACAATCCCAATGAAGCGGCGTTTTGGATTCCGCGCCACAACCACTTTATGGGCAAACGCATGCGGTTTGGCGGTTGGAAAAACGATAAGGTCATTCGACTGTTTCAACGCGACAAATGTCGGTATGAAGACAAGCGGGTACACGCAGAAATAAAGTGCAACGGCACTGTTGGTGAACTAAATGGAGTGATTGGTCACAACACCTATCGAGGATTTTCAGAGATGATAAGAAAAACCGATCGTTACACCAGTTGGGCCGCGGTTGATCGCGCCAATTCACGCCGTGTGGGCTGTTTGGATTTCACTATTAAGCCTTGGTTTGCCTTTTTTCGCGATTACGTTTTGAAATTGGGATTTCTGGATGGAAAAAGAGGATTCATCTCTGCCAGTCATACGGGCTGGAGCAAATTCGTCCGAGCTGTAAAAATTTGGCGTATACAAGAAGGGGAAACACTCACCGATCCGCAAACCAAGCAACCCATTGAGAAGTCATGAGGGTACTACACGTGTCGTCGGCCAAAACTTGGCGTGGTGGTGAACAACAAGTGGCTTATCTCATCCATGCGCTAGGTAAATTGGGCGTCAATCAGCAACTGGCTTGCATTCACAATGGCGAATTACACAAAAAAATGCAGGGATTCATCGATTGCATCCCCTACAAGAAAAAAAGTGCACTCAACCTGAGCTTTGCTTGGCGACTAAAGCGGCTATGCAAAGATGTAGACCTCATACATGTTCACGATTCTCACGCTCATACAGCAGCGTATATTTCCGCACGCTTAGGAAACACCACCCCCATTGTCGTACATCGACGGGTTGATTTTCCGATAAGTAAAGGTGCATCCTCCAAACGCAAATACAACCACCCCAGCATAGCCAAAATCATTTGCGTTTCTCACCTTATTAAGGCGGTGGTCGAAAAAGGCATTATCGCGCAAGAAAAAGCGGTTACCGTTCACTCGGGCGTTGATCCTAAACGCTTTGATAAGCCCAGTGATGCATTACATAACTTACTGGGCCTTTCTTCTGACACACCACTGGTGGGCAACAGTTCGGCTCTGGCCGACCATAAGGATTACCCCACCTTTTTAAAAACAGCGGCAGAAGTGTTGAAATCAAAACCAAATGCACACTTCGTCATATTTGGAGAAGGAGAAGAGCGCACAAATATTGAAGCGAAAATTAAATCTCTCAATATTCAAGACCACGTTCATCTTACTGGGTTTCGCAACGATTTAACGATGTTGCTACCATGTTTAGATGTGTTTTTCATGCCTTCTAAAACGGAGGGACTGGGCACGTCTATTCTAGATGCTTTTGCCGCAGAAGTGCCTGTTGTTTCCACTCGTGCCGGTGGAATACCGGAAATCGTCATCCACCAACAAACCGGATTAACCTCAGAAATAGGTGACTACAAAAGCCTGTCACGGCAAATCACAAGTATTCTTTCTAACGACGAACTGAGAGAACAACTGGTTAAAAATGCGAACGCGCATCTACAGTCCTTTACCACGGAAAAAATGGGGGGAAAAGTGCTCGGCATCTATCGCGAAGTTCTGAAGGGCTAAGACCACTTTTAATGGCTTCGCAATGTTCTTTAGCCACTAATTAACACCAATTTTCACGAATTTTATTCGTGGGTATTCGTGAAATTCGTGGCTAATACTCTTTTGAAGAGCAAAAGCATTTGCGTAGGATAAAAAAAGTAGTGGATTGATTTCACCTCAGCATTTCTAAATGCGGAATATCGTCTTCCAGGTACCGCTTACCCGTTGGCGTGAACCCGTGACGCGAATAAAAATTCTCGAGGTAAGCTTGCGCAGATATTCGAATAGGTACATTGCCGTAAATCTGATACGTCGCCTCAATGGTTGCTTTCATAAGCACATCGCCTTCACCCGTGCCTCGGTAGTCCTTAGCCAACACCACTCGTCCGATGGATACATCCTCAAAACGCAATCCTGGTGGAACGATTCTCGCGGTAGCCGCCACCTCGCCATCTTTTGTATACCCCACCACATGGTGACTTTCCACATCTCTAAAATCAACATCTTGATACGGACAATTCTGTTCAACAACAAACACCTCTACCCTTAAAGCCAAAAGCTTATGGTAAGACAAAAGTGGCAAATCATCAAAAAACAAAGTCTTGTATTCTAAGCTTCCTGTATTATTCATAAAGCAAAGATGGCGCACGTATTAATCATACGCAAAAAAAAGCCCACGGATAAAACCGCGGGCTTAAATCTTGCTTATGATCAACGTTTACGGTAAAATCAAAGTGATTGGTTTAGAGCAGCCACTATTTTGAAAATAACATCTCACGATACTTAGGTAAAGGCCAACGCTCATCGTCAATGATCAATTCCAATTTATCCGATTCATAACGAATCTTATCGAAGAAAGGCTGAACCTCCTCGCAGTAAGCAATGGCTCTGTCTCTGGCGTCTTCAATTTTATTGGCCTTTTTACGCGCTTCAATCATGTTGTCTCTTAGCGCCAGCATGCTTGAAATGCGATCACTTATTTCGGTGATCATTTCCAATTGCTCTTTGGCCACTTTCTTAAACACTGGCTCGTCTAGCACAGATTTCAGTCCACGCACATTTTCAATCAGTGTGTTTTGATAAGCAATGGCCGTGGGCACCACGTGATTTCCGGCGATATCGCCCAATACGCGAGATTCTATTTGTATTTTTTTGAAGTACTCTTCCAAGAGAATTTCGTGACGCGCTTCTGCCTCTATTCTACTCATTACACCGTTGCGCTCAAACAGAGAAACCGTCTTATCGGTCACGTAAGCATCGAGGGCTTTTGGTGTTTTGGGGATATTGCTCAAACCTCTTTTCTCGGCTTCATCTCTCCACTCATCACTGTAGCCATCGCCTTCAAAGAGGATGTTTTTAGATGCCTTGATGTACTTGCGCAACACATTAAACAAAGCATCGTCTTTTTTCATTCCACCCTTAATCAGCGCGTCGGTTTCGACTTTGAATTCTTTTAATTGGTCGGCCATTATGGTATTGAGAACCGTCATGGCTTGCGCACAGTTTGCCGTAGAGCCAACCGCACGGAATTCAAACTTATTCCCTGTAAAGGCAAAAGGAGATGTCCTGTTTCTATCGGTATTGTCTAAGAGGATTTCCGGAATCTTACCCACTACATTGAGCTTTAACTCACTCTTAAATTCAGGACTCAACTTGCCCTCTACCTTCTCGAGTTCGTTGAGCACGCGGGTGAGCTGACTTCCAATAAAGACCGAGATGATGGCCGGTGGTGCTTCATTGGCGCCCAAGCGGTGGTCGTTGCTGGCAGATGCAATGGCCGCACGTAGTAAGTCTGCGTTGTCATGAACTGCTTTGATGGTATTGATAAAGAAAGTCAAAAACATCAGGTTGTTCTTAGGTGTTTTGCCCGGACTCAACAAGTTCTTGCCGGTATTGGTACTCAACGACCAGTTGTTGTGCTTACCACTTCCATTCACACCGGCAAACGGCTTCTCGTGGAACAAGACTTTAAAATCATGGCGACGAGCAATTTTGTCCATCAAGTCCATGATCAATGAGTTGTGGTCAACAGCGATGTTTGCTTCCGAGAAAATAGGTGCCAATTCGTACTGTGAAGGCGCCACCTCATTGTGACGGGTTTTTACAGGTATGCCCAAACGGTAGCATTCGTGCTCCAACTCACGCATAAAGGTGATGACGCGCTCAGGGATAGATCCAAAGTAATGGTCTTCCAACTGCTGTCCTTTAGCAGGCGCGTGTCCCAACAAAGAACGACCGGTTAATACCAAGTCTGGACGCGCATTAAAAAGAGCCTTGTCTATAAGGAAGTACTCTTGCTCCCATCCCAATGTAGCCGTCACGCGATTGACGTTTTTATCAAAGTATCGACAAACCTCTGTAGCGGCTTTATCTATCGACTGCAATGCGCGCAATAAAGGTGTTTTATAGTCAAGCGCTTCTCCGGTATAAGCTACAAAAACCGTAGGAATACAAAGCGTTGTACCCATAACAAAAGCAGGTGAAGTGGGATCCCAAGCGGTATAACCACGGGCTTCAAATGTATTTCTAATACCGCCACTGGGGAATGAAGAGGCGTCCGGTTCTTGTTGAACCAACAAACTACCGTCAAATCGCTCAATGGCCTGTCCATTCTCCGTAGGCTCAAAAAAGGCATCATGCTTTTCTGCAGTGGCACCAGTCAGCGGTTGAAACCAGTGCGTATAGTGGGTTGCGCCATGCTTGGTCGCCCAAGTTTTCATGGCCGACGCTACTTGATCGGCAACGTCGCGGGTAATTTTACTGCCCTTCTCCATGGCTTCTCGAACGGAGGAATACGCCTCCGGCGTAAGACTTTCACGCATGGTATGCTCGTTAAAAACATGGCTTCCAAAAAACTGAGACACACGCTCATTGGAAAGATTGAGTGTTACAGGCTTTCTATTGAAACTTTCCTGTAAAGCGGCAAAACGAATTGTAGGCATGGCGTTATTTTTTTTGCAAAAGTAAATATGCAAAGACAGCGACAACTAAAAAAAAATGATTTTTTTTCAACAACACCCCCCTATTTTTTTAATAACCATCAACAAAAATAACTTTAAAACAACGGCACCCCCGATAATTTCATATTTCCTCAATAAAAAATAAACTTTCTGATTAAATCTGAACAGCTCCATATAAACGATCTTGTGGGCGGGAAAACGAAAACACCAAAAATGGGGTGAGTGAATATTTATTCATTCCATGCATTTATAGTTGGCATATTTAAATGTTTTGCCAATGAGAAGAAAGACCTATTACAAAATTTTAAGGTTGTGATTGGAAAGAAAAGGGTAGACTGGATCAAGCAATTGATATGTATACTACTTGACACTTTTTGTAAAATACGTTAACGGCATTACAGCTAGCACATAACCACTCACTGCTTCAGGCCTTGATTGTTCTGACGCTTTTAAGACTAGCCTATAAATTTATCAATAAGCTCAATTTATTTTACAATGACTTTCTTTATCGTCGAAAATCCTTTTTCACCACGAATATTGACCAAATAGACACCCTTTGGCCAGCCTTCTACATTTATAGAGTGATTGTGTTTTAATGATGGCTCATTATACAATATTTTACCATTCAAATCAGCAATGCTTGTAAAAACAGGGAAATCATCTGATTTAATGGTTAAGTGAGACGTTGCTGGATTTGGAAAAAGCCGCATAGTAGGTGCTTCCAATTCTATTTCATTTCTACTTAAAACCTCACCGTTAGGCCCTAACTTTATAATGTAAACAACATTACCACTACCCAATGAATATGCAGCACTTTGAAAAACGACTACACTTCCGCCATCTGAAGTTGCGCGGATGCTGGTCAAACTGGCATTACTAGCATTTGATCCAGTGGCATTAATAATCTCAATGCTTTTCTTCCATATTATAGACCTATCAGATGGATTTACCTTGTGCACATACAAATCTACAATGAGCGTATCACTACTTGATGAAGGACCTGGTCCATCAATAGAATAATGGTGCAAATTGGCAATGTATATTGCATCATTAACAGTATCGTAATCCACAGCATTTGCAAAAGGCCTGGCTATTTGGGATCTATTTTTAAGAGAAAATGTTGTGTCAACGACAAAAGACTCAACCAAATTGCCATTATCATCAAAGGCAACATAGCTGGTCAACTCATTGGCTCTTCGATCAACACCTAAATGTGATCCATCGTACAGCGTATTAATTTGGAAAATGTTATAGGGCGAAGCGGCAACCGAATCAAAGCGAAAATTTACCATATCATAATAAACCAACGAATGTGGAGATGTATTTACATTTATCAAAATCTGATCGGTATTGGGGACATTCCAAATAGATCGAACATGAGGTCTCACAACAAATGGCAATGCTGTGTCAGACAATACCCCACCACTTAAATCAACATGCTTAAAGACAAAAACACTGTCAACAGTTAGGTTATTCCTCTCTCTCCCGACAAAAAAGAAGGATGAATCCGCATGCAGAGTGGCGGTGGTAAAAACAATTGAACTATCAGTATTCAGATCATACCGATTACCGCGATTTAAGTCAATATCAAATGAATGCATACTCCAGTGTTGTAAAGATTGAAAGCTCGCGTCTACTTCCATTTGAAACGTTAATACATACACACTATCACCCACTAGGTTTATGCTGTAAACATATGCATTGTGATCTGGGATTGCACTAAAATTAACACTATCAACGATTGAAAGACTTTTATCGAATTTAACCAAAGACGCTAATCTGTTAAAAGTCAGAACTCCATCCACCACATCTTGAGTGCCGTACGAAATACCTGCTATATATCCATTATCCACCACTAAAATATCTGCGGCGCTTGTACTGCCCCACGATAACATCTCCCACGAAGTGGTTGTCTGAGCACACAAAGAAGTCATCGAAGTCAAAGCCATAAAGACAATAATAGATATTCTCATAATTCACATGTTTTGGATTAAAAAGATGATGGCTTTTATTGTCTATTTAAAAAAAAAAATAGTTATAATACCACAAATGTAGGCATTTTTATCTTATCGCACAACAAAAAAGTCCAAGTAGCCCCTTACCGCGCTTTAATGACAAACAAAATTTTGCAACGTTACACTTTTCACACTAATTTTACTTGCTTATTTAACTTAGTAAAAATGAACAACAAAAAATGCGTCATTGTTGCCGATGACCACAGCATCGTTCGAAGAGGGATCCACTTGCTGTTTTCGCGCATAGACAGCAGCTTTGACGTTATAGAAGCCGATACTTTTCCAAGAACCATAGAATTACTAAAAACAAGGCAGCCTGATTTGGTTGTTTTGGACATTAATCTACCGGGAGGCAACAGCAGTAAGATGATGGCGGAAATCATGAGCATTTCTCCTCATTGCAAGGTGCTGGTGTTTACCAGTTACGAAGAAGACGTGTATGCTGAAGCGTTTCTTCGGGCTGGTGCCTTGGGGTATGTCAATAAGTTAAGTCCCGAAAATGACATTGAAGATGCCATAAAAACTACACTTGAAGGCAAAACATATGTCAGCCCACAATTTCAGTCCAAACTCAAAGACAGAACCTCTAAAAAAGGTATTAATCCACTGAATCATTTATCAAAAAGAGAATTAGAAGTTGGGCGCCTTCTCGCTGCTGGGGATGGGAATCTATTGATTATGGAACAGCTCAATTTAAAACCCTCCACCATTTCCACTTACAAACAGCGCATCTTCCAAAAGCTGAAAGTCAACAACATTGCAGAACTGATTTCAACGTTTAATAAATACGATGTTGATTAGATATGTAAGGGCATATTGAATACGCCCTTACCTACGACTTCAGCCATTTCCAGCAGGAAAAGACCAGCAGACCGGACCAAATGACCAAAAAGGTTAGAAGCACCCACTGAACTGGATCGGTCATTTTACCCCATTCATGGGCAAAATGCCAGGTGTGAAACATCAGATAAAACGGTGCCGCCACTACGTTTAAAAGCCTAACCGTTTTCACTTGCCACACGGCATTGACTACAACGTACATCAATGGTAAGACGTAAAGCACCAACCGCTTGGTGAGTTCAATTGGCGGTGTTTGGTCGTACCCCGACTTTATGACGTCTGCACCAAAGCGCAGGTTATGCAAACTAAAGAATTGGTGAAACAACATTCCAATGGTTATAACCAACCATAATAATATGATGCGCTGTGGAAGTGAAAGCGATTGATTCATAGTGTCTGTGTTTAAAATTGAATGTCAAAACCAGCGGTAATCATTCTCGGCAATCCCATAGTAATGCCTCGTGGTCTACGGGTCGCGATATATCGCTCATCGGTGATGTTTTTAATGGCCACGTTGAATCTTGTGTTCCATTTTGGAATGTGGTGATAAACCGTTAAGTCAATGATTTGGAATGCATCCATTCGACCAAATCGTCCGTTTGCACTTGGTGTTACTGTATTGGCTTCGTCGGTAAACTGTTCACCCATATAGCTGTATGTCAATCTTACACCGGTACCAAATGGTGCTTCAACTGTAGCTGCAGCCGACAACATCCACTCTGGGGCGTACGGCAAGCGATTGCCTCTTACACTTTCACCGTTGACCATGCGGTCGTTGTTAAATACGGCATGCAAATAAGTCATTTGTCCGTCAAGCAACATCAACCAATTGGTCTTAAAAGCATCTCTGGTATTGAGGTTTACCGAAGCTTCAACACCGCGGTTGACGGTAGCACCTGCGTTGACTACCCCAAAAGCGTCGCCAGCAGATTCAGAGGCAGGGATGATTTGATTGGCAAAATCGAGAAGAAACAACGCGGCTTCAGCTTGTAGTCCACGAGTCAACTGGGTACGCATACCAAACTCATAGTTCCAACTCAACTCGGCATCTAAATCCAGCACAGGGTTTTCAAAGGTGAAATCCAACGCGTCCTTCACTCTTGGCGGCGCATACCCCCTGTGCACCCCACCGTAAACATTCAATTCATCGAACAGACTGAAACTCGCCCCAACACCGGGAATAATGGAAAATATCTCATTGTTGGCTGTAATTAAAGTGTCTACCGAACGCTGGCGTAATACCTCTCTCTCAAAGGTATAACTTTCGATGCGAACACCTGGTGACAGCTCCAATTTATCACCGATTTTAATCCGGTCTAAGATATAGGCACTGAAAGCGTGACCGGTACGTACTTCATCATTAACCAACTCACCAGACCTTGCTTCGGCAAATGTGCCATTGATACGCTGCTCAAAGGCACGCTCAAACATGTAACGGTATCCCACTTGTAAATCGTGACTCACCAATTCACCTGTATTGAACTTCCACTGTAGTTTTTGCTCCCATCCAGCCACTTGGAAGGTCCGATTTCTGCTGCCCGTACGGTCAAATAAATAAATGGCACCTCCAGCAACAGAAGTGTCGCCCCATTTTTGCGTATAATTTTCTGGAGTTATATTACCATTCTCATCGTGTTGGTTGTAAGCAAAATCCTGTCTGCGCCAATCACGTGTTGTTTGATTCGCAAAAAACGTACTGTGAATAATCACGTTGTTGCCGGCATTGTAGCGGTGGTTGACCGACCCTGCAAATCGCTTTACCGACAAGTGATCGTTTGGCGCCAACACGCGAAAATCATCTCCTCCCATATCAAACATACGCTGAGTCATACCTAAATAAGTGGCATTAGACTGTTCATTATACGCGCTTATCTTGACCCCAAGTACGGAGCGTTCGTTGATGGGAATTCGGAATTTTGCATTAACGTCATCCAAGGCAAAATTCAGTGGCCCGAGGGCCTCGGCTTCTTTGCGCAAATAACTGATTTGCATACCGGTTTTTTCAAACGTATTGCCGTACTGAGCGTGAATGGAGCGAAACCCTCCTTCGCCTGCTTGCACGCGCAACTTATACGTCTCCTCTTGTGGCGGATCGGCCGTAATAAAGTTGATCACTCCACCTAAGGTCTGAGGGCCATAAAGGATCTGACCACTCCCTTTTATAATCTCAACCCCATCCATACGGTCTATGGAAGGTGAATAATACATTTCAGGCTCTCCATATGGGTTAAGCGCTATAGGCACCCCGTCTTCAAGAATGAGCACATTCCTCGAGCGATCGGGGTCTAGTCCGCGAATACCAATATTCAAGCGCAAGCCAACGCCATCTTCATCAACTGGATTAACCCCCGGCGTTCTGCGAAGCACTTCATTACCACTCAATGGTTGCAACCTGTCTATTTCTTCTTTATCCATAATACGAACGGTTCCCGGCACATTTCTAAATAGATGGTCTCTTTCACTTATCACGGTCGATTGCATCAACATGTATTGATCCTCTTTCAACACAATGCCGCCCATATTAATATCACTGTTTACATCAATCTCTTTTCTCAAGGTTACATAGCCAAGATAGCGAACCTCTAAAGTATAGGTGCCCTCAACCACCCGAGCAAGTTTAAATGCACCATATGCATCGGTCAAGGTCGTATGGTTGCTTTTGAGCAATTGCACCGTTGCACCCGCCAAAAGATTAGCGTCTTTGTCAAACACAAAACCGGTAACGTTGTAGCGATTTCGGTCTTCATCAGCCGAATTACTGTTGTTGCTACTCCCCCAAGAAAGCATGGGTGTGATGAGCAATAATGCGAAGAAAACTCTTGACTTCATTTATTTAGACTGGTTTAAAATAATGCGGCAAAAGTATAATATGGAATTATTCCAAACAAGTTATTTATAAAAATTCTAAATAATTTTTTGACCAGGAAAAACACCTGATATACAGCCTATTAAAACATTTAAAGATCAATATTAAAGTACTTAAACAGGGGGAACACGATCCTCAACCCAGCATTTAAAGTGGGATGGATAATTGGATGGATACAATTATTCACTTTTGATGAAATCATGTCTTTAGGCTTTCGTGAATATTTGAAGTTCTCATATGTGTGAAATCATTTTACCCTAATGCATTGACCGTTTTTTCGGCCATCGTCAATCATCTCCATTTAAAACATCTGCAAAAACAAACACCTCTAGCACCCATTCGTTAAAAACCAAACCCAGAGCGCTTACCCTATACTGACCTCTATTGCGTTCCGTTTAACCCAACTCCAGAGCACCAACTCTAATCTGTATTTTAGTTCTCTACCTATTAAAATCTGTCCTCAATATTTGCAACTATTACCTTATCTTCGCCCTCATGTTTATCAAACGCATTTTAGAGGACATTGGCAGGTATTTCATCCTCATGAAACTCGTATTTCGCCGCCCCGATAACTACCGCATGTATTGGGATGCATTTGTGCGTGACTTATATAATTTAGGTGTTAAATCACTTGGCCTAGTTGCCATCATCTCTCTGTTTGTAGGCGCTGTGGTTACCATTCAAACGGCACTAAACTTAGAGAACCCCATCATTCCCAAATATTACATTGCCATTGCGACTCGCGAAAGCATCATATTGGAGTTTTCTCCCACTATGATTTCCTTGATTTTAGCTGGAAAAGTAGGCTCAAACATTGCTTCAACACTTGGAACCATGCGTGTGAGTGAACAAATTGAAGCCCTTGAAGTGATGGGGGTTAAGAGCGCCAGTTTCCTCATTATGCCAAAAATAGCCGCTTGTGTCATTTTTAACCCTATTCTTATAATTATCTCCATGTTCTTGGGTATCGTTGGCGGTTACATATTTGGTACTTCTACAGGAATGATCACTGGAACCGATTTCATTAAGGGCTTACAAATGGATTATACGCCATTTTACATTGCTTATGCCCTCATCAAAACAGTAGTTTTCGCCTTTGTGATTACCAGCATTTCTGCCTATTACGGCTTTTTTGTTAAAGGTGGTGCCATTGAAGTGGGAGAAAACAGCACCAAGGCCGTTGTAGCCAGTAGCTTGGTACTCATTTTGACCAATTATTTACTCACTCAATTGTTACTCGGTTAAGCCATGATTCGCGTCACCAACATACACAAATCATTTGGAGATTTACACGTACTTAAAGGCATAGACGCAACCTTTATGGAGGGCAAAACGAACCTCATTATTGGCAAGAGTGGATCAGGTAAAACGGTGTTTTTAAAATGTTTGCTGGGCATTCACGACATTGACGAAGGAGATGTTGACTTTGACGGGCGACTGATATCGCAAATGTCTATTGAAGACAGGCGCAAACTTCGCTTAGAGCTTGGTATGGTTTTTCAAGGAAGCGCATTGTTTGACTCATTGACGGTGGAAGAAAATGTTTCTTTCCCGCTTCGAATGTTTACCAAAAAAAGCGCAAAAGAGATTGCCGAACGCACCAACTTTTGCTTAAATCGCGTGAATATTGAAAATGCCAACCATTTATTTCCCGCAGAAATCAGTGGTGGAATGCAAAAACGGGTTGCTATTGCTAGAGCCATAGTTATGAACCCTAGATACCTTTTCTGCGATGAACCCAATAGTGGACTTGACCCTAAAACCGCTATGGTCATCGACGAATTGATTCAGGAAATCACGCAAGAATTCAACATTACCACCGTTATCAATACACACGACATGAACTCCGTGTTGCAAATTGGTGACCATGTCAATTTTTTGGTTGGTGGCAAAAAAATATGGGAAGGCAGCAAAGAGGACGTACTTCATACCGACAATCAAGAGCTCGCCGATTTTGTCTTCAGCTCAGAATTGTTTAAAAAGGTGCGACGTGCTGCACGTTCGGAATGAGATTTGCCAATACCTTTTTGTGCAAAAATCACGTTATAACAGCATGAGCAAACACCTTATACTTCTCTTGCTTTTTCCCTTTATCCTCGGAGCGCAAGTGGCTGAATTTGAAGTCTACTTTCCCTTCGACGATGACCGATTGGGACAAAGCGAAAAGGAAAAACTCGATAGAGAAATTTTCTCCATCCCCAAATCGAAAATTGACTCCATTCATATTTTTGGACACTGTGACAGTCTGGGCACTGACGAATACAATTTAGAATTGTCTTCCCGAAGAGTTATAGCCGTTAAGCGCTACTTAATCAGCCGGGGATTTGAACTAAATCAACTGGTTTCAAACTACTATGGCCGGTTGCAACCCAAGTATTTTGACGATGAAAAATTTGACCTCAATCGACGCTGTGAAATCATCGTTTACCATCAACCAAACATCCCTTTCTTCAGTACACTCCGCGTAACAGATCTCGAGTTAAGAAAGGGCGAAAACTACGTGATGCCCAACCTACACTTCGTGGGCAACCAAATTGTACCCATGTGGTATGCCTTTGATGTATTGAGCGATATGGTCACCATCTTTCACAAATACCCCACCCTAAAAGCCGACATTCTCGGGCATGTTTGTTGTGTTAACGACAAACCCCTCTCTGACGAACGGGCGCAGTTTGTTTACGAATTTCTCATCCAACACGGCGTCAATAAAAATAGGTTGAACTACAAGGGATACGGAAATTTACGTCCATTAATCAGAGAAACCAGTGCAGAAGAAGAACTGCAAAACAGACGAGTGGAACTGAAAATTTTGGAAATAGATGAAACACCAATCAACTTACCAGCCGATTTTAATCCACCAAGTGAAGTCTCAATGCCACTGAGGGGAATTGACTTTATTCCCAATAAAGCAGGGTTATATCCCAGCGGACG
>JAIUMB010000001.1 GCA_022565745.1 Cryomorphaceae bacterium | reverse complement strand
TCGCATCACTTGTGGCTGGAACAAAATATCGCGGCCAATTTGAAGAGCGCATGAAGGCATTGATGAATGAGTTGGAAAAGAATGAAGACATCATTTTATTCATCGATGAATTACACACCATCGTTGGCGCTGGCGGAGCTACGGGCTCTCTAGACGCCTCCAACATGTTTAAACCGGCGCTGGCGCGTGGAGAAATTCAATGCATTGGTGCCACTACACTGGATGAATACCGTCAATATATTGAAAAAGATGGTGCTTTGGAGCGTCGCTTTCAAAAGGTAATGGTTGAACCAACTTCGCCTGAAGAAACCATTCAGATTTTGAACAACATCAAAGTCAAATACGAAGACCACCACAACGTCAACTATACAGATGAAGCCATAAAAGCATGTGTGTCTTTGACCACCAGATACATCTCCGACCGACACCTTCCAGATAAAGCCATTGATGCCTTAGACGAAGCCGGATCACGTGTACACATAACATCCATTAAAGTTCCTAAGAAGGTTTTGGAACTCGAGAAGAAATTAGAAGAGATACGCGAGGAGAAAATAAATGTCGTTAAACGCCAAAAATATGAAGAGGCTGCTCGGTTAAGAGATGATGAAAAGCATTTAGAAGCGGACCTCGAGCGCGCTCAGCAAGAGTGGCAAGAAGAGGTTAAGAAAAACCGCGTTGATGTGACTGAAGACAATGTGGCACAAGTTGTTGCCATGATGACGGGCATACCTGTTCAGCGTATTGCCCAAAAAGAAGGCAAACGTTTGGCCAACCTTGAAGGAGAATTGACAGGGATGGTTATCGGTCAAAACGATGCTGTAAAAAAAGTTGTCAAAGCCATTCAGCGCAATCGCGCAGGACTGAAAGACCCCAAGAAGCCAATCGGTAGTTTTATCTTTCTTGGACCTACCGGTGTTGGTAAAACTCAGTTGGCCAAGGATTTGTCGCGTGTCCTCTTCGATTCAGAAGATGCCATGATTCGCATTGACATGAGCGAGTACATGGAAAAGTTTGCTGTAAGCCGTTTGATTGGAGCGCCTCCAGGATATGTGGGTTATGAAGAAGGCGGGCAATTGACAGAAAAAGTTCGCCGTAAACCCTACTCCGTTGTTCTGTTAGACGAGATTGAAAAAGCACATCCCGACGTGTTTAATCTTCTGTTGCAGGCTTTGGACGACGGACAATTGACGGATAGCTTGGGGCGAAAAGTGAACTTTAAAAACACCATCATCATTATGACGTCTAATGTTGGCTCGCGCCAATTGAAAGATTTCGGAACAGGTGTTGGTTTTCAAACAAAAGTACGCAGCGACAAATCTTCAGAATTGTCCAAAGGCGTCATCGAAAGTGCGTTGAAAAAAGCTTTTGCTCCTGAATTCCTCAATCGTATAGATGATGTAGTGCTCTTCAATCCGCTCGATAAGGATGATATTCTCAAAATTATTGATATTGAGTTAAAGAAACTTTTTGAGCGCATAACCGACTTAGGATATACACTTAAGTTAACCAAAAAGGCCAAAGATTTTGTTGCCGATAAAGGATTTGACCCGCATTTTGGTGCTCGTCCATTAACTCGTGCCATACAAAAATACATTGAAGACCCGTTGGCGGAAGAAATCATCAACGGCAAGATCAAAGATGGCGCTGTGGTGAAAATGGATTTAGACAAAGAAAACGACAAGCTGATCGTTCTTTCTCAAGCCCCAAAGGAGTCGTCATCAGCAAGTGATGAAGTTAAGGACGACGCCAAAAACTAACGAGATATGACGATTGCTGAAGAACGTCAAGCTCTGGTTGAGAGTGGGCTTTTCCTTCCTTTGATGGAAGATTTTTATACCATTCAAGGAGAGGGGTTTCATACTGGAACCCCTTCTTACTTTATTCGAATAGGTGGCTGCGACGTGGGCTGTCATTGGTGTGATGTCAAAGAAAGTTGGGATGCCAACCGTCACCCCCCTACCGCCATTGAAGACATTGTATTAAAAGCCAAAAATGCTAGAAACGAAAGTGGGTGTAAAACCGTCGTGATTACTGGTGGTGAACCAGCGACCTACAATATGACACCACTTACCACTTTACTTCGACAAGAAGGTTTTATTATTCACTTAGAAACATCTGGAGCCTATCCATTTTCTGGGCTTTGGGATTGGGTTTGTCTATCGCCTAAAAAAACCAAGCCTCCCACGTCGGAATGGTACCAAGTGGCTAACGAATTAAAAGTTATTATTTTTAATAAGCACGATTACATCTGGGCTGAAGACCATGCTAAGCATGTTAAAAAAGATTGTCGCTTATTTTTACAACCTGAATGGAGCCGTAGTGAACGCGTAACGCCCGAATTGGTCAATTACGTTATGGCTAATCCTCGTTGGTGTGTTTCTCTTCAAACTCATAAATACTTGAAAATACCTTAATATGCGCTCATTTTTACTCATCTTCGCATTAATATTGCTCCAACCCGCTTGTGCACAATCTAAAAAGTCCTTTAAGGAATTTGAAAAAGCCAGACAAGCACTGAGGGAAGATGAGGTTGAAAAAGCGCTTAATCACCTTGAAAAAGTCAACAAAAAAGATCCTGATTTTGTCGATGCTTGGATTCTTCGTGCCGATATCCATCGTGGAAATGAAGATTATAATAAGGCCATATCGTTTTATAAATCTGCTCTTAAAACAGGCAAAGCAGATTTTGTGCTTTTTAATTTGGGAGAAACGTCATTTATCAACCAACAGTATGATGAAGCCAAACGTTATATGCAATCATACTTGCAGTTGAGACGCAGTGCTGCCAGGGCCAACGATTTGGCTCAACGCATCATTATTAGCAGTGAATTTGCTGCAGAAGCCATTAAAACCCCCTTCCCCTTCTCGCCAGAAAATTTAGGAGAAAACATCAATGATGAAGGTCACCAGTACTTTCCTAGCATTAGTGCAGATGGCGAGGTATTGGTGTTTACCGAACGGCAAATTAAAGGCCCAAAACGGGATGAAGACTTCTTTGAAAGCATCAAACTAAACGATGGTGAATGGGCCCCCAAAGAGCGATTAAAAGGACGACTTAACACCGACAACAACGAAGGCGCTCAATCGCTCAGTGCCGACGGAAAGACTCTGTTTTTTGCGGGATGCCAAAGACCTGATGGCTACGGATCCTGTGATATTTATATTGCTTTTCGCGATGCTAAGGGCATGTGGTCGCAGCCCCAAAACCTCGGACAATCCATCAACACAGCAGCTTGGGAGTCTATGCCTAGCATTTCCCCTGATGGTAAAACGCTTTATTTTGTCCGTGGAAAAGACATGCGTGCATCCAAAATGACCATTATGTTCAGTGAAAAACAAGCCGATGGAAGCTGGTCTGTTGCAAAGCCTATTCCTGGTGAAGTCAACACACCACATAGAGAAACTACACCATTTATCTACTTCGACAACACCCGCTTATACTTTGCATCAGATGGTCATCCAGGGTTTGGAGACTTGGACTTTTTCGTAAGTGAACGTCGTGATGATGGTACGTGGGGAAAACCAGAAAATCTGGGTTACCCAATTAACACACATAGAGAAGAATCAAGCTTGGTGCTTAGTCCTGATGGTAAAACCGGTTTTTTCGCCTCCGAAAGAGAAGAGGGATTTGGTGGTTTAGACTTATATAAATTTGACGTCCCCCCTCCTCACAGAGGAAATCCAGTCGCTTTTGTGGAAGGTGTTGTGAGAGATGCTAAAACAAAAAAAGTCATTCCCAATGCCCTACTAGAGGTTATAGACATCAATAAAAATGACACGGTTTGGACATTGAATAGTGATGAAAGCGGTGGGTTCTTTATCATACTTCCTGCGCAGCGTGACTATGCCTTGAGTGTTGAGAAAGAAAACTACTTATTTCATTCTGAAAACTTTAGTTTAGAAGAAGAAGGTGCCGATGCGCCCAGAAAATTATTGGTTGATCTCAACAAGCTTGAAAAAGGAGAATCTGTTGTGTTGAGAAATATCTTCTTTGATTACGATAAATT
This sequence comes from Cryomorphaceae bacterium, assembly GCA_022565745.1. Classification (GTDB taxonomy): domain Bacteria; phylum Bacteroidota; class Bacteroidia; order Flavobacteriales; family Schleiferiaceae; genus CSBr16-58. Next base: position 47,914 of record JAIUMB010000001.1, on the reverse strand, counting down.
TGAACTCAAAAACACCAGTTTCACAGAGTTAAATCGTGTTGTACAGCTGCTTAAGCGTTCACCAAACCTATCCGTAGAAATTGCCGGACATACCGATAATCAAGGAAGTGACGCTTACAATCAAAAACTTAGTGAAAATAGAGCACAGTCGGTAAAAGATTACTTGATTGAAAAAGGCATTGCCGCTAAAAATGTATCAATCAAAGGCTATGGCGCCTCCTCTCCTATTGCAACCAATGAAACCGAAGAAGGCAGAGCAATTAACAGGCGTATAGAAATGGTTGTCAAGTAAAAAATTTTAGAAAGAATCTTATTCTGAACTATTTTTGTGTATATTTTTAAAACAAACACACAATCAAACAAGCTCTACCCTAACCATGCGTTTATTTTCACTCTTAAGCATAGTCTTAATAGCCACAACCAGTTGCTGGAAGGATGACTTAGATCCGAGTATCATTAATAATGACATAAGTTCTGATTGGTCGGGACCACTGATTCGTGCTTTTTTTGACATTAAAAATATTGATGAGGAAGTTTCTTTCATCAATCGACTTCCCGATGGGAAGCTTCAGTTTGTGCTTAGTGAAGACAGTGTTATCAATCAAGATGGCGAAGTATACTTTGACTTGCCACCAGATCAACCCAAAACCACCCATAACATCACCGAAAACATGGGGGTTATACCCTTTGAATTTAGTTTGTCCGTCTACGGTGGCGCCTCTTTAGACAATGTTGTTCTTCATGAAGGGCAGTTAAGTTTTGATTTTAAGCAATCCTATCCGGTGGGAACCGTTGTTGAATTTCGTTTTTTAAATGCTACACTTAATGGTCAACCCGCAGTATTTGATTTTGAAGTAACGCCCTCGTCCCAAAGTGGATCATTTGACGTGAGTGGACTTAATATTGACTTCACCTCAGCAACAGGCGTTAATGGTGTAGCATACGCCGTAGAAGTAACCAACGCGGCAGGATTAGCTGGTGACGACACCATTTCGTATGATTGGCAATTTAAACATTTACGCGTTGAAACCATTGAAGGCTATATCGGCCGCCGCGTTGTTGCTCTCCCGTCTCTAAAACAGCCTATTGACTTTGGAGGCATTGAGCGTTTTCAAGGCATGATTACCCTGTATGAACCAGAGTTGAGAATTACAGTCCACAACCCTTTTGGCATTGATTTGAAATTTACACCAGCAGTAAACGGCATCAAAAAAGGCACTTCTCCATCACTTATTAGATTGCCTGAAATCATGGTTGCCCCTGCCAGCGCTCCTGGAGTAACGACAACCACAACTACGGTTTTTGATAAAAACAATTCCGATATTGTCAACTTTTTGCAAAACATACCTGAACAACTCTTTTTGCAGGGAACGGTTGTGGTCAACGACGATCAAGACAGTTCAAAATACAACTTCGCCAATCGCAATAGCAACCTTATCATCGATGTTGAGTTGATCATTCCTCTTGATTTTTCTGCAGAAGAAATCATTTTGACGCAAGAGTCTGAGCAAGATGTATTAAATCAACTACTCCAATTGGACCTCAACAGACTTGAATTAGACCTTCGCTCTGTCAATAGGTTTCCATTTTGGACTGAACTAGATTTGATTTTTATTGACACCAATGATGTGCGATTGGACTCTATAAGTTTAACGGTGTTGCAACCTGCTGAAGTGGATGAAAATGGAAGAGTAACAAATGAAATAAGCTATTCCGAATCGGTTGTGTTTGATCAAGACATACTCGATATTATACCATTGGCCACAGCGTATAAATTGCGTTTGAAATTAGGAACAGCCAATCAAGGTAATCAAAGGGTTGTTATTTATGACGATTACAACTTCAACTCACTTATTCGCGTAAAAGCAGGTCTTAATTCGTATAACATTACCCCTCCTGATGATGAGTAAGACATTCATTTTTGCTTTTGCCGTATTGGTCTTGTTGTCGTCAACCCTTATAGCACAACAAAACGACCTGCTTTTATACAATTACAAAGATGTCGCACAGAGTAGTTTGTTAAACCCAGCGACCAGAACCAGTCAAAGAGTTTCTGTTGGATTGTTTCACCTAGGCGCCATGACCCATAGCTCTGCCTTTTCAGCGTATGACATCATGGGTAAAGGAACGGTGTTCAACGATAACATTGAAAACATTCTTGGGAACTTTGGAGGTAATGAATTTATCCGAGGAGGCGCATCGTCAAATGTCATGTTTACCAGCTTCAATCTATCGTCCAAATGGCAAATCAGCTTTGGAGGCATGATTAATCAGTATAACCATATCCAGATTCCAGAAAATCTAATTCGGTTGATTACACGTGGAAATGCTCAGTTTGAAAACCAAGTGGTTCAGTTTGGCGGCTGGTCTATGGAAACTTCCCTTTTGGCTTCTATTCATTTAGGTGCTTCTTATGTGGTCAACGATAAGTTGACTATTGGCGCAAGACTGTATCGTCACCAAGGCATTTATAACTTCAATGTGCGCCAAAATGACAATAATCTTCAAATAGAATTCAAAGACGATGTGTGGATAACGAAGAGTGATTTTTATGCCCGTTCGTCTTTTGTTGGCGGACCAATGTTTGATGAAGACGGAGCTATTTTTGATTACAGCGCTGACGAAGCACTTTCTAACTATAGTTCTAATCAAAACATTGGATATTCCCTAGATCTCGGCGCTGAATACACCATTAACGATAAATTATCCGTTTCTGCTTCCCTATTGGGATTAGGGGCGGTTAATTATACGGCCAATAATGTTGATGTTAGCAGTAACGCCAGTTGGGACTATGATGGCATTAGATACGACGTAAGAAACGATGCCGTGTTTGCCGGTGAATTTCTTGATACACTAAATGTAGTTTATGGCTTAGACTACGAAAAAGGCAGTTCATATCGCCGTTCATTACCTACTCAGCTTTATTTAGGAGCAACGTATGATTTGAGCAAAATGCATCAATTTCACGGAGTGGCTCGTTATACCAACTGGCTAAACAGTCATCACGTAGATGTCAACTTCAGATATGTCATTCGCCCGGCAAAATTCTTTAGTGCTATGGCAAGTATAACCACGGTACAAGGAAAAGTGTTTGGCGGTGGTGGCGGTTTTCAATTGTACTTCCCTGGAATACAATTTTTTATGATTGCAGATGTTGCCACCAATAATATATCAATTTCACACTTCAGAGGCGCTATGGTTCAAACCGGAATCAATGTGGCTTTATGGGATCGATCTGAAAGACGCCAAAGAAAGAAAAAAGATGACGTTAATGAGACTGAATTATCAACCGGTTTGTAAAACAACATCTAACATGAAGACAATCAATATCATAACCCTTGCAGCACTGTTTATTGGGTCATTTTCTTCCTGTGATAATGAATTGGGAACCACAGACCTTACCGATGAATCTGCGTTTGTCGAAGCTTACATCGATGCCGAATCGGTCATTATCCATACCATCGCGCTAATCGATGAAATACTTAGAGATTCTGCTTTCATCAATACCGACTCCACCATTCTTTATGATGACATAAAAGCGGTTTCAAACAACCAAGGCGTCACCATTTTTTACGGTTTACAAGGCGGAGGAACTACCTTTCCCGACGGCATCCTTCGCTCAGGAAACATCGCTTTCTCCGTGAGCAATGGTAACTACGAAGATGCTGGAAGCATAACCTCAATAACGTTTGATGATTTCACCTACAAGAAAAATGCGTGTCAAGGTACCGTTGAACTGACCAACAATGGCGCCCTTACAACTGGTTTTGAATTTAACTTTTCCAGCAATAATTTTGAAATTAATAAAAACACTTTGAGTTTTGATAGAACCTTGTTGTTTGTAAGTGATTTTTTGCCTTTAGAAAAAAATAATCGAGAATTTAAAATGACTGCAGTCGACACCACACGGTTTACCTATGATGAAAAAAATATTTCTGCTGATGTTGTCATGGTTTCGCCCATCGAATTTGAAGATATATGCGAATATGGTGTCACATCGGGAGAACTGCTCATGTCAACCGACTCAGTGCTATCAGGTACGAGTACCCTAAACATTGATTTTTTAGGAGAAAATGACTGTGCCAACCTTATTAGAGCCTATTCCGTTGAAAAAGATGAAGTCTTTTTTATTGCCAAACGAGGTTTTTAGTCGTTCATCATAGAGTAGATTTGCAAAAAATAATATTGTGAACGAAACCTTCACTTCACTATCTATTGTCGTTCCGGTTTATAACGAAGAAAAAACCATTCACCTTATTCTCGATAAAATTCGCGAGGTTACACTATTGAGTAACCTTAAAAAAGAAATTGTTATTGTGAACGACTGCAGTACCGACCAATCAAAAAATCGATTGGAGCAGTATGCAAGTGAACACCCCGATGCAAACATCAAATTATTTAACCACGTCATCAATAAAGGGAAAGGCGCAGCTCTTCACACGGGCATAGCAGAGTCAAAAGGCGATATTATCGTTATTCAAGACGCAGACCTAGAATATGACCCCGAAGAGTATAATCACTTGCTTAAACCCATACTCAACGGTAATGCTGACGTCGTTTATGGATCTCGATTCATGGGAGGAAACCCCCACCGCATCCTTTTCTTCTGGCACTCCATTGGAAATAAGTTTTTGACGTTCTTGTCGAATGCACTAACAAATCTTAATCTCACCGACATGGAAACGTGCTATAAAATGTTTCGCGCTCCGGTGGTGAAGTCGTTACAGTTAAAAGAAAACCGCTTTGGCTTCGAACCTGAGGTTACCGCAAAAATTTCACGTATTCCTGGCATTCGCATATACGAAGTGGGTATTTCTTACTACGGGAGAACCTATGCCGAGGGTAAAAAAATCGGTTGGCGTGATGGCGTTCGTGCCATTTACTGCATACTTAAATACAACATCTGGAACCGCAAATGATACAAATAGGAAAGTCACATACGCTTAAGGCATCTCGCAAAACACCACAAGGCATCTATTTGGAAGATGAAACCGGTGATTCAGTTCTTCTCCCCAATGCATACGTTCCAAAAACATTGCATTTGGGCGATGATATGAATGTCTTTGTTTATCTGGATCAAGAAGAACGACCAGTAGCTACACCTCATAAACCATTACTTGAATTAGGTCGGTTCTCCGCGCTTAAAGTGAGCAACATAACTTCTTTTGGTGCCTTCTTTGAATGGGGACCGGTTAAGGAACTATTGGTTCCCCACGACCTACAAGCGAAACCCATAAAGGATGAAGGTGATAAGCACGTGGTACACTTGATGTTTGACGATGCATCTCAGCGTTTGGTTGGTACTACAAAAATTCCCGCCTACCTTCTACCTGCCCCTAAAGAAGAATATACACCCGGAAAAACGGTAAGTGCACTGCTGTATTCACAAGGTGATTTGGGTTATAAAGCCGTTGTTGATCAAAAATATGACGGTATGATTTACCACAGTGATTTGTTTAAGCCGGTTTCTATCGGACAAACGTTAGAAGTCTTTGTGCAAAAAGTCCGCCCCGATGGCAAACTGGATCTGGCCATTGAAAAGTTTGGTTATCAAAAGGTTGTTTCTTCTACAGATAAATTGCTACACGCTTTAAAATCCAACGACGGATATTTGCCTTTACACGACAAATCTCCGGCGGAAGACATCTACGAAGCACTCAAAATGAGTAAAAAGGTGTTTAAAAAAGCTGTGGGTGCATTGTATAAAAAACGACAAATTAAGCTGGAGAAGAATGGGATTAGGTTAGTAGGTTAAGCGTTTCTAGTATTTAGTTGAGGGGGTACGCTTATAAAAGAGTTTGCCTTCAGTTGGTTATATGATTTTAGAGCACCTTATATTTCGTGAAGGATGAAGCATTGGCAGAAAGGATATCTGCATTAACTCCTCGCCTTGTTTGGGTAGTAATGCTTGGGTTTTTATTATTGTCAGCTGGTGGTAAAAACAAAGCTGAAAAGCGCTTTATAAGCATCCCTTTTTACTGTATTTTTGACTCATGCAAATTCAGTCCAAACTCATAGATAAAGCCGTGAAGGAATTGGCGCGTTTACCAGGCTTGGGACGCAAATCGGCCTTGAGAAATATCCTCTATTTACTCCGTCAAAACCCAACCCAAACCATTGAGTTGTCTGCGGCCTTGGTTGACCTGGTAGAAAACATCAAGCGATGTAAAGTTTGTCACGTCCACACCGAGGACGAGATTTGTGGCATTTGCGCGAATCCCCAGCGCGATCAGCGGTTGATTTGCGTGGTTGAAGATATTCGCGATGTTCTGGCCATTGAAAACACTGGTCAGTTTCGGGGTGTTTATCACGTACTTGGAGGATTAATATCCCCAATGGACGGCATTGGACCCGGACAGCTAACCTTAACAGCCCTTGAACAACGTATGGCCTCCGGAGAGGTCGATGAAATTCTATTGGCATTATCCGCCACAGCCGAAGGCGATACCACCAACTTCTATATTTACCGCAAACTCAAAGACCTCCCCATCAAAGTCACCACCATTGCCCGAGGTATTTCCGTGGGCGATGACCTTGAGTATGCAGATGAGATCACCTTGGCGCGTAGCATTTTACACCGCATAGAATACAAAGGCAGTTAATCATGAGTCAAGAGCGCTTTGCCGATGTGATTTTACCCCTAGCATTAGACGGGGAACTCACCTATGCTGTTCCCAGTGACTGGACAGATGAGCAACTGGTTCCGGGTACTCACGTAATTGTTTCTCTTGGCAAACGCAAGCAGCTCAGCGGCATCATATCAAAAGTACATACCAACAAACCGGAGATAGAAAACATAAAACCACTGGAACACCATTTAGGCATGGCGCTCAGCAATGACACCCAATTGAAGTTTTGGCGGTGGATCACCATGTACTACATGTGCCTACCCGGTGAAGTCATGGCTGCTGCCCTGCCCTCGCGCTTGAAGATTTCCAGTGAAACAGTGGTGTCCTTGTCTGAAAAGGCAAAACGTCAGTACCAGTCGACCGAAAACGAACTCGAACAACGCATACTTGGAAGGCTACAGAACGACCAGCACCTCAAGTTAAACGACCTGCAAAAAACACACGGCAACGCCATCACGCCCATATTAAAATCTCTGGTTGATAGAGATTTAATTTTACTGCGTGAGTCCATTCATGAACCAGAACCTCAGTTTTTTACCGATGTGGTTTCGCTCAATCCCGAAGGTGCTCTGGCCTTGAAAGAGCTGCTTGAGGGAAAACGAGCCCCGGTGCAGCAAAAAGCCATGGGACTTCTCTACCCTTTTTTGGAAAAACACGGTGAGGTGACATTAACCACCGTGCAAAAATCTTTGGGTATAAAACGTGAGGTCATAAAAAAGCTCGTAGAGAAAGACATTCTCACCATTAAGACCATTGAGCGCAGCGCTTGGGTCCGCAAGGATAAACAGCGGCCGCTTCATCTCTTGTCTTCTGCCCAACAATTGGCCTACAACACCATAAAAGAAGGCTTTAAGCAAAAGAAGGTTCAGTTTTTACACGGGGTTACGTCTTCGGGAAAAACAGAAATTTATGCGCACTTGATGCAAGAAAATCTACGAGAAGAGAAACAGGTGTTGTTTTTACTGCCCGAGATAGCCTTAACCACACAGTTAATTGGGAGAATATCGCAGTTTTTTGGTGACTCTGTGGCCGTTTACCACTCCAGAATGAGTGAAAAAGAGCGCTCAGACGTGTGGGAGTCGGTGCGAAAAAATCAGCCTGGCGCGCGCATTGTCATTGGCGCCCGCTCGTCCATTTTTCTGCCTTTCTCAAACCTCGGACTCATTGTGGTTGACGAAGAGCACGATCAGAGTTATAAGCAAACCGACCCAGCACCGCGTTATCAAGGAAGAGACTGTGCCGTGGTGCTCGGTCATCTTCACCAAGCAGACGTACTTTTGGGTTCTGCCACGCCTTCTATGGAAACATGGAGCAATTGTTTAGAAGGGCGTTTTGACCGTATACCACTTACAGAACGCTACCGCAATATAGAAATGCCGGCCATTGAGTTGGTTGACATCGGCTGGGAAAAGAAGAAAAGACGCATGCACGAAGATTTCTCTGAATATCTGCTCGCATCCATTCGTCAGGAGCTGGAAAAAGACAAGCAGGTCATTGTCTTTCACAACCGAAGGGGCTACACCCCTTTCACACAGTGTAAAGACTGTGGTGAAAGTCCAATGTGTATCAATTGCGACATAACCTTGACCTACCACAAACACAGCAATAAAATGCGCTGTCACCTTTGTGGATACAGAGAGTCGCCACAAGGCGCGTGTAAGTCTTGCGGAAGCACCGATTTGCGTATGGCCGGTGCGGGCACAGAAAAAATTGTGGATCAATTGGAAAACCACTTTCCCGATGTTAATATTGACCGTTTGGACTGGGACAACACCCGAAAGCGCAACGCCTTTGCCAATGTCATTGAGCGCTTTGAAAACGGTGAAACACGCATACTTGTGGGCACCCAAATGATTACAAAAGGACTTGATTTTAAAAATGTAGGTTTGGTAGCCATCGTCAACGCCGATGTGATGAGCAATATGCCCGACATACGTGCACAAGAACGTAGTTATCAACTGGCCATGCAAGTAGCGGGTCGTGCTGGGCGCTTTGGTGAACGCGGACGGGTTGTGATTCAAACCTACAAACCCAAAGGAAGTGTATTGCAGTGTGTGGCTACTGGCAGACAAGAGGACTTTTATCGGGAGGAGATGAAAGAGCGCCGAGACTTTGCCTACCCACCCTATACCCGATTGGTTCGCTTGTGTTTGCGCCACTCCGATGCACGAAAGGTCTATGGAGCAGGATATGCTTTAAAAGCCATCATTGAGAAAGAGCCACATTTGCAATTGCTTGGCCCGGAGCCCCCATTAGTGGCCAGAGCCAAGAATCAATACCGCATTGACTTCCTCATCAAATATCGCAAAGATGGCAACTACCAGACGCTTAAGAATAGACTACATATATTGGTTCGACATTTTTTTAAGCAAAAGGAACATCAGGCGGTGAGGTTTTATTTTGATGTGGATCAGTAATATAACGACAATAGAAATTAAGGTCAATATCAGGAGCGTGCTTGTGCGGTTTTTTTTTGAGAAAAAAGGTTGTGGCTAATTGTCAATAAGGCATCAAAGATAAATCCTCAAAAGTTGCATTTATTTGTAAAATCTAAGTTTTGCGTAAAATGCTTCGTTAATAATTATAACGAATATATGCGTAAAAATATGAGGTCAATAATAAACTACCCATCTTTTTTCTCAAGCATTGGGACGAAACGAAAATCGCCCATCTTTTTAATGGTATAGTCCTTCTCCCCTTTTTTATCAATGAGCAGCATTTTCTGGGTGCCAACACCTACAGGGATTATCATTCTACCTCCGATGTTTAATTGGCGTAGCAAAGCTGCGGGTACCTCCTTTGCGCCAGCGGTGACAATAATTTTGTCAAATGGCGCAAACGTGGGCATGCCTTGGTATCCATCTCCAAATTTACCAGTGTACGAGTAACCCAGTTTTTTCAGCATTCCTCTTGCAAAGAGAAACAATTCGTGTTGGCGTTCAATGCTAAATACTTTGGCGCCCATTTCACACAACACCGCACATTGATATCCGGATCCGGTGCCAATTTCAAGAATCCGTTCGCCCGGCTTCACATTCAATTGTTCCGTTTGAAACGCGACGGTATAAGGCTGACTGATGGTTTGATCGGCTGCAATAGGAAACGCGGTGTCTTGGTAGGCAAAATCTTCAAATGAGGAGTCTATAAATAAATGACGAGGAATATTACTGATGGCTTGAAGTACCCGCTCATCAGTAATTCCTTTGGTGCGCAGCAATTCTACCAATTGCAGTCGCCTTCCTTTATGTTTGGCTGTATCGTTCACATCGCAAAAATAGAGCAAAGTAGATGTTTTTGGTCAGATAATTTATGTCAAGAAATTAACATTTGACCGTGTAAACCTCTTTTGTGTTAAGCGAATATTAAGCACTACTTTTGCACGTGGGTTTTATTAAATAATGCGTTAACGTCGAAATGACAATGTTAAAAATAGGATTGGTAGGTGCTGGGCACCTCGGAAAGATACACGCCAAGTGTATTGAGCTGGTGCAAGGGGTTAAACTTGAGGGCATCTTTGACACCGACCAAGAGACCACAAAACTTGTATCGGAACAACACGGCGTTAAGGCCTTTGGTTCTTTAGAAGATCTCATTCAAAGTGTCGATGTTGTAGATATCGTAACCCCAACGCTTTCTCACTACGACGTAGCTGTAAAGTGTATTCGTGCCGGAAAACACATTTTCATTGAAAAACCCATCACCGAAACATCTGAGCAAGCTAGAAAACTAATTAAATTGGCTGAAGAAGCCAAAATCAAAGCCCATGTTGGGCATGTTGAGCGCTTTAATCCAGCTTTTGTTCAAGCGCAAACGTACATTTCATCACCACTGTTTATAGAAACCCATCGCTTGGCAGAGTTTAATCCTCGGGGTACTGATGTGCCTGTGGTGCTGGATTTGATGATTCACGATATCGACATCGTCTTACACTTGGTTAAATCTCCTGTTAAAAAAATTAGTGCCAGCGGTGTTTCAGTCATCAGTGATACCCCTGATATCACCAATGCAAGGATTGAGTTCGACAATGGCTGTGTGGCCAACTTAACCGCTAGTCGTATTTCCATGAAAAACATGCGCAAAACGCGTATATTTCAAAGAGATGCGTACATTACCGTAGATTTCCTGAAAAAGAAAAGCGAGATTATTCGTATTGAGCACTTGGATGAACATGCGCCAGTTGACGACATGGCACTGCTTTTGGAGACCGGAAAAGGCGAAAAGAAAAGAATATTTTTTGAGAATCCAATAATCCCTGAATCAAACGCCATTCGCGATGAATTGCAAAGTTTGGTAGATGCCATCAATAAAAACACCTCAACTGTCGTTACATTAGAAGATGGAAGTAATGCGCTTCGCGTAGCCGAAGATATATTATCCCAAATTCAACACTCTTCTATACTTTGAGAATAATAGGTTACATAAATTGCTTTTTCATTCTGATGCTTTGGGGTTGTGATTCAGACCAGCTAAAAGCACCAGAAAGATATGTCTTGCATATACCAAAGATTGAAATGAAAACCGATTTCAGCGAGCAGGGAACGGCATCTCAAAACATCAATACGGTATGGGTAACCATAGATGATCGTCCCATTGGCACCTACGAGTTACCAGCAGAAATAAATTTCACCGTAGACCGAGAAGGACCAACAGAATTTACGGTAGTAGCTGGTGTTACACAAAACGGCTTAAATGCACTTCGCATACAATATCCCTTTTTTCGTACACACAGAGAAGACATCGTTATTAGAAATGATAAACGCAATTACTATCTCAATGAGGACGAAGATTCCATTTTAAAAGTTAATTACCTCGATTTTGCCAACGTCGAGCCTATAGAAGACTTCGAACAAGTGGGACTAAGGTTTCAAAACACCAATCTCAGCGATGCTCCTTTGAGAAGAATCACCAGAAACACTCACCCAGAAGAGGTTTTTAACAGCAATATCCCCGGTGAGTCCAACAACGCCTCTGGATATGTTCGAATGAGAGAAGGAGAAAATCTCTTTGAAATGGAATCGGTGCAAAACTTTGTCTTACCACAAGGCAGCGGCCCGATTTATCTTGAAATGCATTACAAATCCAACCACATGTTTACCATAGGTGTGTTTAGTAATATTCCCGGTAGAGGACTAGAACAGGCCCCTATTGTAAGAGCTTTCCCAACCAATGGTGAATGGCGAAAAATCTATGTGTACTACACCGATGACGTAACAGCGGCCTTTGGTGCTGTTTGGCATAAAGTGTTTATTGGCGCCATTAGAACAGCTGAAGATGAAGGTAAAGAGATTGATATCTACTTTGACAACATTAAAATTGTTTACTAATGCCCATTAACCTCAAGAGTAAACAACGACTGCCGGAACACGTTCAGGTTGGCAAGTACATTATTGCTGATGTTATTGCTTCAATGGCCTCCTATACAGCCTTATATGTGTTTCGTAAGTTGTATATAGAACCCGATTACTTTGCGTCTGAAAGGATTTTAACTTTTGATCGTACTTATGTTTATGCCCTGATAACACTCCCTGTGTTATGGGTCTTTCTTTATCTTTTAGTTGGATTGTATAAAGATATATATCGACGTTCTCGGCTGAAAGAAATCATTTTGACTTTTAACATCACCCTTCTCGGTTCCATTGTCATCTTCTTTGCCTTTCTTCTCGATGATTATGTAATCCATTACAAAACGTATTACCACATTTTTTTCATTTATTTTGGTACTCAATTCATCCTAGCAGGCCTCTTTAGATTTTTGCTTTCTACCCAAACAAGTAAACGTATTCAGCGAAGAGAAATAGGTTTTCCTTCTATTATAATTGGTAGTAATCAAAATGCCGTGAAATTGTATGAGCGTCTACAAGCCAAAAGGCGCATAAATGGCAACTACTTTACAGGATTTGTATCTGTTCACAACAACATACAGTTTCTTATAGAAAAACAATTGCCTTTACTTGGCAACTATACCAATCTGGAAGAGATTGTTAAAGAGCACAATATTGAAGAAGTGGTGATTGCCGTAGAGTCCAAAGAACATCACTTACTGCAAACCATTCTTTCTCAACTGGACTTATTGCCCGTTTACATAAAATTGATTCCCGATACCTACGACATATTATCCGGTAAAGTAAAAATGGAATCCATTAGTGAACCACTGGTAGAAATCCCCACAGATCCAATGCCTTACGGACAAAAAATCATCAAACGCATTGCTGATGTGGCTTTTTCACTTCTCGTACTATTATTGATTTCTCCGTTGCTGCTATTTGTAGCCACTATGGTTCGTTTATCATCACCCGGATCCATATTCTTTTCTCAAGAACGCATAGGCTTACACGGAAAACCCTTTAAAATATTTAAGTTTCGATCCATGTATGCCGATGCCGAAAAAAACGGACCTCAGTTGAGCAGCGATGACGACCCGCGCATAACCCGCTGGGGTAAAATCATGCGTAAGTATCGACTCGACGAACTGCCTCAGTTCTGGAATGTGTTGATAGGCGATATGTCTGTGGTTGGGCCTCGTCCGGAACGCGCATTTTATGCCGAGCAAATCATCAAGCAAGCACCTTATTATCGACAGTTGTATCGCATCAAACCCGGAATCACCTCTTGGGGAATGGTGAAATACGGTTATGCAGAGAGCATTGATGAAATGATTGAACGCTTGCAATACGATTTGATCTATCTTGAAAACATGAATCTACTGAATGATGTAAAGATTCTGTTTTATACGGTTTTAATCGTGTTTCAAGGTCGGGGGAAATAATTATTTTTTCATCACAAACGGCACCTTCAACTGGACGCTGATGTTCCTGCCCTGCTCTGGTATATTCAATAATCGATACCTACTCAAGTGATTTAGGTAAAAGGTATCCGTGAGATTGTGCCCCCTGACGCGTAATATGACCGGTTGTTTCCCAAACATAAACTCTGCACCTAATGACGCACCTAACAGCACATAACCTTCTGTGGCGCGTTCATTCCTATCCGTGCGATTTTGGTCAGCAGCCCAGCGAACATCTACCGTAGCGTACCAATTGTTAATCCACTTCCTGTCAACCTCTCTTTGATATTCCAATGACGATAATACAGACAAGGGCGGCGTAAGCGGAAGAGGTAAGCGACTGTCTAAGTTTTGGTTGTAAACGTACTCTACCCCTACTGCCGCTTCCATGCTACTGAAGATTTCAACGTTCAGCATGCTTTCTATACCCGTAAAAAACGCATTGTTTTGACGATACTCCCATAAGGTTCCGGAGCCAGGCAAAGTTGAAAACGTTCCGGTAGGTGCCAAGTAAATGTAGCGGTCATACAAACTAACAAAGGGCGTAATCGATGCAAAAACCCGCTGCTTTTTAACGCTGAGGTTGAGGTCTGCCTGATAACCGCGTTCCCCAAGTAAATCGGCGTTACCCAATTCATGTCTGAAATTGCCGTGGTGAACACCATTTACGCTTAACTCTACTGCAGTTGGAATGCGATAACTTGACCCTAAGTTAAGTTTTACGTTAAATACATCATCAACAACCCAAGATAACCCCAATGATCCACTGGTATTGCCAAAGGTTCGGAAAACATCAGGGTTTCGCTCGTCGAATGTGCCCGTAGGTTCTCCAAAGCGATTGAATGATGGTTGAAGGTGCTGTCTGATGTCATGCAAAGCACCGTCATAACGGATACCAGCATTGATAATTAGGTTATCTTTCCAACGGTATTCATGAAAAGAAAAAACACCGCCCAAAAAAGATTGATATGAGGGTATCAAAAACTCAAATCCATCATAATTATGAGTCATATACTGCAACTGTACGCCATATATGGCCTTGTACTTTCCATTGATAATATGGTGAAAACGGGCGTTGGACGTTACTGTATGTAAATCGAGATCCATGGCAGTAAACCCCTCAGGTCTCGGCGCTTGACCATGAGCGTGAGGATGACTGTGTTCGATGCGATGGTTGCGCTGATAACCCAAGTCTAACTCAAGCCAATGTTCACCCAAACGGACATTGGTATTTGAAATCACCTTGAGATGCGTGTTCTCCTGATAAGGCAAGTCAATATTGCGATACTCGCCTTTGTGCTGTAACGCATATGATGTAGGAATACCAATGGCTCCGGGAAAAAGTCCAACTTCTTGATAAAACCGACTCACCGTTAACTTACTAAACCCCCACGACTCTCGTAATCCTACGGTTGCAGATGCATGTCTTTCCTTACCCGCAGTATTCGTCAACATGTTATCATAAATGGGTAAACGAAATCCGGCATAGACAAAATCATTTGCCGGTACACGATAATTGCCATAATCTTGTGTGGTTATGCGTGCTTTATAAAACCACTTGCCCTCACTCCCTTCTAACATTGCACTGTGTGAATGAAGGTGATTGTTGCTCCTGTACCCACCTATGTAATGACCACGATGTGTTCCCGATGAAGGTATTGGACCGGGTTGAATATTAATGACGCCCCCCATGGCATCCGAACCATAAATCAAAGAAGCCGGGCCCTTGACAATTTCTACGCGGTCTACATCAAACGGGTCTATTTCTAAGCCGTGATCGGCACCCCACTGTTGTCCTTCTTGTTTTATACCACGATCATTGACCATAATGCGGTTGAAACTCATCCCTCTAATCACAGGTTTTGCAATGCCAACGCCGGTATTGATGCTGCTAATGCCAGGAATGCGTTCTAATGCATTGACGAATGTTTCGCTGCTGTTGCGCTCTAAGTTTTCACGGTCAACGACAATTACCGTTTGCGATTGCTCTACCGAGCCGGATCTAAAGGGATTGGTTTCCACCAACACTTCATCCATGCGCAGTGATGAGCGCTCTAAATCTACGTCCACATGTTCGTCGTTATCGATCACGCGAACGTCCATTCGCCTTGTTGTATAGCCTGATTTTATTATGTGTAAATGATAAGCGCCAGGTTTAACCCCATGAAAGTCATAAAAACCATTAAAATCGGTCAGGACTTCCATCTGAAGTTCATGCAAATACACTTTTGCCCCATATACCGGTACCCCATCGTATGAAACTGTTCCGTACAAACGATAGCGGTCACGGGTTTGACCTAAAGCCACATTAACCAACAAAAAAATGAAAATCAGCAATTTAAACCTCACACTTCTTGTATTGCAATTGAGTTGCAAAAGTAGTTACAAATGGTGATTTAGCAAGGATTAAGGTCCAATTCAATTTTGATACATTATCGCTTGATAAACGGGTAAAAAAACTGTACATTTGCTATAAATAATTACCATTATGCTCCGCGACATCAATTTACAAGACATATTGTTTCTCGATATAGAAACTGTTCCCTGCGTTAAAGATTACGGCGATTTATCAGAAGACATGCAATGGCTTTGGGACAAAAAATCTGAACGTACGCGAGCTGAAGACGAAACAGCAGCTGACGCATGGTTTCAACGCGCTGGAATTTTTGCTGAATACGGAAAAATAGTTTGTATCTCCGTGGGCATCATGCATAAAACAGATGGAGAATGGGGCTTTCGCTTGCGATCCTTTGAAGGTGATGATGAAGCCAAGTTGCTGCGTGATTTTTCACATATGTTGACCACGCATTTTAGCAGTGAATATAAGCGATTGTGCGGACACAACGGAAAAGAGTTTGACTTTCCCTATATCTGCCGAAGAATGTTGATCAATAAGGTGTCTATTCCTTCCATTTTGCAGATTCAAGGAAAAAAGCCTTGGGAAATTCAACATCTCGACACCTTAGATTTATGGAAATTTGGTGATTATAAAAACTATACATCTCTGCGTTTATTGGCGGCTCTATTTGAGATACCTACACCCAAAGACGATATTGATGGCAGTGAAGTGGCCGGTGTTTACTGGAACGACAACGACCTACCAAGAATTGTTACCTATTGTGAAAAAGACGTGGTAACCACAGCTCGTATATTCTTAAGAATGATGGGGCTTGATGAAGACATTAAAGACGAAAACATCAGTCGACATGAGTGAACTACTCCGATTTAACGGAGTGGATATAGGTAACGGTAAAACGATAGTCAACCAATTAAACCTATGTTTGCATGAGGGTGAGCGCTTGGGTTTGGTTGGTGAATCTGGATCTGGAAAAACCCTAAGTGCTTTGAGTATTGCTGGTTTATTGCCTGGTAATTTGCGCATTTCATCCGGACAAATCACCATTCATTTGCCCGATTCTTCAATTCATTTTCCCAATGCATCAACGGCTGAGATCAAAAAACTCAGAAGACAAGCTTTAGGGTTCGTTTTTCAGGAGCCTATGTCGGCACTCAATCCGGTTAAAAGTTGCGGATGGCAATTGGCCGAGAATATCCAATTGACCCGAAATTTAAGCAATAAAAGTTTGAAAGCAGAGGTTCTGCACTGGATGAAAGAGGTTGAACTACCTAATCCAGAACGCATTTATCACGCATTTCCACATCAATTGTCGGGCGGTCAAAGACAACGCTTGATGATAGCCATGGCGCTTTGTAATCACCCGAAACTATTGATTGCCGATGAACCAACCACTGCCTTAGATGTGCGCGTACGTGATGTGGTTCTCAATCTTATTGAACAGCTTTGTAAACGCTACAAAACGGCCTTGTTACTTATCAGTCACGACCTAAAAATGGTGGCCAAGCGCTGCGACAACATTGCAGTACTGAGAAGTGGACTTCTGTGTGAGTACGGCCCTGCTAGTGATGTGGTAAATCAACCAAAGCATGCTTATACCAAAGCACTGTGGGCCTGTAGACCAGATCCAGAAAACAGGGTAATTCCATTGCCGTCGGTCAAAGATATTGAAAACAACCGATCTATAGATCGACGTGTTTACAACCAGGAAGAATGGCTAAGCCTTGCAAGACAGATTCAAAGTACTGCTCCAGTACTTTCGGCAAAAAACTTGCGATTTTCCTATGGAGAAACAGAAGTACTTAAAGGCGTTTCGTTTAACCTGCATCCCGGTGAGGCATTGGGTATTCTCGGAGAAAGTGGTTGTGGTAAATCAACCTTGAGTCGAATCATCAGTGGCTTAGAAGACATCCAAGAAGGTGAGTTGACCATCACCAATGATGACGGGTTAGAAGTTGATCTCTCTACTAAAACTCGACAATGGCGTGCTGAACGCATACAAATGATTTTTCAAGACGCCATGGCTGCACTAAACCCTAGCCACACCATTGGCAGAACTCTTGCGGATGTCCGACGTCACTTTTTCCCGATGGAAAACCGCTCGGATTGTCGGCGTAACATTGAAGAAACGCTAGAGAACATGGGGTTAAGCAAAGATGCTATCCATCGATATCCACATGCCTTTTCCGGTGGTCAAAGACAGCGGATTTGTATTGCCCGAGCCTTACTTGCCGAGCCAAAGATTCTCATTTGCGATGAATCAGTGGCGGCCTTAGATGTATCGGTTCAGGCTCAAATACTCAACTTACTGACGCATATTCGCGATGAAAAAGGAATGTCATTTATTTTTATTTCTCATGACCCCGATACCGTTAGGTATTTTTGTCACCGCGTTCTAGACATGGAAAAAGGTGTTTTTATCAATTCTTAAATTTAATGTGTAATGGGGAAAACAACCCTTATTTTAGGTGCTTCAACCAATGATAACCGTTATTCAAATCGAGCAGCAAAAATGCTTTTAGCTGCTGGCCATCCAATTATTATGGTTGGCAACAGAAGTGGTGAAATAAACGGAAACCCTATTGTAACATCGTTCCCAAAAGATGTGGACATACACACCATTACGCTTTACTTGGGTGCGCCTCGTCAGATAGCGTATTATGACGACATATTACAGTCTGGAGCCAAACGCATTATCTTTAATCCCGGTACCAGCAATCCTGATTTAAGGAAAAAAGCAGAAGATCGGGGTATTTATTGTGAAGATGCTTGTAATCTCGTTATGTTATCTACCGGACAGTTTTAGATATGAAACGAATCATTGTTTCTGTTACCAATGACTTAAGCACCGATCAACGTGTGCATAAAACCTGTTCAACGCTAATTGAGATTGGATTGGAGCCGCTGCTAGTGGGACGGAAATTAAAAGAAAGTTTGCCCATAGACAGACCATATCACACCCATCGAATGCGTCTATTTTTTCGAAAAAAAGTATGGTTTTATGCAGAGTATCAATTGCGGTTGTTTTTTTTCTTATTGTTTAGAAAAGCAGATGGTTTGGTTGCCAATGATCTCGACACATTGTTACCCAACTATCTAATTGCCAAATTAAAACGCATTCCTATTGTTTACGACACACACGAATACTACTGTTACACCCCAGAGCTCATTCATCGTCCCAGTGTACAAAAGGTGTGGCTAAGTGTTGAACGTTTCATTTTCCCCAGATTAAACCACATCATTACTGTTAACCAATCCATTGCCCAACAGTATAAATCGCATTACGATAAAGAGTTGTTTGTGGTGAGAAACATCTCCCCTATCCCTGATCAAATACCCGTTTATAGTAGACCCGACTGGAACATACCTGAAAACGCTTTTGTGCTCATCAACCAAGGCAGTGGCATCAATGTGGATCGAGGAATGGAAGAGATGGTAGAAGCATTAGAGCAGTTACCTGAAGATGTAGTTCTCTTGATTGTAGGACGAGGAGATGTTATTCCGCAATTAAAAGAAAAGGTTGAAAAGAGCGCAGATATAAATAAACGCGTTATCTTTATCGACCCTCAGCCCTATAACAAACTTCTTGGCATTACAAGATTAGCTGATGTTGGGTTAAGTTTGGATAAAACCAGCAACCCAAATTATTGCTTTAGTTTACCCAATAAGCTTTTTGACTACATCCACTCAGGCATACCTGTAATTGGCTCCGAAGTGTTCGAAGTAGCGAAGATCATTCGAGAATACAGAATTGGTACCGTTATAAAAAATCACGACAGAGCGGAAATTGCTCGAGCTGTACTTGAAGTCAAAATCAAGCCAAAAAGCTTTTTTGATGAAGGCTTAGCCAACGCATCTCGAGATGCACAGTGGCATAACGAGGTCGAAATTTTAAAAAAAGCACTAAAACCATTAGAACAAATCAATTGATCATGAAACACTTATCATTTATTGCATGTAGCTTTCTTTTGCTAAGTGCATGTAAAAGCAATCAACCTTTAGAAACTGTTGAATATGTAGATTTAGAAAAATACCAAGGCATTTGGTATGATGTTGCCAGCTTTCCCCAGCGCTTTCAAAAGGGATGTTATTGTACATCGGCAACCTATATACAAAAAGACAAATACATTGAAGTTTACAATCGTTGCGCTAAAGACAGTGCAGATGGCAAGATTTCATCAGTAAAAGGAAAAGCATTTGTAAGAGATGAGGAAAGCAATGCGAAGTTGGCCGTTCAGTTTTTCTGGCCTTTTAAAGGAAAATATTGGGTAATTGGTCTTGATGAAGACTATCGCTATGCCGTAATAGGTGAGCCAAGTCGTCGGTACCTATGGATTTTGTCGAGGACCAGACAACTTCCTGAAGAGTTATATAATGAAGCCTTAGCAATTGCAGCGTCTAAGGGGTTCGATATTTCTAAATTGGAAAAAGTGACTCAAAGCAATTGTGTAGAATAAAAAAAGCCCGGATAAACCGGGCTTTTTTTTTGTACACTTCAAACAGTATTACATTTGGTAACGCGTACTTTCAGGCGATGCTGTTTGATAAGACTTGGCAAAGTTTACCAGCTCCACCAAACTTCTCGCACCAAGCTTACGCATGAGGCGTAACTTGTATGTACTTACAGTTTTATCAGAAATATCTAATTCTTCAGACACCTCTTTATTGGTTAAACCAGCAGCCAAGCGATTAAGCACTTCGCTTTCACGCTTAGAAAGTTTGACCAATGGTTTAGGGTGCTTCTTCGAACGAATTCTCTTAATCACTTCGCGGTTAAAGTATTCCCCTCCACCCATAATTTTACGAATGGCCTTAAGAATCATACGAGGTTCAGTATCTTTTGTGATATAGCCATTAGCGCCAAGTTTTTTGACAGCCAGAAGATAAAGTTCCTCCGGGTGCATACTCAAAATGAGGATTTTCACGTCTGGTTTAATCTCTTTGATATGTCGAATAGCCGTCATACCATTCATGCGCGGCATATCGATGTCCAGCAAGATTAAGTCAACATCGGAGGTTTTTACCATTTCTAAAAGCTCTTCACCATCAGAAACTTCACCAATAACTTTAAGGTTTTTATCTCGGTTGAGATAAAGTTGTAAGCCTTTTCTAATGACTACGTGGTCATCAGCAATAATTAAATTTATCATATTCTTTGAATTTGTAATCGTAGATGTAAATGTACATCAAAATATTTTAACACAAAATAGTTAGCTGTTTTTTTTCAAACTCGGTAAAAAACAAACAGGAATGGGCTTCATTTTGTGTTTATTTTTATTGTGATGCCTTAGGTATATTTCTACGAAATTTTTCTTGCTTCCGCTAAAATCCTCAGGTGTTTTCCCTGATTCAACTTGTTTCATCGCCCACTCCATATCGTCGTATGAAGCACCAATTTGTTGTTCATCGGTGCGATTGTCATCCCAAAGGCCATCGGTGGGTGGTGCCTCAATAATTTCATCAATGATGTTCAGATGTCGAGCAAGCGCATATACTTGCGATTTCATTAAATCTGCAATTGGACTCAAGTCAACGCCACCATCACCGTATTTGGTATAAAATCCAATACCAAAATCCTCTACTTTATTTCCTGTACCAGCCACCAATTTCTTTTGTTCGGTTGCAAACTGGTAGAGTGTCGTCATACGCAACCGAGAGCGGGTATTGGCCAGAGCCAGGTTGGTTGTCTCATTGTTTTTATCAGCGTTTACCGATTTCGCAAATGCATCGTATACAGACGTTAAATCGACTCTCTTACCTTCAACATTAGAAAATTGATGTTTCAGCCAACCAATGTGCTTTTCTGAACGCATCATCTGGCCACGCTCTTGATGTATGGGCATATCCAAACAGAGCACCGGCTTACCTGTAAGAGCACACAAAGTTGATGTTACGGCACTATCGATGCCGCCAGAAACCCCGACCACAAATCCGTCTAAGCCAGAATTCAGCAGATATTGATCCAGCCAGTCAACAATGTGATTGATTACTGCATTTTCGTCCATATCAAACACACATAGATTTAAGTTATGCAATTCCATTAATTGTAGGTGTATTATCCTTTATTAACGTGAAAATTTTCAGCTTGTTCTAAAAGATTACTCCCATGTTTATTGTTACCCAAGAAAACCTAGGCTGAACATTTTCTAACATTGGAAAACGTTGTGGGTTGAGTTGATTTAAGAGTGAGCGATTGAAATCTAAAGATAAAAACAACGACGATTCAATGCCAAGATCATACTCAGTGCCAATCGACCCCATAAAACTCAACAAAAAAGAATCAATCAAATCGTCGTCTGGTCCAGATTTGGTAATTGACGGATCGCTTAAACCGACATCTTCTAAATACTTAACACCTAATGCCGCACCAACTTTTGCGAATAACGTCCAGTGCCCAAACTTTATGGTTTTCATTTTTATACTAAATGGCACTTGTATGTAACTGGCTGAAATATCTATTACGTCATTACCTGAGGTCAACCTGGTGCCTAAAGCCAAGGCATCTACCCCACTTTGAATGGAATAACGTTCATCAAAATACCTATTAAAAGTCAACCCGAACCCCATATTAAAAATCCGTGCTGAGTTTATATCTTCCAGTGGCATCACGGCAATATTTGGAGAAATTTGCAGTCCTATACGGTACTTAGTTTGGGCATTTATTGAAAACTGAATGCCAAACATCACAATTAAAACGCAAATAAATCTATTCATTGGTCCAAAATTATTCATTTCACTTTACTTTCAATACTCGTCTTTAGGCTTCATCGTTTATATCTCAGCAGTCAAGTATGACCTAACCTGTTTGACCAGCGGTTGTTGTTTTTTTACATGGGGTAATTTTTGACGATTACACAAAAACCGTTCAAAGATTATAAATTCTTCTTGTGTCAAATTCATTCTGCCCATTGTACTTTTGGCACTTTAATATAACACGAACAATGCCAATTATACAAAGAACCTCAACGTTGTGTGCTTTTATATTCATCTTCGCGTCTTTGGTTGGTTGTGCGCCAGACGACACATTAGATGTATCAAACATTGATGCAAATGTAAACATACATCGCTTTGATTTAGCATTTTTCGCATTAGATACCACCGATTTTTCTCAACAGCTTGAAATGTTGAAACAAAAAGGAACGTATGACGTTTTTTTCGACAACCAACAAGCCGAAAGTTTTTGGCGTTCTCAACGTCATTTAGATTTCATGAATGCACTTGCAAGTGATGCTGCCAAAACATACCCCGACAACAAACAACTACAAAGCGATATCCAAGAACTTTGGCGTCATTATCGATTTCTTTTTCCCCAAGCACCAAAAACACTAAACGTTTACACTTATATATCGGGTTTAGACTTTGACTTTCCTGTCATTTACGTTGACTCAATAGCTACCCTTTTCATTGCTTTAGATTTATTTCTCGGACAAGATCACCCCGCATATGCAAAACAGGCAGATTATCTAAATAGCAGACATACGCCAAATTATTTGTTGATTGACATTGCAAAAACAATGATTGACCCTTGGTTAAAACGTCGATCCAATGATTTGGCTTTGATCAATGACATGATTTATTATGGTAAGCAAATCTATGTGGTTAACCTATTGCTACCAAGCAAATCTGCATATGACGTTTTGCGATATAACGAAGAAAATAAAGCCTTTTGTAAAGATAACGAACGGATGATTTGGCGTTTCATGATTGAACAAGACCTATTGTTTGACCAGCGTGCAGATCTAAAAAGACGTTTTACTGAAGAAGCCCCTTTCAGTAAATTTTATATGGAGTTTGACAATGAAACTCCCGGACGCATTGGACGCTGGTTGGGATGGCGAATCGTTTCTTCATACATGACCAAATACCCCGATAAAGAATTAATTGAACTCATGCAAATGAGCGATCATAGACAACTTTTTTCTCAATCACGATATAAACCATAATAATAATGAGTAAATTAAAATCAAACATTTCCATTGACGTAGAACTTGACGTAAACCGTGTTCCCGAAAAAATTCAGTGGACAGCCAAAGATGGTGGCATTGAAAACGAAGCTGCTGGCGCTTTCATGGTTTCCGTATGGGATGAAAAAAACAAAGAGTGTTTGCGTTTGGATTTATGGACCAAAGAAATGTCTATCGATGACATGAAACGCTTTTTTCATCAAACCATTCTAAGCATGGCGGATACGCTTGAGCGCGCCACCAATGAAGAACGCGCGGCAATGAAAATGCGTCAGTATGCCCATCAATTCGGGTTGGATGTTGAAATCATTGAAGAAATTAAGAAGTCAGGGGATAAAAAATGATGGTGTATGCTCAATAAACGGCTCTGCACCACCTAAGTCAACCCTCACAAAATCAAACCTGGTTTCTAATGTTATGCCCTTGATGCGCATGTAAAACTCAAGTGCCCGCACCATGCTGCTCATCTTTGACTTATTCACGGCGTGAAAGTAATCAGTTCTTGGTGCGCTTTTTCTTGTTTTTACTTCTACAGCAACAATGAAGGTTTCTACCGTAGCAATTATGTCAATTTCAGCTTTTCCGTATCGAAAATTTTGTTCGAGTATGCTAAACGATTTGCTCTCTAAATAAGCTTTAGCCAATAACTCTCCACGTTTACCTGTTTCGTTATGTTCTGCCATTTTTTTCTTACAAATATATGAAAATATTTTTCATTCAAACAAATGACCTTGTTGGTCAATCAGTATGAAAATTTAAGGAATTTGACGTGGATTTTTTGTGGATTAGGAATTCCGTTATAATATTGCACCACTATTGCGATGATCTATCCGTCGCCATTTCTGTTTTATTTCTATATTCTCATTAAGGTTTTCAACCTGTTATTTCAAAACGGCGTAAGCCAAGACAAATCATATGTATACATTTGATCAATTAAAAGTTTTAAAACTTTCTCAGCTTCAAGACATTGGCAATGAATTAAACGTCCCTAAGTGGCGTTACCTTCGCAAAATTCCACTTATAGAAGCCATTTTAGAGAGGGCCAGTGGTCGCAGCGATGTTCCTCCCCCACCCAAACCTGAACCAGGTGCCCGCAGAGGACGTCCACCTAAAAAGGAGTCCGGACAAGTTGAAAACGTACCTTCTGAGGCCCATTCAGAAGTCCCATCAATGTCTACGGACAAGGAAGTTTCACGAGAGAATACAGCAAAGGAGCAAAACAAGTCTTTTCAAAGCGACAAGAGAAATTTTCGTCAAGATCGACCTGATCGTCGAGAAAATAAACCTGCTCGACAGGACGGAGACCAGCAAGGAAAGCAACATCCATCACAACCACAACCCCAACAGCATAAACCTCGTCCAAAGCATATAGGCGCTGATGAGTATAACTTTGAAGGAATTATTAGTTGTGAAGGGGTATTAGAAACCATGCCCGACGGATATGGATTTTTACGCAGTAGCGATTACAACTACCTCAACTCACCAGATGACGTTTATGTGTCTCAAGCACAAATTAAGTCAAATGGTCTTAAGCAAGGCGATACGGTTGTAGGCTTAGTTCGTCCTCCCAAAGAGGGTGAAAAGTATTTTCCGTTGGCAAAGGTGCTTCAAGTGAATGGCCGCACTCCAGATTTTGTTCGTGATCGTGTAGCATTTGAACACTTGACACCACTCTTCGCCGAAGAAAAGTTCAACCTTACAGGTAAGTCTTCGACCATGTCAACGCGCATTATTGACTTATTTTCACCCATAGGTA
Source organism: Cryomorphaceae bacterium (assembly GCA_022565745.1). Classification (GTDB taxonomy): domain Bacteria; phylum Bacteroidota; class Bacteroidia; order Flavobacteriales; family Schleiferiaceae; genus CSBr16-58. The sequence continues at coordinate 22,425 of JAIUMB010000001.1, read as the reverse complement.
AAGGAAATCGTGGATTAATTGTAGCACAACCAAAAACAGGTAAAACCCATTTACTGAAGGATGTAGCCAATGCCATTGCTGCTAATCATCCGGAAGCATATCTCATTATTCTGCTTATTGACGAACGTCCGGAAGAAGTTACCGATATGTCGAGAAGCGTAGATGCGGAAGTGATTGCCTCTACTTTTGACGAACCGGCTGAACGTCACGTTAAAGTCGCTAACATTGTTCTGGAAAAGGCCAAGCGGATGGTTGAATGTGGTCACGATGTGGTCATCCTCCTCGACTCCATAACGAGATTGGCTCGTGCTTACAATACGGTTAGTCCTGCTTCCGGAAAAGTGCTTTCTGGTGGTGTAGACGCCAATGCGCTTCACAAGCCTAAACGTTTCTTTGGTGCAGCACGCAATATTGAAAACGGAGGTTCATTGACCATTGTGGCTACAGCACTTATTGAAACAGGCTCTAAAATGGATGAAGTCATCTACGAAGAGTTTAAGGGAACCGGTAACATGGAAATGCAGCTAGACCGACGCATTGCCAACAAACGCATATTCCCGGCTATTGATCTTATCTCATCCGGTACGCGTCGCGATGAACTGCTTCACTCAAAAGAAGTTCAGCAACGCATGTGGATTCTACGTCGTCACTTGGCTGATATGACCACCGTTGAAGCTATGGAATTCCTACACGACCGAATCAATCGGACCAAGAGCAATGAAGAATTCCTAATCTCGATGAATGGGTAAGCATGTTGCAAAACACTGGGTAGCCGCAGCTCGTCTTCGTACATTGCCTTTGGCATGGTCTGGCATTATCCTAGGGAGTTTACTGGCTGCAGCCAATCAGCAGGGGTCTTGGACCGTGTTTTTTCTGTGTATGATTACCGCCACCCTATTTCAAGTATTGTCAAATTTTGCCAATGACTTGGGCGACGGCCTTAAAGGAACTGATGCCAATAGAACCGGCGAAGCTCGAATGGTGGGCAGTGGTATAATCAGCGCGGGAGAAATGAAGATTGCTGTCATTATTACTGCTGGTTTATCAATTGTCTCAGCAGCAGCACTAATAGCGTACACCTATCCTCGATTAATGGATAATGCGCCACTTATTCTTGGTCTTTTAGCTCTGGCCTCTGTGATTGCCGCTTTAACTTACACACTTGGCAAAACCCCTTACGGCTATTTGCGCTTGGGAGAAATCATGGTGTTTATGTTTTTCGGCCTGGTGGCTGTAGGCGGAACTTATACCGTAACCGTTGGTCGATTAGATTTGGTGGTTCTCTGGGCCGGTAGCGCCATCGGCCTATTATCTGCTGCCGTTCTCAATCTCAACAATATTCGAGATATTAAGAACGACTTGAGCAGTGGTAAAAAAACAGTTGCCAATGCCTTGGGATTTCGGTTTGCACGTGTTTATCATTACGTATTAATCATCCTTGCTCTTGACTGCGTATTTGTTTACAATTGGTTGAGCAACTCTGGGTTTACACGTAATTTATTTTTATTGGCCATCCCTCCTCTCTTATTGCATATGCTTAAAGTGTCTAAACTAGATAAACCTGAAGATGCCGATCCACTGTTAAAGGAATTGGCATTAACAACTTTGGCATTGGCTATATTGCTAGGATTAGGTCATTTTTGGGGGTAAATGACCATCTGTAAAAGCTGATGGCAAACCTTAGCGTGTGAAGGTTGTCAATCCTCAATGAGATAAAGTATTGTTTAAACAAGCATAAAAAATAAAACAAACACAATGAACGCATCTTTTTCAACACACATTTTAGAATTTAACTTTAAAGCTGGAACGTCTCGAGGCGTTATGACAACGCGTAAAACATGGTTTCTTCACTTACAAGAGGGGAAGCAGTCTGGTATTGGCGAATGTGCACCTCTCGAAGGGTTAAGTTTTGAAAACCTAGATGAGATTGAAGGTAAATTGCAATGGGTTTGTGATAATATTGATTTAGGATTTGCCAAATTGTACGATCAATTAGGCGACTTTCCTTCCATTCGCATGGCGTTAGAAACAGCCTTTATTAGTTTGCGCGGAAGCACTCCACACACCTTATTTGTCAACCCATTTTCAAAAGGGAAAGCTGGTATACCTATCAATGGTTTGGTGTGGATGAGCGATGCCAAACAAATGGAAAAGCAAATGGCCCAAAAAATTAAGGATGGTTATAAATGTGTTAAGATGAAAATTGGCGCCATTGATATTGGTGAAGAAATTGCCATTATTGAACGCATACGGGAAACTTATGAGCCTTGGGACTTAGAAATACGGTTAGATGCCAATGGCGCATTTGACAGAAGTAATGTGTTTGATGTTATCGATGAACTATCTGATCTGGAAATCCACTCTCTTGAGCAGCCTGTTCACGACCGCGAATTACTCAAAGAGTTATGTGCTGAAAGCCCTGTCCCAATAGCCCTTGACGAAAGTCTGATTGGTCTAAGCAGCAAAGAAGAAAAGGAAGCACTCATCAACGATATTCTACCCGATTACGTAGTCATTAAGCCTACCCTGATTGGTGGTTTTCGCGCGGCTGAAGATTGGATTGAATTGGCAGAAAAAAACGGTATTGGCTGGTGGGTAACTTCAGCTTTAGAGTCCAACATAGGCTTGAATGCCATTGCGCAATGGTTGGGTAATTATCCGTTGCGTATTTATCAAGGCCTGGGAACGGGCAAACTCTACAAAAACAATATCGATAGCCCCTTAAACATCAGAAAAGGAAAGCTGTTCTATCGGCCAACCGGTCAATGGGGAAACCTATGATGCTTAATTTTTGTCTCCTTTATTGAATGAATTGTGAACTGGCAATAACGAAATCAGAATAAACATTTGGAAATTTAAAAAAAATGTTTTAGGTTTACCATCTGATTATAACTTCGTTATGCTTACTAGAATTAAATCTACATCCATCAATGTGGAATTTAAAACGCATTTCATAGGCAAATATGGTTTACTGTATTTGTTTGGTTGTGAACTTTTGGTCAAAAACAACAGTACACTTCCCATTACCATCGTGGGTAAACACTGGAAAATTTTTTCCAACCATTCAATGCCGGATGAAATTATTGGCGAGGGTTTTAATGGCACTTCACCCGTTATCAAGCCCTTTGAAACGTTCAAATATGAGAGTGTGCTCCCTATACACACTGTTTTTGCCTATATAGAACCACAATACAACTTTAGTTTTCGCGTCAATAAAAGAAAACAATTACTCAAAATTAAGGCGAAAAGGGTCAACATTACTCCCAAGGCATTTCTCAATTAAAGGCCTTCGTTAATAGTAATCGGACTGCCAAAACTATTTTCCTCTCAAGGCCTGCATCAGCATTTCAGCGTCATTCTTCCAATTGTATCGCGTTGCATATTGCAAATTGATGGATGCTTTTAATTTATTTCGATTGTCGGGCTTTAATGATTCCCCAGGCATATAAATGCCTTCAGGGATTTTAGGTAAATTGGTCTCAACTGGCTGTCTAAACCCAACCCAAGTGCGAATTCCAAGAAGGACCTTCCATGCGGCTCTTACAACTGCAGCGCTGTCTTTAACGAGAATAATGGAAAGGGGTAAAAGAATTAATATCAATAAAGACGACAGCACATCAAACAATCGCTTTTGTCTGCGATACCGACTAATAAAAAGCCCTCCTATTTCTCGGGCGTATAAATCCCCTTGATGGTGAATGCTATTGCTCCCGATTATAAACCAACCATCAGGCGGTAAGATTTTTATCTCTAAGCGATGATGTAACAGCACAGCCATTCGCTCAATGATGGTTTCCGTTGATACGTCTTTACCGCAAAAGACTATTTCGTTGGGTTTATAAACACTTATTAAGTCTTCAATATCTTCCCATTCACCAATACACCAATCGACATCTGCCTTTTCTCCTTCTGGAATCCAACCAATAAAAGAGGTTGCCCACCCACTCTCTCTTATAATATCTCTCGTGCGTTCGGCTTCGTCTTTTTTGCCAATTACAAAAAAACGTCGACTACTGTCTGAATGCTGAAGTAATCGACCTTTCTCCAGCCAATCCATGACCATTCTATTGATGGTAAAAATAACACCTGATGAAAATGCACCTATCAATATAAGTGCTCGAGAAAATCGCCATTCTTCACTTAATAGACCGTAAATCACCAATAGAAAAAGTGTGCCATACGCAATTCCCTTTAAGGCTATGGTTCTTTTTTGAGGACGGTCATATCCACCCTGTATGAAGACAAACAATATCCAAATACCAAGATAAATGGGCAATACCAACTGGTGAAAAACATCAGGATATGCTCCACCTTCTACAAATCGATGGCTTTGTTCCCAGTATAACTTTAAGTAATACAAAGACACGTAATTGATAACAACATCCAACAAAAGCAGTCCGAAACGCTTAAAAACTCTATTGACCATTGCCAATAAAGCCCGCAGCGCTATGCCCATTTGAATAAAGAAAAGATAAATCCCCGCCTCACCACCACTGAAATGCTTGCGTGTAAAAATGGCCATTGCTTTATAGAAAACGTAAACATAGTTTAAGCTTCCTTTTTTGGTACTCTCGCCTTTATAGTGAATGATTTGGGAATCAGCTAAATAATAGTTTTGATAACCCGCTTTCAGCATGCGATAACTCAAATCAATATCTTCTCCGTACATGAAAAAATCTTCATCAAGCATGCCAACTTCTTCTATTACCTTTTTGGGAATCAACATATAAGCACCTGCTAGCACATCCACCTTTTGATTGTTATCGGCCGACAAGTGCCCCATGTAATACTGAGCAAATACAGGACTTTCAGGAAACAACGCCGTTAAACCCACAATTTTACAAAAAGCGACCCAAGGCGTAGGAAAACCGCGCTTTGACTCTGGTAAAAAGTTGCCTGTGCCGTCAATCATTCGAATGCCTAAACCGCCGGCATCAGGGTGATCTTCCATAAAGGCAATACTCTTTGAAAAGGTGTCCTCTTGTACAAGTGTATCAGGATTAAGAAGTAAAATATACTTTCCCTTTGATACCTTAATGGCTTGATTGTTTGCTCTTGAAAACCCTACATTTTCTTCATTGTCAACACATTTCACCCAAGGGAACGTCTTGCGAACCATAGACATGCTGTCGTCACTGGAAGCATTATCAACGACAAATACTTCTGCATCAATATCTTTAATGGCTACTTCAACAGATCGCAAACATTGCTCTAAAAAGTAACGCACATTGTAATTGACAATAACTATCGATAAATCCATGTTTATTTCTGACTGAGACGTTGATGTAAATCTCTGACTATTCCGTCTGATAACCCAATTTTGGGTACGTATATTTTTTCAGTTCCCGCCCAACGCATATTGTTGATGTAGATGCGAAGTGCATGCAATATAACGTCTGCACGATCTACATTTAGGTCAAAGCGAACAATGCGCTCTTCATTGGTAAACCGACGTAAAAAATCGTATTGTGTTTCTAAGTAGTCAAGGGTAAGTGCACTGCCCGATGGTTTACCCGACATTTTCAATGTTCTGTTGATGTTACCCCCACTACCGACCATAACCGGTTGTGTCAGATGTTTGCTTTCCGCGTATACCCAAGCTTTCATCTCATCCCAAGATACATTGTTAACCCCATTGTTTAGCAAACGAACCGTACCTATATTGAATGAGTGTGCTTTTTCTCTTACTCCATTTTTGAAAACCGTAATTTCCGTGCTTCCTCCACCAACATCAACGTATAAAAAGTCGCGGGCATCTTCAATCAATCCTCGAAGAAAATCGTTTTGTAAAATCAACCTTGCCTCCTCATCGCCATCAATAATTTCAATATCAATGCCTGTCTGACCTTTTATCTGTGCTCTAATTTCATCTCCATTTGCTGCGTCGCGCATGGCACTGGTGGCACAAGCACGCATATGAGCAACATCATTTACTTGCATTATCAACGCATACGACTGCATGGCATACATCAGTCGCTCCTTATTTCTATCGCTGATTTTTCCCGCCACAAAGCTATCGGCACCCAAACGAATGGGGAGTCTAACCAATTGACTTTTTCTGATGTGCGATTCATTTTGATACTCTATCACATTAGAAATCAGTAAACGAATAGAATTTGACCCGATATCAATGGCCGCCAGCTTAGTGATGTTCATGTTTAAAAATCAAAATTCAACAATATTCTTCAAGTCCATAAATCCCATTAACTAGACTTTTGGCAAGTATTTTCGCCAAAGATAGCGGACAATAATTGTTGTTGCAATAACAAATACCTGAGTATTCAATAGGCTCGGTCTGTTAATCCTTAAACTGCATTAAAAAAAACGATGACACAAAACAACCAAAGCCAATAATCGGTCTTACATGAGTAACTTAGCCCTATCGCAAAGAGTCGAAGAAAGTTTCAAACAGTAAACATTTTGAGATGAGCAACAGCAATTCAAATTCAAAAAAACAGGACCGAAGAACATTTTTAAGCAAATTGGTTCTTGGTTCCACGGCACTAGCCGCAACACCTGTGTTGGGTGCTTTATTTGTCAATAAATCAGATGAAAAAGATAATATCAACTCCAAACAACAGGACATGAGTAAAATTAAACGCATTCGGGCTTTGGGTTTTCAGTGGGAAACACTCGATCCTTTTTTGTTTTGTGTACATCACGAAGACAAGTTCCCTAAAGGAAACAAGGAAATGGGCCCAGATCCTTCATTACTGGCCGGAAGAAATATTGGCAATGACTTCCACATCAAAGACGGATGGCGCATGTACCACGGAGAACGTATCCCCGGTTTTCCCGGTCACCCTCACCGTGGCTTTGAAACCCTCACCGTTGTGCGAAAAGGCATGGTTGATCATGCTGACTCTGCTGGTGGCGCCGGAAGGTATGGCAACGGAGATTTACAATGGATGACTGCAGGAAGAGGACTGATGCACTCCGAAATGTTTCCTTTGATTCATTCCAATAAAGACAACCCACTGGAATTGTTTCAAATATGGCTTAACTTACCGAGAAAGAGTAAAATGGCCCAGCCTGACTACAAAATGTTTTGGAGCGAAAACATTCCCAATTTTAATAAAAACAACGTGTATATAGAAGTTTTGGCAGGGACACTCTTTGGCCAATCATCACCCAAGCCACCAAAAGATTCGTGGGCACACGATCCAGCCAACCACGTAGGTGTATACAACCTACATTTTGATCCGGGGGCTGAAATGGTGTTACCGAAAACAGAGAGCGGTATTAATCGCACGCTATACGTATACGAAGGTAGTGGTGTTGAAGTAGCAGGAAAAGCCATACCCGATTATCATGCGGTTGATGTCGATGCTGCCCACGATTTACAAATTAAAAATGGACAAAACGCGGTAAAAATCCTTGTCCTGCAAGGCCGTCCCATCAACGAACCAGTGGTACAACACGGACCATTTGTCATGAATTCAAGACAAGAAATCCAGCAGGCCTTTGCCGACTACCAACGCAATCGATTTGGCGGTTGGCCCTGGAGTCGTTACGACCAAGTTCACGATCGTAGTAAAGGAAGATTTGCGAAATATGTAGACGGCACAGAGGAAAAAAAATCTTAATTTAATTTGCGAAAACAACCAACCAATATAGTTGTTTAATCATTTATGAATAGTTGTTTAATCATTTATGAGATACGCCTTTGTACCATATGTTTCGCCACATAAATCCAATTTCGATAAGCTTTTTTCGGTTTTTCGAGAGCTCATACTTTATACTTCAGGCGATGTTGATGAGGCTTTAGATTGGCTTGAAGAATTGGACAAGCAATATGAAATAACAGATCAAAGCTATACCATTGACGATTTTGTAGAAGAACTCAAAGAAAGAGGATTGCTTCGAGAAGAAATCAATACACCTGGCGGCTTGCCTAAGCGTTCTATTTCTGAAAAAACAGAGCGCATCATTCGCAAACAAGCGATGTTGAATATTTTTGGCAAACTCAAGAAGAGTCATTTAGGACAACATCGTCTCAATAAAGCCGGGAAAAGTAGGTCCGATGAAACCGAGGGTACTCGTCCATATCAATTTGGTGACTCCGTCGAACATATTGATATGACTAATAGTTTGCGAAATGCCATGGTTCGCGGAGGCATCAAAGATCCGGGGCTTTTGCCGGAAGACTTGGAGGTGTATGAAGGTGTTTACCACTCTTCTGTGGCCACCGTATTGATGATAGACATCAGTCACAGTATGATTCTCTACGGCGAAGATCGTATTACTCCGGCAAAGAAAGTTGCCTTGGCGTTAAGTGAATTAATTACCACCAAATATCCCAAAGACAGCTTAGACATCATTGTTTTCGGGAACGATGCCTGGCCAGTGCCACTCAAAGAACTCCCCTACCTAAATGTTGGACCATACCACACCAATACCGTGGCTGGATTAGAATTGGCTTTGGATATTTTGCGCAAAAAACGCAGTGCCAACAAGCAAATTATGATGATTACCGACGGGAAACCATCTTGCATAAAAGAACCCGATGGCACATATTACAAAAACAGCATGGGGCTGGATGACTATATTGTCAATAAATGTCTACAAAAAGCCGCAGAGTGCAAGAAAAACAACATTCCCATTACCACATTTATGATTGCCCAAGACCCTTATTTGATGGCGTTTATTGACCGTTTTTCGGAAGTTAACAACGGTAAAGCATTATTTACCGGATTGGATGACTTGGGCGAAATCATTTTCCACGATTATCAAAACAATCGCAAACGAAGAAATTAATTAACCCCTCTGGCAAACCCGGTTTTTCATACCTGAGAATAAACGTAATGAGGGTTCCATACCACAACTAAAAAGCCTTTAAAACCATGATAAAAGCAAAAACACTAGGTGCATTAAGAGAAAGTCAATACACGTCAAAATCAGTCAAAGACGAATTACGAGACAATATTATTGCCAAAATAAAAAACAATGATGCGCTCTTTGAGGGCATTCACGGTTACAGCGATTCTGTTGAACCCCAAATTATTCGGGCTATACTGGCCGGACACAACATCAACTTCCTCGGACTACGCGGCCAAGGTAAAACCAGGATGGCTCGACAATTGGTTTCTTTTCTCGACGAATACATTCCCGCTTTAGATGGAACGGAAGTCTTGGAAGACCCATTCAAACCTATTACCAAAGAAGGAAAAGAGCTTATTGAAAAACATGGTGACAATGCGCCCATCTGCTGGATTCACCGCAACGAAAGGTACTTTGAAAAATTAGCCACTCCAGATGTTACCATTGCCGATTTGGTTGGAGATATTGATCCGGTAAAAGCAGCAAACGAAAAACTAAACTTCTCAGATGAACGCGTCATCAACTTTGGAATGATTCCGCGAGCACATCGCTGTATTTTTGTCATCAACGAACTTTCTGACCTTCAACCAAGGATTCAAGTCGCCTTGTTTAATGCGCTGCAAGAAGGCGACATACAGATACGAGGGTTTCAATTGAGAATGAATTTAGATACCCACTTTGTCTTTACCGCTAATCCAGAGGATTATACTCAGCGTGGCAGCATCATTACCCCGTTAAAAGACCGCATTGGTTCTCAAATTCTCACCCATTACCCCGAAAGAGAAGCCGCTGAAATCATCTATGCGCAAGAAGCAAAAGTTAAAAACACCAATATAGCACCATGGATGACTAGCGTTGGCACAAGCTTACACCTATTGATGGAAGAGGCACGTGAAAGCAGTTATATTGATCAAAAAAGTGGTGTATCTGTTCGTTTGGGCATTGCTGCGAGAGAGCTTTTGTATGCCGCAGCTGAAGAACGGGCACTGATTAATAATACCCAATCAACCTCATTTAGGCCCGTAGATTTTTTAGCCATTATACCAGCCATAATAGGTAAGGTAGAATTGGTTTATGAAGGAGAACAGATCGGCGGTTTAGATGTCGCTGAAAACTTAATCAGCACCGCATTACACGCCTTGCTCGCTGAGTTTAACTTCCCCGCTATGGATAAAATCAAATCATCTGACGAAGGACACCCATACAACAAAATCGTTCGTTGGTTTGAGAGTAATCGCGAAATACAACTTGACTCTACCTCCGATGATGGTGTGTATCGCGACACCTTAGATGGTATTCCTGCGCTTGGTGAATTGGTTGATCGATACCTGACCGATGATATAAAAGACGAGCGCTATTTTTTCATGGAAACAGTACTTTGGGCACTTTGCCTTCGCAATCGCTTAAGCAGGGAGACTTACGACGGGAAAACCACTTTCTTTGATACCTTATCGGGGTATCTCAATGATGAGTAAATGTCTTAAAACAACGCACATATTTTCAGCCATTAATACCGCAGCTCACATTAAAACATTAATGTAACACTTCATAAGCGGATAATTCATATTTTCGCCGTCTACACTTCATTTGCTCATGGGTTACACTTGGCTGCAATTTATCCAACTATTAGGAAGCGTTGGACTCTTCATTTTTGGCATGAAGGTCATGAGCGACGGCATACAAAAATCTGCCGGCTCGAAATTTAAGGCCGTAGTAACCACAATGACAGCCAATAAGTATTATGGTTTGTTAACAGGGATGTTTGCAACCTTTTTACTGCAGTCTTCATCTGTAACATCGGTAATCGTTGTTGGATTGGCCAATGCAGGTATTCTCAACTTAGCGCAATCCATTGGCGTCATTCTCGGAGCAAATATCGGCACCACCATCACGGCATGGTTGCTAACATTGGTTGAGTTTGGCGTTATAGACTCAGCCGTCATTTCCTTCGGGATGGTGTTCATTGGAGTTATTTTACTTTTCAATAAGAAAGAGCGCGTGGTTTCCAGTGGAGAGTTTGTCGTCGGTATTGGTTTGCTCTTTATTGGAATCAACGCCATGCAGATGTATGCACCAGATCTTCAAGCAAACCCTGAATTGCTGCAATTTTTAAAGGCTTATGAGTTTGACAACACACCGTACTTTGGTCGTCTTCTATATCTGCTCATGTTTATGGGCATTGGTGCTATAGTGGCTGTAATCGTTCAGTCATCAACCGCAGCTGTGGCAATTACATTGGTGATGACCGCCAAGGGATGGATACCACTTCCATTTGCCATGGCTTTGGTTTTGGGAGAAAACATTGGAACCACTGCAACGGCCAATATCGCGGCTTTAATAGGCAACATACAAGCGAAACGCGCTGCATTTGCTCATTTCCTCATCAATGCTTTGGGGAGTATCTGGGCCATTTTGTTGTTTGATGTTTTGCTGCGTTTCACAACGGACATCACCATTTTATTTTCTGGAAAAGACCCCAACGAAAGCACTCGTGCCATTCCCATGGCGTTAGCGGTTTTTCACACCTTATTTAACGTCATAAACGTCAGCATTTTTTTGTTTGCCATTCCATCACTTATTCGCCTTTGTAACGCTGTTTTTAAGGGGCAAATTAAACTTGGTGGCAATCTAGACAGTGAACTCTTTACCAACACACAAGTGACGGCTCCATTGATGGCCATACTACGCGCTAAAAAAGAGATTCATACCATGGTGAAGCTCAATCAACGCACCTTTCAAATCTTACCAAAAATGCTCATGGAAGGAGAATTAGCGGTATCAAAAAATTATTTAGAAAAAGTAAGGCAAGCGGAGCAAATGAGCGATGCATCAGAGTTTGGTATATTGAAATTTTTAACCAAAGTCTCAGAACAAAAACTCGATGGCAGGTTAAGTATGGAAATAAGAGCCTTAATGAGTGCCGCCAATTACTTGGAACGCTCCACCGACTTGATGGTGAAAAGCGCGTATAATTTAGTAAACCACAAAGAACAAAAAGCATATTTCACCCCCGAGCAACGCAATAACATATTAAACATGATGACCCTGGTAGAAAAAGCCATGGATACCATGGAGGAAGGGTTTTTACTTAATAAACACGACCCATCATCTGCAAAGGCACTTGAAAACGACATCAACAATCAGTACATTCTATTGCGCGATAACTACCTGTCTAATATCGAAAAAGGTAAGTTCACCATCCAAAGTGGTCTATTTTATATGGATATCCTCAGTGAACTTGAACGAATGGCTGACCACGCATACAACGTGACACAGACCCTCGCAAAATATGGCGAAGTATGACATTTGTGCTAAATTGTCAGTAATTACCCCATACTGACAGCCAAAAAGCCGCAATTCCGTCACCGCTTGTCTCATGGCATATCAATTGAGCAAAGAGAATTAAAATATTGAAAACGAAAAAAATCGTATCATGAGTAAAATAATTGGTATTGACTTAGGAACAACCAACTCTTGTGTTGCCGTAATGGAAGGTAACGAACCAGTGGTTATTCCAAACAGCGAAGGAAAACGCACGACCCCATCTATAGTTGCATTTGTAGAAGGAGGTGAGCGCAAGATTGGTGATCCGGCAAAACGGCAAGCCATCACCAATCCAGAAAAAACCATTTTCTCCATCAAGCGTTTCATGGGGGCGTCTTTCAGCGGAAGCGCTAAAGAAATTTCACGTGTACCTTATAAAGTTGTAAAAGGAGATAACGACACACCACGTGTTGATATTGATGGACGTAGCTATACGCCTCAAGAGATTTCTGCAATGATTTTGCAAAAAATGAAGAAAACGGCGGAAGATTATCTCGGACAAACCGTTACAGAAGCTGTTATTACTGTTCCTGCTTACTTCAATGATGCTGAGCGTCAAGCCACGAAAGAAGCCGGTGAAATTGCTGGTTTAAAGGTGCGTCGTATCATCAATGAACCTACCGCAGCAGCATTAGCATACGGTATTGACAAGCGTGGGAAAGACATGAAAATCGCCGTATTTGACTGCGGTGGTGGTACACATGACGTTTCTATTCTTGAACTTGGGGATGGTGTATTTGAAGTGCGTTCAACCGAAGGAGATACACACCTAGGTGGTGATGACTTTGACCAAGTTATCATTGACTGGTTGGCCGATGAATTTAAAAATGAAGAAGATATTGATTTGCGCAAAGACGCTATGGCTCTTCAACGTTTAAAAGACGCCGCTGAAAAAGCAAAAATTGAATTGTCTTCCAGCTCAAGTACAGAAATCAACCTGCCTTATGTTACTGCTACAGCTTCCGGACCGAAGCACTTGGTGAAAACACTTAGTCGCTCCAAGTTTGAAAGCTTAGCCGATAGCCTTATCAAGCGCACCATTGACCCGGCAAAAAACGCATTAGAAAAAGCCGGTTTAAAACCTGCGGATATTGATGAAGTTATTCTTGTAGGTGGATCAACACGAATTCCCGCCATTCAAGAAGCTGTTAAAAGCTTCTTTGGAAAGGAACCTTCGAAGGGCGTAAATCCTGATGAAGTTGTTGCCCTTGGTGCGTCTATCCAGGGTGGGGTTCTTACCGGTGATGTAAAAGATGTATTGCTTCTTGACGTAACACCGCTTTCTCTAGGTATCGAAACCATGGGTGGTGTATTTACCAAGCTCATTGAAGCCAATACAACCATACCAACGAAGAAGAGTGAGACCTTCTCTACTGCTGCTGACAATCAGCCTTCAGTAGAAATTCACGTTCTCCAAGGTGAGCGTTCTATGGCGAGTGACAACAAAACCATCGGTCGCTTCCACTTAGACGGTATTCCACCTGCACCACGCGGGGTACCAAAGATTGAAGTGACATTCGACATCGATGCCAATGGTATCCTTAACGTGTCTGCCAAAGACCAAAATACCGGTAAAGAGCAAAGCATCCGCATTGAAGCTTCATCTGGTTTGTCTAAGGAAGAAATCGAGAAGATGAAACAAGAAGCCGAAGCTAACGCTGACGCTGATAAACAAGCAAAAGAGCGCATCGACAAGCTCAATGCTGCCGACGGAATGATTTTCCAAAGTGAAAAGCAATTAAAAGAGTTTGGAGATAAACTTCCAGATGATAAGAAGTCGGCCGTAGAAAGTGCCATCAACGAATTAAAAGAAGCACACAGCAAGCAAGACCTTGCCGCCATTGACGCAGCTACAGAGAAAGTCAATGAAGCGTGGAAAAACGCTTCGGAAGATCTCTACAAAGCGCAGCAGGAAGCTGGACAGCAAGCTGAAGGAGACCAAGCCGGTAGCGGTCCAGGTGCTGATGATGTAACCGACGTTGAGTACGAAGAGGTAAACGATGACGATAAAAAGTAATTTATCGACTGTTTTAACACAAAAAAAGCCATCGTAATAGATGGCTTTTTTTGTTGTTAGTTGATGGTTTAATAACTCTCAAAACTAAATACCAAACAAAAAAAAGCCGACTGAATTCAATCAATCGGCTTTTGTAGTAATGTCACGCAAAACTTAAATGCGTCTTTCGCGAATACGTGCAGATTTACCTGTGCGTTCACGTTGATAGAAGATACGTGCACGACGTACACTACCACGTTTGTTCACTTCAATGCGCTCAATGCTTGGTGAGTTGATGGGGAAAATACGTTCTACCCCAACGTTACCACTCATTTTGCGGATGGTAAAAGTTTCTGTGGCTCCTGAACCACGACGCTGCAATACAATGCCGCGAAAAAACTGAGTACGCACCTTTTCGCCTTCGCGAATTTGGTAATAAACAGTAATGGTGTCTCCCGATGAAAAATCAGGTAGTTCTTTTTTCTCAATGTACTGATCTTGTACGTAGGAAATGATGCTGTCCATGACGAGCTGATTTAAAATAATTCCCGAATGTCAACATACACAACCCTTGCCAGTGGTTGATCATTCGTCTGATAAACAGGGTGCAAAATTACAACAAAATCCTTTACACACAAATGTTATCGTTTCTTTTGCAAAACCTGTAAAACAACCCCCAATAACACCAGAGATATTCCGAATAAAACGCCGTACGAATGGGTGATTTTAAACAAAACCAGGTCGAATCCTAGTCCAAACAACACGCCCAAATATTTAAAAATGGCAATTTTACTGGCATCCTCTGCTTGATAAGCTTTGGTGAGATAGACTTGTCCAAACTGCGTAGATATACCCATTAGCAGTATAAAAAACCAATCTATGCCTTGTGGAGTGACCCAAACACCCGGCAAGAATATACTCATGACAGGAATGGCAATAAGCGGAAAGTAGAACACCACAACCACGGGGTGTTCGCGGTTTTTCAACTTGCTTATTACTGTATAAGCAGCACCCGCCAGCGCCGCTGACCCTACCCCTGCAAAAAAAATCCCCCAAGTAATGCCATCAGCACTGCCGCGCAACACCAGTATTCCCGCAAAAGCAATGGCGAAAAAAAACCATTGTATCCGTCGAACGCGTTCGCCTAAAAACAACACAGCAAAAAGCGCTGTAAATATGGGCGATAAATACTGCAATGTAATGGCAGTAGCCAGAGGAAGTCGCTGTAGGGTATAAAAAAACAAACTCAGGGCCGTTACCCCAAAAACACCTCGTAAGTACAATAACCGCTTGTGGTTACCAGAGCCCCATACCGAAACCTTAATGCTACGCAGATATGTTATGGTGATGGCCATAGAGATGATAGAGCGAAACCAGACCAATTCCACAAACGAAATATGTGGCAGGAATTTCACGCTCACATTCATCATTGCAAAGGCAACAACGGAGACGAGGGCAAATATGACGGCTTGCTTATTCAGAGCACTATAGGAACGGTGTTTTTACCACCCTTGCTTTGAGTTGCTTTTTACGTACCTGAATGTAAATCTCTGTGTCGGGTGTTTTGTAATCAACCTGAACATATCCTAAACCAATGGCTTTGTTAAGTGAAGGGGATTGGGTTCCGCTGGTTACCTTTCCAATCTCCTCACCTTCGGCATTTAAAATGGGGTAATCTTGACGAGGAATACCGCGGTCAATCATTTCAAAACCTACCAAGCGACGCTCAATACCAGCTTCTTTCAATGCTGTGATAGCCTCTTTACCAACAAACTCTGTATTGAGCTTGGTAATCCAGCCAAGACCGGCCTCTAGAGGTGAGGTCTCGTCATTAATGTCATTGCCATACAAACAAAATGCCTTTTCCAAACGAAGGGTATCCCTAGCGCCCAAACCTGCAGGATGTAAACCAAAATCTTCGCCAGCGCTTAACAGTGCTTTCCAGAGTAACTCAGCACTTTCGTTGGCAATATATAATTCAAAGCCTCCGGCGCCTGTATAACCTGTATTGGAAATGATCACGTTTTGAATGCCGGCTACCTCTCCCAATTGAAAGTTGTAATATGGAATATCTTCTAAATTAGCATTGGTGAGTTTAGACAAGATCTCTTTGGCCTTTGGGCCTTGTAATGCCAATAAGGACATGTTTTCAGAGTGGTCTTTCAGCGTACAATCAAAGCGGTTGTGCTTACTGATCCATTGGAAATCTTTATCTAAATTTGAGGCGTTGACAACCAACATAAACTCATCGTGATTAAGTTTATACACCAGTAAGTCGTCGACGATTCCACCTTGCTCATTGGGCAAACAGGAATATTGAATTTTTCCAATGGTCAGTTTTGACACATCGTTGGAAGTAACATATTGCACCAATTGCTCAGCTTCCGGTCCTTTGACAAAAAACTCGCCCATGTGTGATACGTCAAATAAACCAGCAGCATCTCTTACCGCGTGGTGCTCATTGACCAATCCAGAGTATTGAACAGGCATCAAGTATCCTGCAAAGGGAACCATCTTGGCGCCCATGTTTTCGTGAATGTGTGTTAATACGGTTCTTTTCATTGTCATTAGTTTTGCCTATAAGGCTTTTATTATCCGTGAATGTGTTCTTTTTTTCCAAAATCGCTGATAACTTCAGCTTCAAAATTTAGCAATGTCTGCCACTTTTTGTCCACCTCTTCCCTATCGCCATACTGACGTGCAAGTTTAATGAACAAGGTGTAATGATTGGCCTCGCTGATCATTAGTTTACGATAGAAGTCCGAGAGCTCTTCATCTTTTATGTGATCGGAAATCACCTTAAATCGCTCACAAGAACGGGCTTCAATCAATGCAGCAATTAATAAACGGTGAATTAATCGCTTGTCTCGGTCTTTAGTTTTAGGGAAAAATGTTTGTAACCGATTAACGTATTCATCCTTGCGCTCTCTGCCCAAAGTATAGCCACGTGCTTCAATTTTTTTGAACACCATTTCAAAGTGAGACATCTCCTCACGTGCCAATGCCGACATTTCACGAACCAAGTCGTGTTTTTCGGGGTACGTTACTATAAGTGAAATTGCTGTCGACGCAGCCTTTTGTTCACAAAAAGCGTGATCAGTCAGTATTTCCTCAATGTTCTTTTCCGCAATGTTTACCCATCGCGGATCTGTGGGTAATTTCAATCCTAGCATGCGCGCAAAAGTAAGGATAAAGGAAGATAATATTAAATGTCATTACGAATGTTTGACAAAACATGAATTGGATGACCGAACATGTTAAAATGAGCATCACCAAATCAAAGCACTTACTAATTCATCATAGCCAAAAAAATATTAAAAAAATCACAACCTCTAAAATTTATTAATATTCATTAATTGACCACACAAACAAAAGCTTCGTGGCAGGTGTTACGCTCAGTTTTAATTTCATAATATTATACTAATTCCTACAAAAACAAAAAACCAATAAATGCGATTTACAGTTAAATAGCCATTAATAACTTAACACCACTTCTATTTATGAGACAATTACTTTTTATTCTGTTGAGTGTGGTTTCTTTTTCTGCGTTTTCTCAAACAGCAAGATTACAAGCCATACACAACTCACCTGATCCGGCAGCTGACACTGTCAATGTTTATGTGAATGGAGCCCCGTTTGTTCCTGATTTGGCATTCCGTAATGCTACGCCTTTCGTTGATGCTCCTGCAGGTACACCTTTGGTTATTTCTATTTTACCTAAAGGAGAAACAGATACTGCGAATGCTGTCTTTTCAACAAGTGTAACGCTTGCAGCCAATGAAACCTACGTTGTAGTTGCTTCTGGTGTGGTAGATGCAACCACTTATCCTACGCTTCCAACTTTTTCATTGGAAATTTTCACCGGCGCACGTGAAGTTGCCGCTTCAAGCGGAGACGTTGATGTTCTCATTCAGCACGGTTCACCAGATGCTCCCGCAGTATTGGTCAACGAAACATCTGTACCTGCCGGTAACTTGGTGCCCAGCATTGCTTTCCCTGATTTTATTCCCGATTACGCCGATTTCGTGCCATTGGATTACGAACTTGATGTCAGATTGGTTAGTGACAGTTCATTGGTAGGCAGTTACTCTGCGCCATTGAATACGCTCGGACTTACCGATAGCGCCATTGTTGTTTTTGCCAGTGGCTTTGCTGATCCTTCTAACCCCGGTCCCGGCTTTGGTTTGTTTGCGGCCTTGGCCAATGGCGATGTGGTTCAGTTACCAGAAACAACTCAGCGTTTTGCGCGTGTGCAAATCATTCACAACAGTGCCGACCCACTTGCCGATGAAGTAGACATCTGGGTTGATACAGTGAAAATTGTTCCCAATTTTGCTTATGGAGACGCAACACCATTTGTTGATGTTCAAGCTGAACAAAACATCATTATTAGCGTAACAGCTGCAAATTCAAGCGATACAACGGGTTCTTCCTTCAGAACAAACCTCACCTTAGACGAAAATGAAACTTATGTGGTGGTTGCCGCCGGTCTGTTAGATAATTCTTTGACGCCATTTGAACCGTTTGATTTATTTATTTATGCAGGTGCACAAGAAGTAGGAAATGACCCCAATGAAACCGATGTGTTGGTTTTTCACGGTTCTACAGACGCCCCTACAGTAAATGTAGATGAACGAACAGTTCCTGTAACTGGTTTGATAACTGGTATTTCCTATGGTGACTTTGATGGATACTTGCCATTAACGACTGACGATTATGAATTAGAAGTGCAATTAACCGATCAGACGGTGGTTGCTGTGTTTGAAGCGCCTCTTCTGTCTGCAGGTTTAGAAGGTGAAGCCATTGTTCTTTTTGCTTCAGGTTTTGTTGACGACACCTCTAATCCTAATGCACCGTTTTTCTTAAAAGCAGCACTGGCTGATGGGACAGTTATTACGCTTCCGTTGATTACCAGACTAAACAATGAAACGTTTAACAATGGTTCAACAGACATTTCTCTCTATCCCAATCCAGCAAGCGATATACTATTTATCAATGGATTAGAAGCTGGTGCAACCATCTATGCGGATTTGATTGACATTAATGGCAGAACTGTCAATCAAATATATGAGCCTGCGTTCCAAGGCGGCAATCTAGAGCTTCCTGTTGACCAGCTTCCTTCAGGCTCATACTTCATTCGTTTAAATGAAAATGGTAAGGTTTCAACCAACCGTTTTATTATCAAAAATTAATTTCGTTTTTTTAGAGAACAATATAGTTTAGGGTTGAAAAAAGCGTCGTCTCGAAAGAGGCGACGTTTTTTTTAAAACAAAAAAAGGCCAAACAACATAAAGCTGTTTGACCTTTTTATAGTCGGGGTGACTGGACTCGAACCAGCGGCCCCCTGGTCCCAAACCAGGTGCGCTACCAACTGCGCCACACCCCGAAAACCAATGTGGTGTGTATTATATAAATGGGGGATTTATTTCAAATAACAAATCCTCAGCGGTGAGAGGGGGATTATCTCCTTTCAGTCGATGAGCTCCACTGCGTTACGGTTCGAACCCCGGGTTCTCATCCCCCTCTCACCCTAATAGGCATATTATTTCAAATAAACCTCAGCGGTGAGAGGGGGATTCGAACCCCCGGTACGTGTTACCGTACGGCAGTTTAGCAAACTGCTGGTTTAAGCCACTCACCCATCTCACCAATCGAGAACGTTTACTCGTTTTTCGGACGGCAAAAATAGACACGTTTGTCGAACTTACAAGTACTTTTTTTATTTTTTTACCGCCTTTTTTTGGCCTTACTTTTGTCCAGCTAACCGTATAGAATAACCCTAGTTGTTGCCTCCTTGGCTTTTAGATATATAACATAATTATGCGTCAAGTACTTATCGCTTTTTTTGTGCTGTTTACAATGGCGGAAACTTTCGCCCAAAACCGCATCCTCTTTATTCTCGACGCATCAAACTCTATGAATGCACGCTGGGAAAACACCACGCGTTGGGATGTAGCACGAGAAACACTCAGTAAACTACTCGATTCACTTGAGCAATCTGCGAATCCACCCGAAGTGGCGTTGCGTGTTTATGGTCACCAGCGCAACTTCCCACCTCAGTACTGCGACGACACCAAACTTGAAGTGGCCTTTCACGCCAATTCTTACCGCCATATGCGCAATAAAATTAAGGGATTGCGTGCCAAAGGAACCACGCCCATTGCCCATAGTTTGGAAACCGCAGCACAAGATTTCCCCGATAACAGCAATGGTAGAAACAGCATTATTCTACTTACCGATGGCAAAGAAGAATGCGATGGCGATCCGTGCAAAGCCTCGCGAATGCTGCAAGAAAAAGGCATAGCCATCAGACCCTACATTATTGGTATGGGTATGGAAGTTGACGATATTGCATCGCTGAATTGTGTAGGACGTACCGTTAATGCGGAATCACCAGCACAATTGTCACGCGAAATGCACTTGGCTGTTCGCTACGCACTACTCCCTACTTCCGCGCAAGTAGACCTGCTCGACCACCTCGGAAACGCCAGTGAAACCAACGTAGCTGTGAGTATTGCTGAGCAGTTCTCAGGAAAACCAGCCTATCACTTTATACACACACTAAACCGCATGAACCGTCCGGATACCATCATGATTGACCCGGGGCCTGTTTATCGCGTAACCATTCACAGCACGCCACCAGTTACCCGCGAACACGTACAAATCAATCCCGGTAAACACTCCCATATTGGTGTCTCCCTGCCTCAAGGTGACTTATCTCTAAACATCAAACCAGAGGGTGCATATACCGACTTGCGCGCCATAGTTAGAGAGCAAGACAAAAAGACAATTGTCAATAATCAACCTATCCCTGGAAAACATCGCTACCTCAGCGGTGTGTATGAACTAGAAATTCTCACATTGCCACCAATTACACAAACGGTTGAAGTAAAGGCCGGACAATCGGCAGAGATAAAAATACCCGGCCCGGGTACGGTGACCTTTCAAGCCAATGCGTCATTTTACGGACATATTTTGCATAAAAAAGACAATGAATGGGTAAACATCTACACCTTTAACGGTAGCAACACACGTCAAGTTATCGCCATGCAACCGGGAGAATATCGCTTGGTTTACCGATCCGTGGCATCAAAAAGCATTCATTTTAATCGAGAAATATCATTTTCAGTGAACACCGGAGGTAGCACCTTGGTCAAAATCCCATAAAATCACGTCGGCATGACAAAAAAAGAAAAGGTTGATTACGTCATCAAAGAATTGGGTACCCTATACCCCAATACACCCATTCCACTGCATCACACCGACCCATACACGCTACTGATTGCAGTTTTGCTTTCGGCCCAATGCACCGATGAACGCGTGAATAAAATAACACCACTGCTGTTTGCCAAAGCCCGCACGCCAGAGCAAATGGAAAAATTAACATTGGAAGAAATTGCCGATATCATTCGACCTTGCGGATTAACGCCTATGAAATCGAAGGGTATTTATCACCTCACCCGTATTCTTCTTGAGAAGTACGATGGACAAGTCCCCGCAGATATGGAGGCACTTGAAGCACTACCTGCCGTTGGCCACAAAACCGCTTCTGTAGTGATGAGTCAAGCCTTTGGTGTTCCTGCATTCCCGGTGGATACGCACATCCACCGACTCATGTATCGCTGGGGATTTTCCAACGGTAAATCAGTGGTGCAAACCGAACGTGATGCCAAACGATTATTCCCCAAGGAAAAATGGAACGACCTCCATTTACAAATTATTTTTTATGGCCGCGAATACAGTCCGGCAAGAGGATGGTCGCTTGAGGTAGACTATATCACCCGAAATATTGGAAGAAAGTCCCTGATGAAGTAACTTTTCTAAGACTGCTTTTCCTCTTTGCACCCTCCCCCATTGTACCGTATTTTTGCCAACTATAAACGACTTGAGACAAATTCTTATGAGTGACGCTACAGCAACCGACATGACCAATATAGAAACCACCTATAAAAACGACATTATCAACGACTTTAGGCTCGCCGTTGAGAGCCGCGAAGCCAGTTTGATTGGCCGACGTGAAGTATTGACCGGAAAGGCCAAGTTCGGCATCTTCGGCGACGGAAAAGAGGTCGCGCAAATCGCCTGGGCCAAGGCCTTTAAAAATGGCGACTTCCGCTCCGGTTACTACCGCGATCAAACCTTTATGATGGCCATCGGGCAGTTGACCACCAAAGAGTTTTTTGCCAGTTTATACGCCAATACCGACTTGTCTAAAGAACCTGCTTCAGGTGGACGTCAAATGAACGGGCACTTTGCCACGCGCAGTTTAGACGAAAATGGCAACT